>CALWSW010000055.1 GCA_944384305.1 uncultured Christensenellaceae bacterium
AGAACCAATATTTTCCTGCAAGCCGCCTCTTTACAAAAAACAGCCTTCCACGCGGAGGCTGTTTTTGTAAAACAACGGAGACTAGCGGCAAAATTTTTGGGGCAAATCGCGCGCGAGCGCATCGCGGTTCTCTTCGGTCACCCGCACCACGCGCACACGGGGGTGGGCGGCGACCTGCTGCAAAAAGGGGGTGTCGGCCTCCTGCAGTACGCCCAGGATGGGGATGGCGCCGTCGAGCGCGGCCAAAACAGCGGCGCAAAAGCGCTGCGCGGCGCTTTCGTTAGGGCCCAGCTCATCCATGACCCAAAGCGCCGCTCCCGCGCTGGCTTCAAGCGCCGCGCAGCCCAGCGCGTCAAAGCGCGCGGCGGCCTGCGCCGGGTCGTGCGGGGCGCAAAGAAACAGCAGGTTGTTTAGGGTGGGCCGTTCGTTGGTTCCGGCGCGCAGCAGGTGAACGGAACGAACAGAGGGCACGACCCCGGCGGTGCGCAGGGTGTAAACCCCCCCCACTGGCCGGGGGAAGGCGGGCAGTATTCTTTGCAGCAGGGTGGACTTGCCCACCCGTTTTTTGCCGGTCAAAAACAAGTGCTCAGGCATGGTCAAAATCCTCGGCGCCGCGCAGCAGGGTCACTTCGATGGTCTCGCCCGCTTCTTTGCGGGCCGTGCCCAGCTCAGTGGTGTAAAACGCGCCGGCCGTCAAAGAATCGGCCATGCTGCCGCCCCGCCAGGGCTTTTGCTTCACGTTGTAGCCGCCGGCGGTTTTTTGAACGTCCATCATGCACAAGATCTCCATGGAAGGGGGCGCGGCGATGGGTTCGGTAAGCTTGCCGGCAATGGTTTGGCGGCGGGGGAAGGGCAGGCGGAGCATGCGGCAGACCATGGCGCGCACACACCAGTCCATGCCGTACAACACGGCTAGCGGCGGCCCGGGAAGGTCGATGACCGGTTTGCCGCCGATCATGGCAACGCACAGCGGCTTGCCCGGCGCGGCCGCCACCCAGTGGAAGAGCACCTGTCCCCGCTCTTCGAGCAGGCGGGCGTTGAAGTCCTCCTCGCCTTTGGAGGAGCCGCCGTTTAACAGCACGATGTCGGCCTCTGCGAGCGCCCGGTCGAGCGCCGCGACCAGCCCGGCTTTGGAATCGGCGGCAATGGGAAAGCACAGGGGCTCTGCGCCCATTTCGCGGAGCAGGTTGGCGGCGAGCACGCTGTTGCTGTCGATGTTCTGCCCCCGCAGGGGCGCCTGCCCCAGGGGCACGAGCTCGCTGCCCGTCGGCAAAAAAGCGACGCGGGGCTTTTGCCAGACCTCGACCTCTGCCGCGCCGCCCATGGCGAGAGCGGCCAAGTCAAACGAACGCAGGCGGCGACCCTGCTGGCCCACTAGCGCGCCCTTTTGGAGGGTGCTGCCCGCCGGGCGCACATTCTGACCCGGGCGCACAGCAGCGCCCGGCGCCAGGGTCAGCCGGCCGCCAACGAGCGAAACTTCTTCGATGGGGATGACGGCGTCGAAGCGGTCGTCAAAATCGTCGCCGGTGTCGGCCCGGCAAAAGTCCTGCCCCAGCACCCAGGCAGAGGTGTCGGGCGTGCCGTTTGCAAAGCGCGAGGAATCTACGGCCACGCCGTCCATGGCCGAGGCGCGCACCACAGGCAGCGAATAGCGGGCAAAGTGGTCCCGCGCGAGCACCCGGCCCAGCGCCTGCGCGGTGGGGATGGTTTCGGTTTTTTCTTCCGGCGTCCAGGCGGCAAAAAGGGCATCTAATACTTCGCTTCGGGTGGGGAGCTGCTGCATGGGTCAATCCTCCTGGAGCATGGCGCGGTAGTCCTGGCGGCTGGTTTTTTGCCGCACATCCCACAAAATGCGGGCGTAGCAGGTGTCGCTTTCTTCTAAGATCGTGCCGTCCGGGCCGGCGTGGGCCTTCAGCCACAAAAGCACCTCTTTGGCGACCTCTTCGCGTTGGTCTTCTTCGTCGAGCATATGCGAGGTGAAGAAGGCGGCGTAATCCTCGTCCGGCGTGATGCGCACCTCCTGGTGATGCACTTCGTAGCTGGTCTCGGGGCAGTAGCCCATCAAATACAGCCAGTTGAAGGTGGAGTAAAAGTACAGGCCGCTGCGCCCGTGCAAAATGGGCTGGGGGTCTCTTCCCAGCACCTCCTGCAGCACGCGCTCCCGCAGGGCGTTGCGCTTATAAAGGTGCGAGACGTTGCAGCACCAGGCGCGGCTCATGGCGATGAGTTTTTCAAGCCCCGCCGTGCCGTGGATGGCGGGGGTCATGGAGCTGAACACCAGGTCGAACGCCCCCCGCCAGCCCGCGGCGTCAAGGTCGAGCGATTGAAAATCACACACCTGCAGATCGGCGTTTTGTGTGCCCTGCGCCTTCAGGTACTCTTTGCCGTAAGCGACCATCTTGGGGGAAAGATCCAGCCCCAGGGCCGTGCGGGCCTTTTGGGCAAAGGCCGCCACGAACCGCCCCGGACCGCAGCCGATGTCCACCACGTCGTACTCCGGCTGCAGCACGCCGCGGGCGGTGAGGTAGTTGAGGGCGCTGTTTACCCGGAAGTTCCCCTTGCGGTTGTTCACAAAGTCCTTTTGCCACTCTTCTGCCCGGCGGTCCCACAGCTTGGCGGTGTGGCAGGGCGCTTCGGCAGGGTGAGCGTTCTGCAGCGCGGCAAAATACGCGAGGTCCTCGCGGTTGGCGGTGGTTTCAAACGGCGTTTCCATAAAGGTTGCTCCTTTCACGATATGGTTTCCCCCGGGCGTTTGACCGGCAGGCAGATGGTGCGCTGCACCCCGTAGCGGTCGGTGACGGTGGCGACGTCCATCTCAATGCCGTACACCGCCTGCAAGTGTTCTGGCGTGATGACTTCTTGGGGCGGTCCAAAGGCGGCTACCTGGCCTGCGCGCATCAGCAGCACTTTGGTGCCGATGGAAGCGGGGTGTTCGGGGCTGTGGGTGGACATGACCACGCAGTAGCCCCGCTTGGCAAGGTCGGCCACCACTTCCATGAGGAGTTGGTGGTTGGCGTAGTCGAGGTTGGCGGCGGGCTCGTCCATGACAAAGACCTGGGCCGACTGGCAAATGGCCCGGGCGATGAGGATGAGCTGCCGCTGCCCGCCGCTGAGCGCAGTGTATTTTTGGTTGGCGAGATGGGCGGCATTGACTTTTTCGAGCGCTTCGAAAGCGGCGTCGCGGTCGACGGCCTTGGGCGCTTCAAAGGCCGAAAGGTGGGAGGCCCGCCCCATGATCACAACGTCGAGCACGGTGTAGGCAAACACCGGCGTGTGGTACTGCGGAATATAGGCGATGAGGTTGGCCAGGGCCTTGGGCGAAAGGGTCTTGGTCTCTTTGCCGCCGATGCGAATGCTGCCCCCCGTTGTGGGAAGCACCCCCAAAAGCAGGCGGAAGAGGGTGGTTTTGCCGCAGCCGTTGGGGCCGACCAGGCAGAGGATATCGCCGTGGTCTGCCGCGCAGCTCACGCCTTTTACGATCTCCTGGTGGCCGTAGCCGCCCCGCACACCTTCTAGTTCGAGCAGCATGGCCGTTATCCCTCCTTCCGCTTGATGATGAGGTACACAAAGAACGGCGCGCCCATAATGCTGGTGACCACGCCGATGGGCAGTTCCAGCGAGAGGAGGGAACGGGCCAGGTCGTCCATAAGCAGCAAATACCCCGCGCCAAGCATAGCGCTGGCGGGAATGAGGCGGCCGTAGTCCGCCCCCACGAGCGCACGGGCCATGTGGGGGATCATGAGCCCCACCCATCCGATGAGGCCGCTCAGGCAGACCGATGCGGCGCTTAAGAGGGTGGAGGCCACAATGAAAATGACGCGGTAGCGGCGGATGTTGACGCCCAAACTGCGGGCCTCTTCTTCGTCCATGGTCAGCAGGTTGACCCGCCAGCGCAGCAAAAAGATGAGGGAAAGGCCAAGGAGCATGGGCACGACGCTCCACAAAAAGGCTTCCATGTCGGCTTTGGTGAGGCTGCCCATCAGCCAGTAGGTGATCTGCTGCAGCACGTCGTTGGGGTCGGCAACGTATTTGATCATGGTGACGCCGGCGTTGCACAGCGCCATGATCATGGAGCCGGTCAGAACCAGGCTCAGAGTTTGGGAGTGAGGCGACTTGCGGCTGATGAGGTAGGAAAGCGCCACGGCGAGGATGCCCCCCAAAAAGGCCGCGCCCTGCACCATGAGGCTGCCCGCGCCCATGAGGATGGCAAGGGAGGCGCCCAGGCTCGCGCCCGAAGAGACGCCCAAAATATCCGGCGAGACCAGGGGGTTTCGAAACATGCCCTGGTAGGTGGCGCCCGCGACCGAAAGCGACGCCCCGATGAAGAGAGCCGAAAGGATGCGCGGCAGCCGGATGTTCCAGAAGATGGTGATGGCGTTGGGGTCCAGGCCATCTGCGGCAAAGCCCAAACGGGTCAAAAAGGCTTTGATGACTTCGCCGGGCGTCAGGTGGTAGTACCCCACCCAAAAGGAAAACAGCACGGCGGCAGCGAGCACGGCGAGCATCACAAGAAGCAGCGTGCGGTAACGGCGCCGGATCTTTGCGGCGCTTTCTTTTTCTGTGGCAAGGGGCGGCATGGGTCACATTCCTTTTTGTCTTGACAGGGGTGGCGCGGTGTGCTAAATTACAGCCAGAACGAAATGTTTTTAAAAACGATTCGCTTTTGCAAACTTAACGTTAATGTACCATATTTCTTCCACCCTGTCAATTCCAACGAAATGCGCCCATGAAAACACAGAGTTGTTTTGGGGAGATGTACCCTCAGTAAATTAAAGGAGGAAACAATGAGACCAAACAGACGCTTGATCGCCCTGCTTATGGCCCTGCTGCTGCTGTTGAGCCTGTTCGCCGGCTGCGCGCAGACGGCGCAGGAGCCCGAAGGGGGCGCGGACCCAACGCCAGAAGCCGTGCAGACGCCGGACGAAGAGACGCCGGAGGACGGCGGAGAAGAGCAGGCAGCTTCCGGTACCCGCGAGATCGTTGACATGGCCGGCCGCACCGTGGTCGTGCCCAACGAGATCGAATCGGTATTTTCTACCGGGCCGGTGGCCGCCATTTACCTGTACACCCTGGTTCCCGATCTGCTGCTCGGCTGGAACTACGAGCTCAACGCCATTGAAAAGAGCATCATTCTGGACGAGTATGAGACTTTGCCCAACTTCGGCATGGGCGATGCCGTCAATTACGAGGCGGTCATTGCCGCAGGCCCCACCATCGCCCTCAACGTCGGCACCATTAACGACGCCATCATCGAAGATTCCGATGCGCTTTCCGAGCAGCTCGGCATCCCTGTTGTGGTGGTGGACGGCGATCTGATGGCCGCGCCCGAAGCCTACCGCTTTATGGGCGAGCTGTTTGGGGTAAAAGAGCAGGCCGAAGAGCTGGCCGTATACGCCGAAGAGACCTTTGACGATATTGCCAACATGAACGTGCCCGAAGAAGAAAAGGTGCGCATTTACTACGGCAACGGCGAGGATTCGCTGGAGACCGCGCCCGCCGGCTCCTCCCACGGGCAGATCATCGAACTGGTCAACGCCGTCAACGCAGCCGATCTGGAACTGGGCGACGGCTCGCGGGTGCAGATCTCGTTGGAGCAGCTGCTCGCCTGGGACCCGGACGTCATCATCGTCAACGGCGAGCCCAAGTCCAACATGAGCGGCGGCGACGCGGCCGACGCCATTTTGAACGACCCCGACTTTGCCACCCTTAAGGCCGTGCAGGCCGGCAAGGTGTACGGCACGCCCAACGTGCCGTTCAGTTGGGTAGACCGCCCGCCGGGGCCCAACCGCATCGTGGGCATGCGCTGGCTTTCCGGCCTGATCTACCCCGAATACCTGAACTTTGACGTGGACGAAGAGGTGCGCGAGTTCTTCCGCCTGTTCTACCACGTAGAATTGACCGACGAAGAACTGCAGAGCCTGTACCACGGCGCTGTAGAATAACACACTCTATGGTACTCTGCCCGTTTGGCCGCGCCCGGGGCGCTTCCGGCCGGCGGGCAGTGCCAGAGACCGGGCCTGTTGCAAAACAAACGCGCGGGATTTTAGAACAACGGCTGGTTCAGAATTGATTTGATCCTGCACCGTTCGCTGGCTGACAGCCGAGCTGCCCGAACCGGTGAAAGCAGCGAAAGACCCCGAAAAAGAGAAGAGCTGCCGTGCAAAAACGCCCAGGAGCTATCCTGAGCGTTTTTTGCTTCTTTTGCGGCAAATGAGCGTGGTATAATGGGGATACCAAGAGAGACCCGGAGCGCAAAGGAGGTGCCGCAATGACCGCAGCCTTGATCATCGCCGCCGGCAGAACGGCCGGTAGAACGGAGTTTCAGCCCGAACGGGAGGTGGGCGCGCTCACGGCTGTGCAGCGCATCGCCCTGCTCTTTCAGCAGGCGGGCATCCGCCGCATCGTCGTGGTCAGCGGCGAGGACGGCGGCCAAACCGAAAAGCTGGTCTCCCGCATGAACCTCGTGTTTTTGCGCAGCGCCGGCGAAATGCTCGACAGCGTCAAGGCGGGGCTGAAGTATTTGCAGGGCAAGTGCAGCCGGGCGCTCATTACCCATGTAGATGTGCCGCTCTTTTCGCTCAAAACCGTGCAGGCGCTGCTTGAAGAAGAGGACTGCCCGGTGTGCGTGCCGGCTTACCAGGGCAAGGAAGGGCACCCGCTGCTTTTGCGCGCCGAAGGGTTCGAAGCGGTGCTCGGGTACACCGGCGAAGGCGGCTTGAACGCTGCGCTGAAAAAGAGCGGCCTGACGCGCAAAGTGGTGGAGGTGCCGGACGAAGGGGTGCTGACCGAGCTCCCTTCGGACGCGGCCTACCAGACCCTGCTCGCCGGGCACGACCTGACCACCCTGCGCCCGGCGCTGCGCGTGCAGCTCATGAAGGAGCGCCCCTTTTACGGCCCCGGCACCCAGCAGTTGCTGCAGTTGGTGGACGAGACCGGTTCGCTGCTGGACGCCTGCCGCCACATGGGCATTTCGTACAGCAAGGGGCGCAAAATGATTGCCGGGCTGGAAGAGGAGATGGGCTTTGCAGCGCTCGAGAGCCGGCAGGGCGGGCGCGACGGCGGCTTTTCGACCCTGACTGCCGAAGCCCGCGCCCTTATGCGCCGCTACAGCGCCTTTTGTGAAGAGGCCGGGCAGTGTGTACAGCGGCTGTTTGAGCGGCATTTTCCGAAGGAGGAAAATGACGGGTAGGGCGCCTGAAAAGAATTTGATAATTGCTTTACCCACAAAAGCAAAAGAACCTTCTATACTGGGTGTTGAGGAACTTGTTTGTGTTCCGTCAAACAAAGGAGTAGGAGGTTTTTGTGATGAAAGGCTTTAAAAAGCTGCTGTGCTTGACGCTGTGCCTGCTGATGGCGCTGGCTTGCTTTGGCTGCGCGGCACCGGCAGAAACAGAGGAAACGCCCGCGCCCGAAGGGCAGGAAACGCCAGATACGGCGACGCCTTCGCCTGAAGAGGAAGCGGCGCTTTCCTTTACGCCTGGCACGTACGAGGGCAAGGGGACCGGCCGCAACGGCGACATCACCGTAGCGGTCACGGTGAGCGAGACCGCCATTACGTCGATCGAGGTCACCAGCCACGCCGAGACCGAAGGCGTTGTGATGATCCCCTTCGAGAGCATTCCCCAGGCCATTGTGGAACATCAGTCGCTGGCAGTCGATACCGTGGCAGGGGCCACGCTTTCCAGCCGCGGCCTGATCGCCGCAGTGGAAGAAGCGGTGGAGGCCGCCGGCGGCGACGCTGGTCTGCTTTATGACCGCACCATTGCGCCCGAAGGCCCCGGAGAACCCGAAGAGTACACCGCAGACGTTATCGTGGTGGGCTGCGGCGGCGCGGGCATGGCCGCTTCCATTGCGGCGGCAGAGCTGGGCGCGTCGGTCATCGTGTTGGAAAAGGGCGAGATCGTGGGCGGCAATACTGTGCTTTCCGGCGGCCAGGTCAACGCAGCTGACCCCGAGCTCAACAGCATCACCCCCACTGAGGCTGGCCAGATCGAGACCCTTAAGGGCTTTTTGGAAGAGGACGAATCGACCTATGGCGACTTTGCGCCCGCGCTCATCGAGCTTAAAAAGGAGATCACCGACTACCTGGCCGGCGACACTACCTATATGTTCGATTCCGTGAACCTGCATATCATCCAGTGCTACCAGGGCGGTTCCCGCCAGGATCTGGACGGCAACTGGTACCACGGCGATTACGAGCTGATCAAGACCCTGTGCGAAAACAGCCTGGACACCATCAAGTGGACGGAAAACTGGGGCATCGAGTGGACCGATACCCTGGCCACGGTGTACGGCGGATTGTGGAAGCGCGGCCACCAGAACACCGGCACCAAGGGGAGCGCGTTCTTTACGGAAGGCCTGCCGTACGCCGAGAGTCTGGGCGTTGAGATCATGCTTTCGACCGCCGGCAAAGAGCTGATTGTGGAAGATGGCGCCGTGGTAGGTATTCGCGCCGAAAAATCCAATGGCACGGAAGTGACCTGCTACGCAAACAAGGGCGTTATCATGGCCACCGGCGGCTACGGCGGCAGCGTAGAGCTGGTGCGCGAGTACAACAACTTCTGGCCGGTGCTGCCCGATGACCTTACCACCGACTGCGCGGCCACCATTACGGGCGACGGCATCTTTATGTGCCGCGACATTGGGGCTAATTTGGTGGGCATGGAATTCGTGCAGCTCATGGCGCTCTCCCACCCCGTACATCTCGACAGCACCGGTTTGCAGAGCGCGCCGGAGAACACCCTGTACGTAAACAAGGAAGGACTGCGCTTTGTGAACGAGTACGCCGCGCGCGACGTGATTGCCGCTGCCGCCTTTGCGCAGACCGACGGCATGTTCTACGGCATTGACGACGCCAATTCGGCTGCGGTGCGCTACAGCCAGGAACAGCTGGACGGCTGGGTGGAACGCGGCGACGTATGGCGTTCCGATACCCTGGAAGGGTTGGCCGAGCAGCTCGGCATGGATCCCGAGGTGCTGGTGAACACCGTGGAGATATATAACTCCTACGTGGATGCCGGCTACGACCCCGATTTTGAAAAAGACGTGATGGCTATGAAGATCGAGACCGGCCCCTTTTACGCCACGCCGCACAAGCCCAATGTGCATCATACCATGGGCGGTGTACAGATCAACACCAGCGCGCAGGTCATCGATACCGAGGGCAATGTCATTCCCGGACTGTGGGCGGCCGGTGAGGTGACCGGCGGTATCCACGCCGGCAACCGCCTGGGCGGCAACGCTGTGGCAGACGCGCTGACCTTTGGGCGCATTGCAGGCACAAACGTTGCAGAACAGTAATGCACCAGGCCACCGAAAAAACGGCGGCTTGGGCAGAGGCGTTGAAAAAGCCTGCAAGCTGTGGGAAGCACAAAGCGCTGTTTTACGCTTTTTTCAGCCAAGCGAATTCTTGCGGCGGAAGGTTTTGTTGACGTTTTAGCACAAAAATATCCTCCGGAAAAACCGGAGGATATTTTTGTGGTGGGCTAGACGCCGTCGTTTGGCGGCAGAAGCGGGAGGCGGACTGTAAAACAGGAACCCTGACCGGGGGCGCTTGTTGCGCAGATGGTTCCGCGGTGGTGGACGACGATTTCTTTGGCGATGTACAGCCCAAGGCCGGAGGAGTGCGGGTCGTCGGCCCGGCTGCGCTTGAAGTAGCGGTCGAAGAGGAAGGGAAGGTCTTTTTCTGCAATGCCCGCGCCGGTATCACGGATGCAAAGCAGGGCGTCACTGCCTTTGCGTTGGGCCCAAATACGAACGCTGCCGCCTGCGGGCGTATAGTGAAAGGCGTTGTCGAGCAGGTTTTGAAAGGCCTGCAGCAGCCGCTGCCGGTCGGCCCAGACCCAAAGTCCCTTTTCGCAGGAAGCGGCCAGCTCGATGCTGCGGCGGAGGGCTTCGCCGCGGTTGATCGCAAGGAGGGCCTCAGGCAGCTCGCCCAGGTCGATGCGCGACTCCTCGTAAAGCACACTGTCTTCTTCGAGCTTAGAGATCAAAAACAGGTCTTCGGTAAGCCGTTTTAAAAAATCCAGACGGCTGCGCATGGAATCTATCACGGGCTGTTCTTCTTTGGAGGGGCGGAGCTGCTCGAGCCCGCCCTGCAGAATGAAGATAGGGCTGCGAATATCGTGGAAGATGTTGGTCATCATGCGGTGTTTGGCCTCTTGCTCTTCCTGCAGCTGCAGTGTGCGTTTTTCGACCAGCTGGTCCAGTCCGGCGTTCATGGCGGCGAGTTCGCCGCGAAGCTTTTCCGATTCGCGGAATTTATCGGCAAAGCGGCGGTTGATGACCAGCATGGAAGCGAGCAGCACAAAAAGATAGCTCATTTGATTGAGGTGCAGGTACACCAAAAGGGCGCCCGAAGCTTCAACTTGGAAATTGTTGATCAAAAAGAGCAGCACAGTGACCGATTCGCTGAGCGCATAGCCAACCAGCATGGGCACGGCTCCTGGCTGGCGGCGGGCAAAAGCGGAAGAAAGCGTCCACACCACGGGGAGCATAAGCACCCAGCGCACGGCGGTGTAGATGCTGTAACTGCTGAGGTAGCGCGCGGCGATCACCGCCAGGGTCAAAAGCAGCAGCGCGCGCACTGAGAGAACTTTTTGTACAGCGCGGGGAGCGCAGTTGGAAAACAGCAGCAGGCCAATGGCCGCGTGCAGCATGACCGGGCAGATGGAAAGAAGCGGGCGAAGCGCCCGGTAAGTTTTGCGGGCAATGGGCAGGAGCGCGGGCGTGGCGGTCAACAGGGTGGCGGCCAGCGAGACTGCAGCCACTACCGAGAGCAGCAGCAGGTATTTTTCGCTAGGCTTGCGGGCGTAAAGCACCAAACTGCTGGCAATGAGCAGCACGTGCAGTCCCATAGAAAACGCCGTGATGCCGAAAGAAAGGGTCTCCATGCGGGCGCTGTCCTGCGCAGAAGAGAGCAGCAATTTGGCCAGCGTCATGGGCTGGCGGCTGAAGAGCTCCTGTGTGCGGCTGCCCCAGGAATCGGACTGAAACAGCAGATCGATCCCGCCGTGGCTGCGAATGCTTTCAGCCGGAAGAGCCACCTGCTCTACCCGCTGGTAGGGGCCGTGGTCACCCCAGGCGGCGATCGGTTCCCCCCACAAAAGAATGGAGACTTGGTCCAGGTCGGCCACGGTCAGAACGAGGCTGGTGTTTGGCACGCCGCGAAGCTTTAGGGCATAGCCCGAGCGCGCGGCGTCCCAACTCACGCCGGAGAGCGCGAAGGGACCTTCAAAATAGCTGGGCAGCTGGCCGCCGCCGGTCAAGCAGGGCGTCAGTCCATTCAATAGCAGCAAGCAAACAGAAGCTGCTGCCAGAATGGCGAGAAACAGAGCGATCGCAACAAAGCGTTTTGCCATGGTGGAATCCTTTGGTTTTCTGCTATACTACCCTTGTCTCCTAAGAATACTAAGGGCGAGTGGAAGGGAGGAACGTGTGATGACCAATGTGCTTTTGGTGGAAGACGACGCAGAGGTTGCCCGCGTCATCAAATACTATTTGGGGCAGAGCGATGCCTACGCGGTGGATTGGGTGACTGACGCCGCCCAGGCCTGGGCGGCTGCGCGCAGTGGGTACGACGTCATTTTGCTGGACATCATGCTGCCCGATACCGACGGCGTCGAATTGTGCGCCAGGCTTCGGCAATGGTACCAGTGCCCCATTATTTTTATCAGCTGCCTGGGCGACAGCGAGACCGTCGTTCGCGCACTGGAGAAGGGAGGCGACGACTACGTGGTCAAGCCTTTCGACAACGACGTGCTGCACGCCCGCATCCAAGCAAACCTGCGCCGCGCGCGGCTGGAAGCCGACCTGCCCGCCGCCGGTTTTTCCTGCGCGCGCTTTTCTCTCGACGCGCAGAACCGACTGCTGCGAAAGGATGGCAAAAAGATCCCTTTGGTGCACATGGAAGTGCGCCTTTTGGCCTTTTTTATGCAGAATCCCCACCGTTATTTTTCGGCGGCAGAGCTGTACCGTTCCATTTGGGGAAAGGAGAGCTACGGCGATAACCGAACGGTCACCGTACACATTTACAATCTGCGCAAAAAGTTAGAAGACGACCCTTCCGATCCGCGGTTTTTAAAAAACGTTTGGGGAAAAGGGTATTGCTTTGACCCTACGGGCGGCGAATAACGCCCGGGAAAAGATAAAACAAAGCCTTGAAAACCCTTGGTTTTCAAGGCTTTGGCTGGATGGCGGAGCGGGTGGGATTCGAACCCACGTGACGTTTCCGTCAAACTGATTTCGAGTCAGCCCCGTTATGACCACTTCGATACCGCTCCACGGAGGCGCGCAAACTGCGCTGCCTGCTAACAGACTTATTTATTATATCGGACCGGAAGAATAAAATCAAGTGCCAACCAAGAGAATTTCCCGTGGCTTTGTAGGTCTTACAATGATGTGTGACAGGAAGGGATAGGGAAGGGATAAAAAAAAGAAAGCAAACAGAGAAGACCAGTGGTAAGGTTAAGTTGACGAGACAAAACCAAAGGAGGTCATTCTGTTT
>CALWSW010000056.1 GCA_944384305.1 uncultured Christensenellaceae bacterium
ACGTGACGCGTGCCGCTAGTATTCCAGGGTTTTACCCGTCTGTGAAAAACCCCCGGCTTTGCCGGGGGATATTTATTTCCATTCCATCGAGACCGCCCGGCAAAACGGCCGCGAGAAAACAGGACTCGCGGCCGTTTTGCCGGGCGGTTTTTTCCGTGGGTTCACTCCCAGTCGCTTCGCTCTAAGCGCTTGGCCAAAAGCACAGCCCGCTCGAGCAGGCGCAAAAAGTCGCTCGCATCCGGCTCCCCCATTTCGCTCAGCAGACGCTCAGTTTTTTGGCCAAGTTCCAGGCGGCGGCCGCAGGCAAACCTTCGCCCTTCGTCGGTAAGGTTCACGATCACCCTGCGCCGGTCTCGTTCGGCGCAGCGCCGGACGATCATGCCCTTGCCTTCCAACACCTTCAGGGCGTTTGCGATCCGCCCGGAACCCACGGCGAGCTGTTCGCTCAGTTCGCCGGAAGTTGCCCCGTCGTGCACAAAGCACAGGTACATCAAAATGCCGCCCTCCCCACGGGAGAGCTCGAGCGCGCCCTGATAGATCGAGCGGTGCATGGCCTCGGCGATCAGTTGAATGAGCACCTCTGCCCGGTGTGCTGTGTTCATGCTCCTCTCCCTTCTTCACTCACCGCCGCCGCGCGCTTGGCGCTGCGGGCGTTGGCGAGCATCAGCTTGATGCGGTTTTCCTGATTGACGTGCGAGGCGCTGGCGTCGTAATCCACCGCCACGATGTTCACGTCTGGGTTGCGGTCTTTGATGGGCTTCATCATGCCCTTGCCGCAAATGTGGTTGGGCAAGCAGCCAAAGGGCTGTGTGCACACGATGTTTTTCACGCCGCTGTCGGCAAGCTCCAGCATTTCGGCGGGCAGCAGCCAGCCTTCGCCCATTTTGCAGCCCTGGCCCATGTAGGACTGAATGAGCTCAATGGTGCGGTCAAAGGACTCGGACGGGCGGAACGTGCCTTCTTTTCGGATCAGGTCGTTGATGACTTCCTGCTTGGTGGTGATGAACCGGTAGGCAAAATCGGCAAAGCAGTGCATCACCCTGCCCCTGCGGTACAGCCGGTAGTCCATGGACATGTTGTAAACGCAGTACAGAATGAATCCCATCAGCCCGGGGAAGGTGACCTCCGCGCCGTTGTCCACCAAAAACTGCTCCAAGTTGTTGTTGCCCAAAGGGGAGTACTTTACGTAAATTTCCCCCACAACGCCCACCTGCACAGTGTCGCGCGAGCGGTCCATGGGAAGCGCGGCAAACGCGCGGATCATTTCGGCGCACTTGGCTTTGGTCTTTTTAAAAGAAACGCCATCCTTTTCCATGGATTCGGCCAGCTGCCTGGTGAACCGCCCGGCAAGCGCCTCGGCAGAGCCGCGCTGCAGTTCGTATGGCTTGCACTGGTTCACAAGGGTGAGCAGCAGATCGCCGTAAAAGAAGCAGTATACCGCGCGGTGCAAAAGCGGCACCGTGAGCTTGAGCCCCGGGTGGTGCTCAATGCCCGAAAGGCTCAGGGCAATGACCGGCACATAGGGGTACCCGGCTTTTTCCAGCGCTTTGCGCAACAGCGAAACATAGTTGGAAGCCCGGCAGCCGCCGCCGGTCTGGAAGTACATCAAAGCCACTTTATGCGGGTCGTATTTTCCACTCTGAATGGCGTCGATGAACTGGCCAATAACCAAAATGGCCGGATAGCAGGTATCGTTGTGAACGTATTTTAGCCCCGTTTGGGCAATCTGCGGCCCCTGGGTGGTCAACAGGTCTACCGAATAGCCGTCGTTCTTTAAAACCTGCATGAGCAGCTTAAAGTGATAGGGCAGCATATTGGGCACAAGCAAGGTATAGCTGCCCTTCATTTCCTTGGTAAAGCGAACATACGAGGTGTTCATTCCACACTTTCCCTTTCTTCGAGCGCCCCCAACAGGCTGCGCAGGCGGATGCGCACCGCCCCCAGATTGGTGATCTCGTCGATCTTGAGCTGCGTGTAGTACTTGCCGCTACTCTCTAAAATCGCCCTTACCTCGTCGGTGGTAATGGCATCCACCCCGCAGCCAAAGGATACCATTTGCACCAGCTCGGTGTCTTTGTGCTGCGCGGCGTAGTTGGCCGCCCGGTAAAGGCGGGCGTGGTAAGTCCACTGGTTCAACACTTTAACGGGCGCACCAGGCCCGGCAAGGTCACACACGCTGTCCTCGCTCACCACGGCAAAGCCCAGGGAGTTTGCCAGCTTGTCGATGCCGTGGCAGATCTCAGGGTCGATGTGGTAGGGCCGCCCGGAAAGGATCATGATGCGCTTGTGCTGCCGGCGCGCTTGGGCAAGCGCCTCGCGGCCTTTTTGGCGGATCGCCTCCATGTAGCGGTCATAGGCGGCAAACCCCTGCTTTACAGCTTCGCGCACTTCGGCCTTGGTAAATCCGCCGCCAAAGAATTCGTTTAGCTTCCCCAAAAGCTCGCGGGCGAGTTCTTTGGGACTGTCCAGATTCAAATATGGGTAAAAAAACTTTACCTTTTTCAGTTCTTCCACATTCCCCTGCAAAAGTTCGGCGTAATAGGCCACCACCGGGCAGTTGTAGTGGTTGTCTGACTGATGTTCGTCGATGTTGTAGGTCAGACAGGGATAAAAAATGCAGGGCACCCCTTCTTCCAGCAACTCTTCTATGTGCCCGTGCATCAGCTTGGCAGGATAGCAGGCTGTATCGGAAGGGATGGTAAACTGGCCTTTTTCATAGGTCTCTCGGGTGGAGGGCTTGCTCACCACCACTTCAAAACCCAGCGCCGTAAAAATGCCCGTCCACAGCGGCAGCAGCTCGTACATGCCCAGCGCAAGCGGGAACCCGATGCGCCCGCGCCGGCCGCCCTCCCCGCGCGGCAGCGCGGCAAGAAGGCCGCGCTTGTACTCGTAAAGGTCGATACTTTCCCCTTCGGTTTTTTTAATGCCCAGCGCACGCTCGCACTGGTTGCCCGAAATGAACTTGCGTCCGTCCCCAAAGGTGTTGACCGTAAGGTGGCAGTGGTTGGTGCAGCCCCGGCAGACCGCCGAAACCGATTTATGTGTGAACGCCCTGAGTTCCGTCAGGGGAAGCAGCGTGGCGGCGGGGTGCTTTTTTGCGTAAAGCGCCGCGCCGAAAGCCCCCATGAGCCCGGCGATGTCCGGCCGGACGACCTCGCAGTTCAGCTCCATTTCAAAGGCGCGCAGCACGGCGTCATTGTAGAAGGTGCCGCCCTGTACCACAACGTTTTTCCCCAGTTCTTCGGCGCTGCCCGCACGAATGACCTTATACAGCGCGTTTTTGATGACGCTGATGGAAAGCCCGGCAGAAATGTCCTCCACCGTGGCGCCCTCTTTTTGGGACTGCTTGACCGAGGAGTTCATAAACACCGTGCAGCGGCTGCCCAAATTGACAGGCGCTTTGGCAAACAGGCCTTTTTTGGCAAAATCCGCAATGCTGTAGTCCATAGACTTGGCGAAGGTCTCCAAAAAAGAACCGCAGCCAGAGGAACAGGCCTCGTTCAAAAAAATGCTGTCGATGGCGTGGTTTTTGATGCGGAAGCACTTGATGTCCTGCCCGCCGATGTCGAGAATAAAGTCGACATCCGGCTTAAAATAAGCCGCCGCCGTGTAGTGAGCAATGGTTTCCACCACGCCCCGCCCCACACGAAAGGCGTTTTGAATGAGTTCCTCGCCGTAGCCCGTTACTGCGCTGCCCAGAATTTTGATCCGCGAGCCGCACTGCCCGTAGATCTCCAGCAGCTGTTCGCGCACGATCTCTATTGGATTGCCCTGGTTGGGCGCGTAGTAGGTGTATAGAAGCTCGCAGTCTTCGGAAATGAGCGCCAGCTTGGTGGTGGTGCTGCCGCAGTCAATGCCCAGATAAGCGCCGCCCTCGTAAGCGGCAATCTTTTGTTTGGGCACCACCGCTTTGGCATGGCGTTCCGAAAAGGCGCGGTATTCCTCGTTGTTTTGAAACAGCGGCGGCAGGCGGTTGTCCCTCACGGTAGAAACGGCGCTGCGAATGCGGCGGATCAGCTCGTTGGCGTTGGCGTAAGCGCCGCTTTCACGGGCGTACATGGCCGCACCCAGCGCCACGCAGAACCGCGCGTATTCGGGGAAGATGGCGTGTTCGTCATCCAGTCCCAACGTTTCCTGAAAGCGCTGGCGCAATCCGGTGCAGTAATAGAGCGGCCCGCCCAAAAACAGCACCTTTCCCCGAATTCGCCTTCCCTGCGCCAGCCCGGCAATGGTCTGGTTGACCACGGCCTGGTAAATGCTGGCAGCAATGTCCTCCTTGCGCGCGCCCTGGTTGAGCAAAGGCTGAATATCGGTTTTTGCAAACACGCCGCAGCGCGAAGCGATGGGGTAAATGCGCTCGCAGCGTTGGCTGAGCTGATCCAGCTCTTCCACCGAAAGATTCAAAAGCGTCGCCATCTGGTCAATGAAGGCCCCCGTGCCGCCGGCACAGCTGCCGTTCATGCGCTCCTCCAGGCCGCCTTCAAAAAAGATGATCTTGGCGTCTTCGCCCCCCAGCTCAATGGCGCAGGAAGCGTCGGGCTCCAGCGCGCGCACGACCTCTCCGGTGGCGTATACCTCCTGCACAAAGGGGATCTGCGCGGCCTCTGCCACGCCCATGCCGGCCGAACCCGAAAGCGCGACCAAAAATTCCTTTTTGCCGGTGATTTTGCCAACTTCTTCCAAAAGTTCGGCGGTTTTTTCCCTCACCTGCGAAAAGTGCCGCTCGTAGACCTCGTACACCCTTTCGCCGTCCTTTAACAGAACGAACTTTACCGTGGTGGATCCAATATCGATCCCCAAACAATAGCCCAATGCAGTTTCCTTCCTTTTCCAATTCCGCGCGTTATGTCCAGCACGCTGCCTTATGTTATGCGCCCTGCCGCAATGCACCCTGTGCAGCCGGCAAAACCGGCGCTCTATCTCACACCGAAAGCTATTATAAATCTTCTGATTTTTTTCGTCAATCCCCGTCCTTTTGTGCCGCTCCCACATTGCGCAAATTGCTCCCTTGCAACAAATTTTACATGGCATAAAATAAAAGAACCCCCGGCAAGGCCAAGGGTTTTTTCAACCAGCAAAACTCAAAAGGGGTCGTACTGAGCCAAAAGGCGGTTAAACAGCGGCAATATGCGCGCACTGTCGCCGCTCGTCAACAAGCGGGTGACGCCGGCTCTGCCCGGCTCGGCCTCCAACCCCTGCTCTTTGAGCACGCGGCCAAGCTGCCGCGCCGTGCCGAGGTTGCCGTCGTAGAACGCCGGCTCGCCCTGAAAATGCGCGCGGGCATAACGGACAATGTGCTCCCTGGCAAAGGGAAAGTGCGTGCAGCCCAGAACGATGGACTCAATGGCCTGCCCTTCAAAAGGCCCCAATACTTTTTGCAGCACGCGGTCAAAGGCTTGGCGGCTCCAATCGCCCGATTCCACCGCTTCCACCAGCTCGATGGCCGGCACGTTCACCACTTGGTGCGCTTGATCCAGCCGGTCGAGCAGGCGCAGATAGCGGCTTTGCACACAGGTGCGCGGGGTCGCCATCATCAGGATCCTCCCGCCTTTGGAGTGCTCGATGGCCGGCTTGATCGCCGGTTCCATGCTCACCACCGGCAGCTTCAGTTCGGTGCGGATGTCGTTAACAGCTGCAGAAGTAGCGGTGTTGCAGGCAATGACCAGCGCCTTAGCGCCCAACTTCACCAGTTCGTGCGCGCAGTCAAAAGAAAGCCGCGTGATCTCTTCCGGGCTGCGCGTGCCATACGGCGCGTTTTTATTGTCGCCATAGAACAAAAAGCTCTCGGCGGGCAACAACAGCTGCGCGGTCTTCAGCACCGACAGCCCACCCATTCCGGAATCGAAGATCCCAACTGCTCTGTTGTCCAAATCCTTCCTCGTCTTTCGTCGCCAAATCGGGGCCGTCCGCCCGATCACTCTTCCACAAAATGCAGCAGGTTCAGGCCGATCTCATCGGAAAACAGCCGCTCGACCCGCCCGTTAATGGCGTTTAAAAGGATCTCGGCCGTAGCGCTGACCCTCGCCTCTTTCAGGTGCCCGCCAAAGGCACGGCCGGTCTCATCTGCAACCGCGATGTGCAAATGGGGGTACACCTCGCCGTGAAGGGTGGTTATGGTTCCCGAAAGCGAAAGGATCTCGAGCTTGCCGGAAAATTCATTGGCCAGAAATTCCTTCTGCTGTGTGTCGAACACACCGGCAATCAGCCGATCCACTGCGCCGAGCCCTTCGACCGACGCAAGCTGAACCCCTTCTTTTTTGCACAGTTCCGTCAAAGAAGCCACGACCTCTTCGCCCTTCTCGAGCCGCACCACATAGCGGCTGTCAAATTTTTTGTATTCCATCCAATTTTCCCTGTTTTTTTTAACGTTTGTTCGCCTGTTCGGCGGTCTTTTCAATTTTTTCCTGTCAACAGTATTATAGCCGCCTCTCGCCCTTTTTTCAATTCCCGTCAGCCGGAGCCGCCGCTGCCTGCGCAATGGCGTCTGCCAAAAATTCCATGGAATTGAGCGCTTCTTCCAGCGTATTGGCGTTGTGCCCCACCTCTACAAGCAGGCAGCGCCCTACGTGCTGGTTGTACCGCCCGGTTTTGACCCGTATGGGACGGGTGAGCGCGGGGTTTAAGGCATTGAGCCACTCGGTGATCGCCAGCGCCAGCGCGTAATTTTGTGCGTAGTCGGGTTTTTCTGAAAACCCTTCGCCGGTCTTTCCTTCGCCCGTGCCCACCACAAACATCAATCGGGCGCACTTTTTTCCGTTTACTGTGGCGGTGTCGTCAATGGCGGCGTAATCCTCCAGCGTCGGCTCCCCTTCCAAAATATAGGCGTCGCGGTGCAGGTCGATGTACAGCTGCAAACTGGGGTATTCCTCCTGGTAGCGCTCCATGGTGGCAAGCGAGCGTTCGTAAGCTGTGCCCAGCTTGGGCGGTTCGTGGTCGGTCGTGTCGTGAATGACCTTGATGCCGCGTTCGCGCAGCAGCCGCGCCAGCTCCTCTCCCACGCGCACCACGTTATTCTGCTCGTCGTTTGTGCGCCATTCGGTCGTTTCTTCATAAGGCGCATCTTCTGCGGGCAAGTAGGCTTCTGTGGTGTGGGTGTGGTAGATCAGCACCGTGGGCGCTTCGGAAGAAAGGGCGATCCCTTCCTCTTTTTCTACGTTCAAAAGCTCTATGAGCACCCCGTCGTCCACGCCTTCGTCGGCCTCGGGCAAAAGACTTTCCCCTTCCGGCAAAAGCGGCTCCTCCTGCACGCTGCTTTCGGCCGAGGGCAGCGCACAAAAAAACACGCTGCCCGGTGAAAGCCATGCCGCTGCGAGCTCGTTGCGAAACAAGACCAGCAGCGCGGCAAATACCAGCGCCGCTGCCGGCGCCACCCATCCCCTGACCTTCCTGTTCATGTGTGCCTCCCCTTTGTGGACATCATATGTGCGGCGCGCGTTGGCTAGAACGCAGCTAAACGAGGAGCTGCCGGAGCTTGGGGAGCGAAAGCCCATGCAGGCACAGATCGATGCCTTGGGCCAAAATGCCGGAAAGCCGCTCGCTCATAACATCGATATCCTTGGGGGTAACGATCAGCGGCCCGATCTTTTCGCTCACCACCTTTCCCACCAGGGAAAGCAAAGTCTCGCGATTGCCCTTTTCCCCCATTTCGTCGAGCAGCAGATCGACGGCGTCCTGCGAAATGGTCGAGGCGTGCACCACCGTGGGCACGCCGATGGCCACCACCGGCAGCCCCATGGTTTGTTCCGAGAGCCCGGCGCGGTTGTTCCCCAGCCCGCTTCCCGGGCAAATGCCAGTATCGGTGATCTGGATGCTGTTTGCAATGCGCTCGGTCGAGCGCGAGGCCAGCGCGTCCACCACAAGGATCAACTTCGGCCGGACCCGTTCGGCAACGCCCTTTAAGATCTCTCCGGTCTCGATGCCCGTTACGCCCAGCACACCGGGCGCAACCGCGCACACCGGGCGGACCTTCCCTTCCATGGCATCGGGCAAAAACTCGGTGATCTTCCGGCTGACGAGCACCTTCTCGGCGGTCTGCGGTCCCAGGGCGTCGGCGGTGATGGCGCGGTTCCCCAGCCCCGCGACCAACACGGTTTCCTCCTCTTTCAATCCTTTTACAAATTCCCCCAGCTCCTCAGCAAATGTGCAGATCACCCGTTCGTTCAGCGCCGGGTCGTTTTCGCTCAGGCCGGGTGCGTCTATGGTGGCGTAGTTTCCCTGCGGCCTGCCAAAGCGCTTTGCCGCGCTCTCGCTCAAAATGCGCACCCTGGTCACCCGAACGCCACGACCCGCTTCGCGGCTCTCGCAGCGCACGCCTTCGGTATCCTCCCAACCTTCCACCGCCTCCGAGGCAAGGTCGGTGCGTATCGCTTTGTTTTCGTTCATCCTGCAGCCTCCTGTAGTTTGGGTCTGTTTTCATTGTTCCCAAACTTTTGCGCCGATCTTCCCGCTTTGCAAAAAGCCCAGTATTCCCGGCTGTTTACAGCTTTTTTTCTGTGAAAATTGTGTTGCATTCCCATGGTGCTCATGCTATAATAGTTGAGCATGAAATTCGACTATTTTGAAGAGGAGTGTAATTTTCTGTGGCTAACATCAAGTCCGCTATGAAAAGGGCGAAAGTTTCGTCCGTTGAAAACCTGCGCAACCGCATGGTAAAGTCCAGTGTAAAAACCGCTTTGAAGCGTTTCGATACCGCGCTGAACAACGGCGACCTGGAAACCGCCAAGGCCCTTTACAGCGCTACCGTCAGCAAGGTCGACAAGGCCGCTGCCAAGGGTGTTTACCACAAGAACAACGCCGGCCACAAAAAGGCCCTGCTCGCCCGCCGTCTTGCCCGGGCGGAAGCCGCTCAGTAAACGGCTCGTTCCCCAAGTTTTGCTGCGGAATGTTCTTTGCATTCCGCTTTTTCTTTTGCTCTCTTGCGCTCTGCTCCTTTCCATATTGATTCTCCGTATATTTTCTACACATATTTTTCATAGCAACGTTATTTTTACATCTTTTTCCCTTTACATTTTGAAGAATTTGGGTTAAATTGAATATAGTGTTATCATTTCTCCATTCAAAACACGTTTTGATTTATCCCTTTTGTTGGTTTTTTGATCGTTTTCCCTACAGCTGCCTGAACACCGAGCTTCTTCTTTTGACCATTTGTTTGCCCGCTGAAAAACCCGACCATTCATCCAGTTTTACCAACGAAAAAGGAGGGATCTTCTGTTGAAAACCATTGCCATACTCGGTACCTTTGACTCCAAAGGCGCTGAATTTGCCTACCTGAAGGACCTGATCGAAGGCCTGGGGGCAAAGACATTTACCATTCATTCCGGCGTATTTGAACCGCAGTTTACGCCGGATGTCTCCAACGCCGAAGTCGCTGCCGCCGCCGGCTACGACATCGGCGAGATCGCCGCCAAGAAAGATCGCGCGCTCGGCACCGAGGCGCTCTCCAAGGGCACGGCGGCCATCGTTCCCAAGCTCTACAAAGAGGGCAAGTTCGACGGCATCATCTCTTTGGGCGGCTCGGGCGGCACCTCTCTTGCCACGCCCGCCATGCGCGCGCTGCCGGTCGGCGTTCCCAAGGTCATGGTCTCTACCGTCGCTTCGGGCAATACTTCGCAGTATGTGGGCACGAGCGACATCGTCATGATCCCCTCCGTGGTAGACGTTGCCGGCCTCAACTCCATTTCCACCCGCATCTTTGGCAACGCGGCGGCGGCTATCGTCGGCATGGTCAACCACGAGCCCAAGCCGGCGGGCGAAAAGAAACCCCTCATCGCCGCCACAATGTTCGGCGTCACCACCCCCTGCGTCACCATGGCCAAGGAATACCTGGAAGCGCGCGGCTACGAGGTGCTGGTCTTCCACGCCACCGGCACGGGCGGCCAGTCCATGGAAGACCTCATCAAGGGCGGATTCATCGAGGGCGTGCTCGACCTGACCACCACCGAATGGTGCGACGAACTGGTCGGCGGCGTGCTAAACGCCGGCCCCGAGCGCCTGGAAGCCGCCGGCAAGGCCGGTATCCCGCAGGTTGTCTCGGTGGGTGCGCTGGACATGGTCAACTTCGGCCCGCCTGATACCGTGCCCGAAAAGTTCAATGGCCGCAATTTCTATCAGCACAACCCCATGGTGACCCTGATGCGCACCACGGTGGAAGAAAACCGCCAGCTCGGCGAGATCATTGCCGGCAAACTCAATATGGCCACCGGCAAAACCGCGCTTTTCTTGCCCCTCGGCGGCGTCTCCATGATCGACGCGCCCGGCCAGGCGTTCTACGGCCCGGAAGAAGATGCTGTGCTGTTTGACACGCTACGCAAAGGCATCGACCCCAAGGTGGTGGAATTGGTCGAAATGAACAACAACATCAACGACCAGGCCTTTGCAGAAGCCGCCGCACAGAAATTGATCGACCTGCTCAACCAGAAGTAAGCCGGCCGGTTCCCCTTGTTTTTACTGCCCCCGCAGCGCGGGAGGCCCTATGATCTTTATTTTGAGGAGGACTTTACCATGTTGAAAGCAACCCGTCAGGAAATCCTTGCCAAGTTCCGCAGCGAAGTCGCTGCCGGAAAGATCCTCGTGGGCGTGGGCGCCGGTACCGGCATTACGGCAAAGAGCAGCGAAGCCGGCGGTGCCGACATGCTGATCATCTACAACTCCGGCCGCTATCGCATGGCGGGCCGCGGCTCTTTGGCCGGCCTGCTCTCCTACGGCGACGCCAACCAGATCGTGGTCGAAATGGGCGCCGAGGTGCTGCCCGTCGTCAAGCACACGCCTGTGCTCGCCGGCGTCTGCGGCACCGACCCCTTCCGCGTGATGGACATCTACCTCAAGCAGCTCAAGGACCAGGGCTTTAACGGCGTGCAGAACTTCCCCACCGTCGGCCTGATCGACGGCGTGTTCCGCCAGAACCTGGAAGAGACCGACATGGGCTACGGCCTGGAAGTCGAAATGATCCGCAAGGCCCACGAGCTGGATATGCTCACCTGCCCCTACGTGTTCGACCCCGACCAGGCGCGCGCCATGGCCGAAGCCGGCGCCGACATCCTCGTGGCGCACATGGGCCTGACCACCAAGGGCACCATCGGCGCAAAGACCGCCCTCACGCTGGATGATTGCGTCGGCAAGATCCGCGACATCCTCAAAGCCGGTAAGGAAGTCCGCCCGGACATCATGGTCATTTGCCACGGCGGCCCCATCGCCGAACCGGATGACGCCGCTTACATCATCGGCAAGATTCCCGAGCTGGACGGCTTCTTCGGCGCTTCGAGCATCGAGCGCTTCGCGGCCGAGCGCGGCATCAAGGCCCAGGCTGCTGCCTTCAAGGCCATCAGCAAGTAAGCAAAACGGCTTTTGCAGGGCGAGTAATTGCCCGCCCTGCAAACCCTTCTTGTACAACAAAAATCCCCGCTCGAAGCGGGGTTTTGTTGTACAAAAATATGTCCTAATTAAGCGGCACAAACAGGGGTAATGAAATCTTATGTCAAGAACCATTGTGGCCGCCGTGTGGTACATGATGAAAAAATATCCGCTGTTCCGCTGGAAGCTGCGAGAGTTTACCTTTGAGTGGCTGCTAGCAATGCGAGCGCTGAAAACCGGCCTTCCCATGGCGCTTCAGCAGCTTATGGTGTCGGCGTCCTCCAGCGGGCTGTCAACAGCTATGGGGAGGGCATGCCTGCCTCTTTCTCGGTGGCGCAGAAGGTAAAAACTATATGGTCTTGCCCGCCACGCCA
>CALWSW010000057.1 GCA_944384305.1 uncultured Christensenellaceae bacterium
CCAAGAGTGCGCTCGAGGACTTCTTTTACGAAAAGACCAAGCGCAGCCCCATGATCCTCACCATTCTGCAGGAGGTCTGATCCTCTTTCGGGCGGCAAAACCGCTTTACACGAAAAGAAGCCCCGACGTTTTTATAGAGTAACGCCGGGGCTTCTTTTAATTTTTCTTTACCGCGGCGGCGCGTATTGTGCGATGATGCGCTCCGCTGCGCGCAGGCCGTCGACCGCCGAGCTGACGATCCCCCCTGCGTAGCCGGCTCCTTCCCCCGCTGGAAACAGCCCCGCTACTGCCGGGCACTCGCCCGAAGCGCCGCGCAGAATGCGCACACAGGAGGAAGTTCGGCTCTCTACCGCCGTCAATACAGCGTCTTCCATATCGAACCCAGCAATCTGGCGGCCCATAGCGGGCAATGCCGCCCTGAGCCCGGCCGTGATAAACTCCGGAAGCACTTTTGAAAGATCGCATGGCAGCACGCCCGGCCGGTAGGTGGGGCACACACCGTCAAAACCGGTCGAAGGCTGGCTGTGCAGAAAATCCCCTACCTTCTGGGCAGGCGCGGTCTGGTCGCCGCCACCAGCCAGGAAGGCGCGGTGCTCCATCTCGCGCCGGAAGGCGAGTGCGCGCATCGCATCGCCGCCAAAATCGCCGGGGTTGACCTGCACGACCACCGCCGAATTGGAATTTTGCCCGTTGCGGGCGGAATAGCTCATACCGTTGGTCACAACGCCCGTGGGGCTGCTCGCCGAAGCCACCACCACACCGCCTGGGCACATGCAGAACGTGTAGACCCCGCGGTCTTCATGGCGCGAGGTCAGGCGATACTCCGCCGCGCCCAAGCGGGGGTTGCCGGCCAGTTTGCCGAACTGCGCGCGGTCGATCATTTCCCGCGGGTGCTCAATGCGCACACCTGCCGCAAAGGGCTTGCCCTGCAGTTCTACGCCCTGCGCGTGCAGCATGGCATAAACGTCTTCCGCGCTGTGGCCGGTAGCCAAAACGCAGGCGGCTGCCGGAAGAACGCCCCGGTTCGTGCCGAGGGAAACCAGCACACCTCCGTTAACGCCGAGTGAAGTCAGCGCGGTAGAAAAGCGGTACTCCCCACCCAGCGATTCGATCCGCCTGCGAAGGTTCGCCACGACTTTGCGCAGTACATCTGTGCCAATGTGCGGATGGGAAGAATAGGCGGCATCGGCCGGCGCGCCCAATTCCACAAGAGTCCTCAGAACCGTGGTACAGCGCGGGTCTTTGATGCGCGTGGTCAGTTTGCCGTCCGAAAACGTGCCCGCGCCCCCTTCACCGAACAACACGTTGCTGTTTTCCTGCAGCGTCCCGCCGGAAAAGAACCGCTCCACATCCTCTGCGCGCTCTTCCACGCAGACGCCTCGTTCGAGCAAAATGGGCCGGTAGCCCTCCTGTGCCAAAAGCAGCGCGGCAAACATGCCGCAGGGCCCAGCGCCCACTACCACCGGCCGGTGCGGCAGGGGCTGCGCGCCGTGTACCAAAGGCTCTGCGCGCTCCACGGGGGCAGGCTCCACATCCCTGGCCGCCTTTTTTAAAACGGCGGCTTCCCCTTCCAGTTCGGCCCGCACGGTGTAAAGGAAGTGGATGTCGTTCTTTTTGCGCGCGTCAAGCGAGCAGCGCACAATGCGCAGGTTTTTGAAAGCGTCCTGCGGCACGCCCGCCTTGCAGGCCGCTTTTTCAAAAAGCTGCGCCTCCTCCTCAAACGGAGTAAGGCGCAGATTGCGAATGAGAATGGCCATAGGTCCCTCGTTTTGTCAGTCGGTAATGGTCAAGGTCAGCGTGCCAGGCCAGAACAGCGCGGTAAGAGTATCGCTCAGCTCGCCGTAGCTGCACTGTACCGACACTTCATGTTCGCCGGCCGCAAGGCCGGAAGCGTCCACAAACAGCTCGACGTCGCGCGCAGAAAGGGAGTTCACCGCGCTCCGGCCGCCGGAAAGCATGACCCGCCCGGCGTCTATAGAGAGCTCGGCGTGCAGGCCGGAACCGAGGTTGCGCACCTCGATGGGCACGTCGTAAAACGTTCTGCTGATCTGTTCTTCGTTGATCTTGATATACAGGCGGTAGCTGCTGCTGCCCGTGAGCACCACGCCCTCCGGCAGCAGGAATTCGATGTCTTCCGCAATGTAGGACTCCGACATGCCGCCAATATCGATCGCCGCGACCGAAACGCTCTCGATGCCGTCGAGCACGCTCTGCTCGCCCGCCAGGGTAACGGTCTCTTCGGGCAGCACGGTCACGCTTTCGAGCTCATAGCCCTCGGCAAGTTCGTCCGCGCCGTAAATCGCCGAAGCGTAGTCCACCGGCACGGTCTTGGTGGGCAGGACCTCCATTTGGCAGACAACGTAAGGCATGGTCCCCGAAAACTGGCTGTAGTCCACTTCGTTCCCCTCTGCGTCGTACAGCTTGACGGAAAGCGACCGGTGTACAGAGCCCGTCAGGCCGTCAAGGTCCAGCGTGGCCACGGCGCGGTCGATCTTGGAAAGCTCTGTAGCCGCGCCCGACACCACCACCGTGGAAGGCGTAAGATCGGCGGTATCTGCCCAGTAGCCCTCCGGCAGCGTTCCGGTCAGCTCAAGCTCCACTGGCAGTTCTCGTTCTTCAATGAGCTCCACCTGCACCTCTACCTGGCTGGGCGAGACCGAGACCACGCTGACGTCGCTGTAGCCAGAAGAGACCGTAGCCTGCACGGGCAGCGTAAAGGTCCCCGCCGAGGTGATGCCCGACAGGTTGACCTGCACGTTGACGCTTGCCGCGTTGATCTCTGAAAACTGCCGGAAGGGCACGTTGAGCGTGACCGTAACGCCCTCGCTCAACGCCTCGCTCCCGCCGAGAAGCATGAGGTTCCTGGTGGATTCCATGGCGCTTTCCCCCGCCAGCGTAATGGGTACTTCGCGCACCACCTTTTCGCGGTAGGGGTTTTCCATGTTCAGAACATAGAGCCACACGAGCAGCGCAAAAAACAGCGAGACCGCCATCAAAATGATATCGCGCTTGCTGAAGCGCCGGCGCACCGCCTGCTCAACATCGCTCACAAAGCCCTTGGGGTCTTTGGAACTCTGATCCGCAGCGGATGGGCCCTGGGTTTTTTCGGTTCCGCCGGCCGTGTTTTTTTCATCAGGAGGGGTCATCTTGCTTCCTTCCAAACATCGTTTTGAAGAGATTCAACAGGCTCTTTCCGCCCTTTCCGGCCTCGCTTTCCGAAGTGAACAGGTCGTAGAGCATCTCCCGGATCTTTTTTTCGTCGAGATAGCGGTTGAGCTTGCCATTCTGCGCCGCCGAGATCACGCCGGTCTCTTCCGACACCACAAAAGCGCAGCAGTCCGAAACTTCCGAAACGCCGATCGCCGCGCGGTGGCGGGTGCCGAGCCGCCGCGAGATCTCGTTGGTATCCGAAAGCGGCAAAAAGCAGCCTGCGGCTAAGATCTCGTCGTCGTGGATGATGGTGGCGCCGTCGTGGAGCGGCGTGTTGGGCACAAAGATATTCTCAATGAGCGAAGCCGAGACCTTGCCCTTGATGCTCGTGCCCGTTGCAATGATATCCGCAAGCCCGGTGCGCTGTTCGATGATGATCAGCGCGCCGATGCGCTGTTCGGACATGTGCTTCATGGCAATGGTGATCTCGTTGACGGTGTGCAGGATCTTTTTTTCGTCCTGTTGGGAGGTGCGGGCAAACATCTTGCTCCGCCCGATCTGCTCCAGGCCCCGGCGCAGCTCCGGCTGGAAGATGACGATGATGGCGATGGCGCCGGCGCGGATGATCTGATTGAGGACCCAGGCAATGACCGTCAGATTCAAGATCTGCGTAAGGCTGGTAATGATCAGCAGCACAGCCAGCCCGCGCAGCAGCTGGAACGTTCTGGTATTGAGCGACCATTTCAACACTCTGTAAAGCAAAAACGCAATGACCAGGATGTCGATGGCATCCCGTACCCCGAACTGCGAAAAAGCGCTGACAAAAAAATCGCCAAAGGAGCGCAAAAATTCTCCCATAGGCTTACCCCTTCCTTTTTAAAAAACAAACCGTTCAACCATTAGCATTATACCATATCCCTTCCGTACTTTGACAGCGTGATTTCAAAATTCAAACAATGTTTACGCCCCCGAAAGGATCTGCCGTTTTTTGGCCGCTTTTGCAAAAGTCCAACAAAAAAGCAGCCCGCGCTGCCTTTTCCCTGTTTTACCGCTGGCGGCTCTTTGGCCTGCTAGTCTTTCTGCTTTTTCTTTGACGTTTCCTGGGGGCTGCGGCCGCCTTCCTCCTCTGCTGCGGCAATATCTTCCAGCAGCTCGTGCACCACGTTGGACTGCTCCAAAAGCACCGGCTCCGAAAGCGTGTAGCCGGATTCTAAAAGTTTTTCCGCCAGGGTATTGAGTTTTTCCTGCTCGCGCTTCAGCTGGCGAACCAGTCGTTCCTGCCGATCCTCTTTCATCTGCTTGCTCCCAACTTCATGTTACTAGTATTATAACAGCTATTTGACAAAGTTCCATAAATTTCGACAGTTCTTTCCCCCTCTGCCCGTTAACACCGGGGGTTTTCACCCATTTTATCTTTCTGAACGCTCAAAAATCGTACAGAGGGGGTGAAAATTGTCGAAAAAACTCCTCTTTTCCAAAGATCGTTAATTTTAATCCAATCTGGTCAAGGAAATTAATTTCACACTTTTTAAACAATCTTCCCTGTTTTAGAAAATATCAAACTTGTTTTTATGGGATTATGTTGTACCTTAAATTGTACATTTTTTCTTGACATTATCTTAATATTGGACTGCTCTTTCACGATTACAGCCCCTCTTCAGACTTATATTTCTTGTTTATTCGAATATGCAGTCCAAATTATATGGCAAATTGCAAGATAATATTCACAAATAAGAAGTTGACTTGCCATCGTATTTCATATAATATAAAGATGCTTTGTCACAATAATTTACATTGCAGCATCCCAAGAGTATAAGTGAGGTCCGGAATGAGCAAGACTTTGACAAACAAGCAGATGTCGGAACGTATTACCAGGTATTACCTCTCGCATCGCAACATTTTAAAATCCTTTATGAAAGTGGGCAATATGCCGCTGACGCAGTACCATATCCTCAGCCTGCTTTCGGAAAACACCAACATGCGCATGGGCGAAATCTCGCAGAAGATGGCAATTTCCCGCCCGAACCTTACCCCTTTGGTCGATAAATTGGTCGCTTTGGGGTTCGTGCAGCGCATCTCCGACGACAACGACCGCCGCGTGACCTATGTTTCCATCACGGAGAAGGGCCGCAACGCTCTGGACGATGAGCGCCGCCTGATCTCTGAAAGCGTCGCCAAATTCACCGAGACCCTGACCGAGGACGAACGCAGCCGCCTTGCCGATGCGCTCGACACCATTACGGAGATCACCGCGCGCCTGCAGCAATAAGCAGCAGCGTCTCATCCGCTTTCGTTTTTTGGCGCGTTGGCCGACAACTGCTTTTCCTTTCAAAGCAGCGCTGCATAAACCGTCGACAGAGCCAACGCCAGCGCGCCAAGAAACGAAGAAAAGAACAGAGCCACCCTTTTTTCTGGCTTTGTTTTTTTTTCGCCTTTTTTCCTGCCCTCCAACGCCCAGGAAAAACCATATCCTGCGGCGATCAGCCCGGGGAGCAAACAGGCAGCTTTGAGCAACAGCATTTTTCTCCTTTTTCGTCTAACCGGCGTCCGGGCGTTCCACAAATTCCACCCGAGGCTCGCCCACCTGAAGATCCAGTTCCCACCTTGCCTGCATCGAGGGGATCGCTTGCCGCCATCCGCTGTTTTTCCACTCGCCGATGGTCGCATACTGCCCGACCATGCTGCGGCCGACGCCAAACGGGTCGCAGCCGAGCGAACAGCAATACCTAAAGGTCTCGGAAAGCCCGTTTTCCAAAAAAGAACGTATCTCTTTTAAATAACTCTGCTGTTCGTTTTCATCGTACAGTCCCTCGTACCCGCCGCCGGTCCTGCCGGTGTAAATCTCGCAGAGCAAATAACAGCGAAAAGTCGCCTGCACGGCGCCCTCCTTCCATTCTGCGGTGAGGGAGGGCGCGGCGCGCTGTGTCAGACGGAAGGCCAGAAAGCTGCCGTCTTCCCGGTGGATCGTAAACCCGCCGGAATGAAAGCTCCCCCGCCCGATCTGCAAAAACTTGGTGTGCGTTGCGTCGAGCTCGCCGACCATGGCGCTGTCTAAAAACAGCGCGCAGCCGGATACTTCGCTCGCCAGGCCGCCCGTTCGCAAAAAACCGCCCGCCTCGCTTTGGCTGTTGTTTGGCAGGGCTGCCCGCAGGTGCCCGCCCGAATCAAAGGCCAGCGCGCTGCCTTCGCCTTCTTCCCGGCCCTCTTCTGCGCCTTCCCCGCTTTTTTCTTCCTGCTCGGGCACCGCTTCGTTAAACGCGCCCAGCGCGACCACGGTATCGATACAGTCGCCAAACATCGACTCGTAGTATTCCTCCAGCCGGCTGAAGGGAAACCGCCCGGTCTCCTCGGCGTCGCGCATAAAATTATCCAGCACCCGCTCGGGGCCTACTTGTTCGTCCAGCAGCCCCGAAAGAAACCGTTCGGCGCTGTCTTTTGCAATGAGCAGAATGTGCGTGCCGCGCAATTCCAAAAATCGCGGCGCATCGGTCAGAACGATCGCCATCGTTTCGCTCCGTGCAACTTCTTCCGAAAACACCAAATACCGGGTGTGCGAAAAGTTCAGCACGCCGGGCAGCGCGCTTTCCAGCGCGCTTTTGATCTCGAACAGCGTGTCCCCTTCGCTGGTCAAGATCTGGGTCTCTATTCCCGAAGAATCGCCCCCGCCGGCGCTGTTTTCTATGACGAATGTGCCGCGGTACAGCTTTTCTTCCCCCTTGTCGATGCCCACTGCCAGCGGGTATGCCTGGTAGTTGATGTTCAGGGCCTCGTAGCACCCCGAAAGCAGGAGCAGGTTCAAGATCAGGAGTCCGGCCTTAAACAGTTTTCGCATCATGGGTCTTGTTTCTCCTTATCCACGCCGCCGCCACGCCGAACAGCAGCGGCAGCACGGCCAGCAGTGCGGCGTAGCGGCTCACAGGCTCCGCCGCGCTGCTGAGCGCCGGCAGATCTTCTTCCAGCAGCAGTACCGTATAAAACAGCAAAACCGCCACGGCCGGCAGTACGCGGCGGGTGCTGCCGATGCCGAACGCCGCACAGTAACTTCGGGCGCAGGAGTACAGCGAGAAAGACAGCGCGCCGATGACGCCGGCGAACCACAGGTAGATCAAAAACTCCCCAAGCTGCCGCAGCGTTCCCTGGCCGGAGAGCATGGAGGCCAGCCGGTGCATGTTGCCCAGGGTATGGTCCCGCACCTCGAAGGGGAGGGCGAGCGCAAGTCCCAGGGCAGACAGCAGCCCGACGGCCGCCGCAAGCGCCAGCGCAAACAACGCCGAACGATTTGCGCTCTTTCTTCCTCCCACCGCCTTCCCAAACGAGGGCAGCAGCAGGATATCCACCCACAAATAAGACGCCCCCAGGGAATTCGCCGCGATCTTGCTGCCGCCCTCTCCCAGCAGGGGGTACAGGCGATAACCCTCGTAGCTCCACGACGCGCCGAGCACCGCGACTGCAGCGGCCAGCACAAAAAAGCCCAACAGTATTTTTGCCTGGCGCCCAACGATCTCCAGGCCCATCCACGCCGCCGGCAACGCCGCCCCCAGGAGCAAAGCCAAAATGAACCACACGGGTGTGTTGACCATGCTGTAGCGCTTTAAAGCCGTGCAGAAGCTGTGCGTTACCAAGACCATACCCACGCCCTGCGCCGCGCAGAGCGCCAGCTTACAAAGGCCGCCGCCTTTGCGCCCCAACAGTTGGTCGAAAGCGTCAAACAGGTTTTGTGCACCTGTGCGGCGCAGCAAATAGGCGGCGGCGAAAAAAAGGGCCAGCGTGCAAAGCGCGCTCCCCAGTACCGTCTGCCAAAGCACGCCGCCCCTTCCCCACTGTTCAAACTGTACAAACAACACCTTTGCCGCCGCCGAAAGCCCCGCCATTGCAGCGCTTTCCTGGCAGCCGATCCTGCCCTCCTGCAAACTCTTCTCCTTTTTCATCTGTTGCAAAACGCTGTTGCCTATTTTTCAGCGCGTTCCTTTTTGTTTTTTGGCGCTTTGGTCCTTTTTGTGTTCGTGTAGTCGGCCATTCCGTAACGCGCGCTTAGCGGCGAACGCCACCAGTTGGAGCTTTCGCTGTAGGTCTTTGGCGCAAAGGGCGAAAGCAGCGGCACGCCGAACGATTTGATGGACGACAGATAGGCAAAGCAGATCACCGTGGCCGCCACCACGCCCGGCAGGCCCGCCACCGTTGCCGAAAACAAAATGATCAGCCGGAAGGCGATGACGATGTACTGCATGGCGTAAAGAGGGATGGAGTAGGTGCCAAGCCCCGTAAGCGCCACGAGGATGAGCGCCACCGAGCTGACGATATTGGCGTCCACCGAGGCCTGCCCCATGATCAGACCGCCGATGACCCCCACGGCCTGCCCCATGCTGCCCGGCACGCGCATGCCCGATTCCCGCACCATTTGAAAAATGAACAGCATAAAAAGGATCTCCAAATAGATGGGGAGCGTGACCATGCGCCGCGCCTGCGCAATGGTGTTGACCAGATCGAGCGAGATCAGTTCGGGGTGGTACATAATGACCGCCACGTAGAGCCCCGGCAAAAAAACGCTGAGGATGACGCCAATGTAGCGGATGATGCGGGTGATGCTGCCGTAAATGGGCCGCAGGTAAACATCTTCCGGCGTGTTGAGCAAATTGGAAAGAGTGATGGGCAGCACGCTCACAAAGGGCGAGCCGTCGCAGGCGATAGCGATACAGCCCTGCATGATCATGGCTGCCGCGCGGTCTGGGCGCTCGGTGTTGAGCATTTGGGAAATGGGCGCGTACTTCCGGTCTTCCAGCAGCTGCTGCAGCATCCCTTCGCCGATCATGTAGTGCATTTTTACCTTGCTGACCCGGCGCTTGACCTCGCAAAGCAGCTTGGGATTGACGATGCTTTCGCGGTATACCAGAGCGAGGCGCAGGTTGTTTTCGCCGCCCAGGGGTTTGATCTCGCTGACGAGGTCGGGCGTTCGGATGATGCGCCGAAGCAGCGTAATGTTGGTGCGCAGGCTCTCGGTAAACCCTTCCTGGGGGCCGCGCACCACCTTTTCGGCTGTGGGCTGGCTGATGCTGCGCTTTTCAAACCCCGTGGTCTCGATCACCAACGCTTCCCGCTCGCCGTCTACAAACACCACGGTATTGCCGTCGAGCACCTTTTCCACCAAGGTCACCATCGCGCGTTCGCAGCTCACATCGCCCACGGCCAGTCGGTCCTCCACGATGCAGCGAGTCAAAGTGCGCCCGTTCGGTTCCAGCACTTCCTTCTGCATGAGCTGGCGCAAAATAAAATCGTTGACCAGCGCGGCGTTTGCCATGCCGGTCAGATACACCGCCGCGGCACGCACCTTCCCCGCGATGCGAAAACGGCGAATGATGCAGTCGCTGTTTTGCCCGGCGCAAAAAGCGCGGTCCATGGCCGCCAAATTGCCGTCCAAAGCGCTTCCAATCATCTCGTTTTCGCCGAGCCCCGTCTGTTCGGCGACCGTTGCTTTGCCAGGTTCTATCGGCTGTTCTTTCTCTGCCTGCGGGCGCGCAAAAAGGTTTTGAGGCTCTCCCGTTTCGGTCTCCAAAAGCTCGAATTCCCCGTACTGCGGCGACGGGTCCAGCGCGTGCTTGAACGCCTGCCAAATTCCCATGCGCTTCCCCCTTTCGTTTGGCAATAGTATGAACGCTCCGGCAGGAGAAAATACCCTTTCCCTCCACGTTGCGGATTCGCCCCGACAATGCTAAAATTGAAGTGTATTCTAACCACCAAAGGCAGACCATGGCTTACGAAACACTTTACCGGCGCTTTCGGCCCCAGCGCTTTTGCGACGTCGTAGGGCAGGAACACATCACCTCCACCCTGCGCAACCAGATCAAAAGCGGCCGGACGGCGCACGCTTACCTTTTTTGCGGCACGCGCGGCACGGGAAAGACCACCACGGCGCGCATTTTTGCGCGCGCTCTCAACTGCCTTTCCCCCGAAGACGGCGAGCCCTGCGGCCGCTGTGCTTCCTGCCAGGCGGGCGAGGGCTTAGACATCATCGAGATCGACGGCGCTTCCAACAGCCGCGTGGAAGAAGCGCGCGATCTGCTCGAAAAAGTGCGCTTTGCGCCCATTGCCGGCAAAAAAAAAGTCTACATCATCGACGAAGTCCACATGCTGAGCAACAGCGCCTTTAACGCGCTGCTCAAAACGCTGGAGGAACCGCCGGACTACGTGGTGTTCATTCTTGCCACGACCGAGCCGCACAAGCTGCTGCCCACCATCCTTTCCCGCTGCCAGCGCTACGACTTTCACCGGGTGAGCGAGGCCGGCCTGATTGATTTGCTGCGCCGTGTGCTCACAGAAAGCGGCGCCTCGTTCGACGAGGAGGGCCTGCAGGCCATTGCGCAGGCGGCGGATGGTTCCGCCCGCGATGCGCTCAGCTTGGCCGAGCAATGCCTGGCCTTTTGCGAAAACAACGCCGTGGGCGAACGGGTGCGCGCCGTGCTGGGCAGCATGTCGCCCGATTTTCTCTTTGCCTTGGCAGACGCCATCCTCGCCGGGAACAGCGCCGGCTGTATGCAGGCGGTGGACGACGTGCTGCGCGCCGGCCGGGATCCGGGCGTGTTTGTGCGCGACCTTACGGCGCATTTTCGCAGCCTGATGCTGATCTCTGCCTGCGGCGATGCGCGCTCTTTGATAGAGTGCACCCCTGAGCGCTACCGGCAGCTGGAAGCACAGGCCAAAAATTGCCTGCTGGAACGCGCCCTGCGTGCCATCGACCTTTTGAGCGGCACAGAGAACGCCATGCGCGCCCTCGCCCGCCCCCGCGTGCTGCTGGAGGCCACGCTTTTGCGCATTGCCCGCCCGCAGGATGAACTCACTTTGGAATCGCTGCTCGACCGCGTGGGAAGCCTGGAACGCAGGCTGGAGGCCCTTTCTTCCCTGCCCCGCGCGAGCGCGCCCCCGGCAGCCGCGCCACAGCCGGAGCCCCCGGCCTCAGACGACGGCCGCCCGCCCTGGGAAGATCCTGCCGGTGCGCCCGTCACCGCGGCAGCCGAAACAGCCCCGCCTTCTGCACAAGCGCCGGCGCCACCCGCGCCCGCACCGCAGGCAAGCGGGGCAGATACCAAAGAGGTTTACGCGGCGGTGACCGCTGCTATGAAGCCCGGGGTGCGCACCATGACCTCCCGCTGGAAGCACAGCTTTGAAAACGGCACGCTGACCTTTTACGTGCCGGCGGTGCACCAAAAGACCATGCTGCCCGTTTTAAACGCACAGTGCGCCCTTTTGGCCGAAGCAGCCGAACCGGCAGCTGGGAAGATCACCGTTGCTTTTGTTCCGGAAGGGGCGTCATCTGCCGCATCCGCAGCGCCCGCCCCGCCCGTGCAGAAAAAACAGACCCTGCGGGAAAAGGGCGAAGAGCTTTTCGGCCCCTTTACCGAGATCCTGGACTGACGCCACGGCCGCTTATTCCGGCCCGACCTACCCTTAGTAGACAAAGGGCGTCACGCCTGAACGGGCCTGCTTTGGCCCATTTCAGCGTTGCCGTCGCTCGAATTAGCTCTGCTAGTCCATCGCTCCGG
>CALWSW010000058.1 GCA_944384305.1 uncultured Christensenellaceae bacterium
TTTCTTCCGACGAGGCCATTTTCGCTTCGGACGCCGTTCTGCTCAGGGGCTTTGAAAAGGCCTTCGGCTACAAGCCCGAACACCTGGCCCTGGCCGTGGCCATGCCCGGTTCCACCGAAGACGTCTCCAAGGTTCTGCGCTACTGCAACGACAACGGCATTCACGTCATCGCCCGCACGGGCATGAGCAGCTCCGAAGACCAGCTGCTCGTCACCGACGACAACACCATCTTCCTCGATGGCTGCCGCCTCAACAAGATCATCAAGATCGACCCCGAAAACATGGTAGCCACCGTGCAGTGCGGCGTGCCGCTGGCCGTTCTGGAAGACAAGGTCAACGAGCTGGGCCTCACCACCGGCCACTGCCCGCAGTCCCAGCCCATGGCGCACATGGGCGGCCTGGTGGCCACCCGCTCCATCGGCCAGTTCTCCACCTACTACGGCGGCATCGAAGACTTGGTCTGCGGCTTGGAAGCCGTGCTCCCCAGCGGTGAAGTCTTCCGCATCCGCCCGGTGCCCCGCCGCGCGGCCGGCCCCGACCTGCGCCACCTCGTCATCGGCGCCGAAGGCACCATCGCCTTCATGACCGAAGTCACCGTCAAGCTGTTCTCCTATTATCCGGACAAGATGTGGAAGAACGGCTACATCGTCAAGAACTACCACGAAGGCCTCAAGACCGTGCGCGAGATCATGGCCAAGGGCTACAAGCCCTCGGTGGTGCGCCTGTACGACAAGCCCGACGTCGACCGCAACTACGGCTCGGTCAAGCTCAAGGACGAGGAAGCCTTCATGTTCTTCTCCTGCGAGGGCCCGGGCGAGATCGCCGCTGCCAACGGCGCTTCCATCCACGACATTTGCATGAAGCACGGCGCCGAAGACATCGGCACCAAGGCGGTGGACCATTGGTTCCTCACCCGCAACAACCTCTGCAACACCGTCGGCACCGAGGGCGAGAAGGACTACTACCGCCAGACCCACGTGAAGTATTCCACCATCGAGATCTGCGCCAACTGGGAAGAGATCAACAAGATCTACGACGACGTCATGCGTGAACTGCCCCAGCGCATCGACAACCTCACCATGCTGGGCGGCCATGTCTCCCACAGCTATATGAACGGCACCAACATCTACTTCGTGTACGAGATCAAGGTCAAGGATCCCTTGAACTGCCACAACGAAGAGTACGCTGTGATGGACGCCCTGTGCGACGTCGTGCTGCGCTACGATTCGGCCACCATTGCCCACCACCACGGCATTGGCAAGATCCGCGTGCGCCGCATCAAGGAAGAGCTGGGCAGCTCCTTCCCGCTCATGAAGGCCCTCAAGACCACCTTCGACCCCAACAACATCATGAACCCCGGCTGCCTCATTCCCCTCGACTAAAAAAACACGACGGGGCTTTTGAAAAGCCCCCCACAACAAAGACCCGCTGTAAAGCGGGCCTTTGTTGTGCCGGGGCGGTTTTTTCTGGCCGCTTCTGGTTAGACACGCCTTTTAAACAGAAGGCAGTCCTTCTGAAGAGCCTTTTTTTAAGCTGGGGCGGCCCCCGGCGGGGGCGCAGTTCTGCACCCCTAGGGCACAGGCGGAACTGCGATGCCTAAACCCGCTCCGGGGCAGGGCACGACACCGCCCACCCCAACCATTCCCCTAAGGGGAATGGTTGGGGAACCCGAAAACTGCCGCAAAATAGGCGACAGCCTGTTTTGCGACAGCTCCAGCACGAAAAGAGGCCCCGCAGGGCCTCTTTATGGTACCGGTCGGGCCGAAGGCTCAGTCCTTCAGCCACTCGGCAGAGCGCGCCACCGCCTTGCGGTAATTCTTCAACCTGGTGTTGCGCACATCGTCCGGCATGGTGCGGTGGAACACCGCGTCGTACACCATGGGGTCGGGCAGGGTCTTTAGCGTGTAGATCCCCGCGCCCAGCGCAGCGATCTCGGCCGCGCCCAGCGCCGTGCCTTCGGCCGATTCGGGGCGGGAAACCGCGCAGTCGATGTAGTCGGCAAACATCTGCGCCAGCACGTTGTTCTTGGAAGCGCCGCCGTCGATCTTGATGGCCGAAATGTGGATGCCCAGAGCAGAAACCGCCTGCATGATGTCCGCCATGCCAAAGGCGATGCCCTCGAGCGTGGCGCGGGCAATGTGCGCCCGGGTGGTGCCGCGGGTGATGCCGAAAATGGTGCCGCGGGCCCAGGGATCGTAACGAGGCACCCATGCGCCGGCAAGATTGATGACGAAGTAGACGCCGTTTGTGTCGGGAACCGAAAGAGCGAGGGTCTCGGTTTCGGCGGAAGTCTGAATAATGCCCAGGCCGTCTCGCAGCCACTGCACAGCCGAGCCGGTCACACCCATCATGCCTTCAAACATGTATTCGGTCTTGCCGTCAATGGTCCAGGCGGCCATCAAATCGAGGCCCTGCGGGGCTTTGGCGGCCTTCTCGCCGATGTTGATGTCCATGAACGTGCCGGTGCCGTTGGTGCACTTGGCCGTGCCGGGGGTGCGGCAGTTTTGCGCAAACAGCGAAGCCTGCTGGTCGGCAATGGCGCCCGTGATGGGAATGGGCACGCCAAAGGCCGTGGTCTCGCCGTAGTTGGCGTTTTCGTCGTAAATTTCGGGCAGCATCTCCATGGGGTAGCCAATGCGGGTAAAGAACTCCTCGTACCAGCCGCCGGTGCGGTTGTCGAACGCGCCCATGGCCGAGGCGTTGGAAGAGGAAACGGCGTAGGTCTTGCCGCCCGTCAGCTTCCAGATCAGCCAGGTGTCAATGGTGCCGAACAGCGCCGAGCGGTTGTTGATGGCCCGCGCGATCTCGGGCATGTTCCTCATGCACCACTCGATCTGGGTGTAGGCGCGGGTGGCGCCGGGGCCAATCTTCACTACGTCGTAGCCCTTTTTTACGTAGGGGCGCTCCAGCACTTCGTCCAAAATGTCGGCGGCGCGGTTGTCCTGCCACACAATGCCCTTCATCAGCGGCTTGCCGGTCACCTTGTCCCAGAAGCAGACCGTGCAGCGCTGGTTGGTAATGCCCAGGCAGGCGATGTCCTGCGAGGTCAGGTTGGCCTTCATCAGCGCGTGCTGGCACATGGAGACGGTTTTTTGATAGATCTCCTCAAAGTCGTGCTCCACCATGTTCTCCGCCGGCGTGTACTGCGTGAATTCCGTGTAGCTCGAGCTGATGATCTTGAACTGCTTGTCGAAGATCAGCGCACGGGTGCCGGTGGTGCCTTCGTCGATGACCATAATGTAGTCTCTCATTGTCTCTCTCCTTTTGAAATCATCTTTGGGATCATCGGTCGTATCCAACCCGGCCCAAGGCCGGAAAATATTTGATAAGGAAAGCAAAGGGGGGAAAGCGGGGACTTTTGACGGGAGGGCAAAAATTCAAAAGTAATTTTTACAATACTTTACGAAGCTGCAAAAGCCAAAAACCAATGGGTCATGGCGCGCAAAAAAGGCGGGCCTGCCGCAGGGCGTTGAGCGCGCCAAGGAAGGGCGCAGATGCTGTGGGCAGGAACATGCGAATGGTCAAAGAACGAACGGCGCTCTTCCAATAGAAAATATATAAATAAGGAAAGGGAATGGAAGAGCCTTTTAAGTAATTTTAACATTACTTTGTGGAAACGTCAAGTTTCCACACGAATGATATTAAAAAATCAAAGAAACCAAACAGAACCTTTCAAAACTGGGGGCGTTTATAATAGAAAAACATGTGCTTAAATTAACAAACCGTGTGTTCTGTGCGCTTTTGATTGTGAAAGAATTGCTTTTCTGCAACCGCTTGACAGCGCGGGCAAATGATGGTATGGTAGGTGCAGTAATAATTCTTGCTGTTCAAATCAAAGCGTAGTTTTATTACGGTTTCAGTTCTGTTCCGCGCCCTCACGGCATTTCAGGGCGCGATCATAATTCCAAAGGAGGTATTCTCAATGTTCCAGTTCCTGTCCCATCCGTTGGATCCCGCCGGTTATGCCTGGCCGGGCGAACCCGTTGTCAAGGTCGAGCAGTGCACCGAAATTTCCGACACCTGCCCCTTCGCCAGCTTCATGACCCATCTGCCCAACCACTGCGGCACCCACATGGACGCGCCCCGCCACTTCGTGCCCAATGGCCTGAACATCAACCAGCTGCCCATCGAGTACTTCTGCCATAAGGACGTTCTGCTCATCGACGTTCCCAAGGAAGCCGAGCAGCCCGTCATGCCCGAAGACCTCATGCCCTACGCCGACCAGATCAAGGGCGTAACGGCGCTGTTGGTCCGCACCGGTTTTGAAAAGTATCGCGATACCGACCAGGACGCCTACCAGAACCACGGCCCCTACATGGCGCCCGAGCTGGGCAAGTGGCTGTGCGCCAACTTCCCGAACCTGCTGGTCATCGGCATGGACTTCCTGGCGTTGGGTTCTCCCTGCAACGACCTGCCCCCGGAATGCCACCGCAACATGCTCGGCTACTACACCGAGAAGTTCGTGACCGCCATTGAAGACATGCACCTTTCCGACATCCCCGCCGGCCGCCTCAAGCAGTTCTTCAACGCGCCGCTGCGCGTGCTGGGCGTGGACAGCTCGCAGGTGGTCTGCATCGCCGAGGTGTAACTGCATCTTTGGGCAAGGGGAAGCTCCTTCGCTTCGCTTTGCGCCGTGCCGGGCGGGGTCTCCCCGTCCGGCCGTTTCGCCGTCCGCCCATCAAAAGGGGGCGGTGGGCGAAGCGGCCGGCAAGCGGCTTTGCTTTCAAAAAGGAAAAGACGGCCAGGGGGCAAATCCGCCCTGCGGCCGCGCGAACAAACGGTATCTATTGCACTCCAGCGATTTTTTAAATAACAGGAGGAATTTTCACATGAGCAACAGGATCAAAGGCCTGCTTCTGGGCGATGCTATGATTCCCTCCCCCGGCTTCAGCGCCGCGTGGGAACGCCACATGAAGGACTTCGGCGACGTGGTGTTCGCCGGCGATTGGGTCACCGACAACGGCGAGCTGCAGAAGCGCCGCCTGGATGTAGAGCACCAGGGCCCCGAGATCGAGCCCTGCGAACCTTTGGTGTTGGAACACGGCAAGGACTGCGACGTTCTGGCCGGCCTGTTCATCGCCTGCTCCTCCAAGGTCATGGACGCCATGCCCAAGCTGCGCATGATCGGCGTTTCCCGTGCCGGGCTGGAAAACGTCAATGTGGAAGAAGCCACCAAGCGCGGCATTCTGGTGTTCAACGTCAAGGGCCGCAACGCCCACGCCGTTTCGGACTTTGCCGTTGCCATGATGCTGGCCGAAAACCGCAACATCGCCCGCGCGCACTACGCCATCAAGAGCGGCAAGTGGATCAAGCAGTTCTCCAACTACGGCAACGTGGTGGAAATGCACGACAAGGTCATCGGCCTGGTGGGCTTTGGGTTCATCGGCTCGCTGGTGGCCAAGAAGCTCTCGGGCTTCGACGTCAAGGTCGTGGTGTACGACCCCTACACCGACCCCGAGCGCATCAAGGCCGCCGGCTGCGAGCCCATCGGTTTGGAAGAGCTGTTCAAAACCGCCGACTTCGTCTCGCTTCACGCCAGGCTGACCGACCAGAACAAGGGCATGATCAACGCCGGCCTCATCGGCCTCATGAAGCCCACGGCCTACCTCATCAACACCGCGCGCGCCGGCCTCATCGACCAGGACGCCATCGTCGACGCGCTGAAGAACCACCGCATCATGGGCGCCGCGCTCGACGTGTACAACGACGAGCCCCTGCCCGAAGGCTCGCCCTACCTCGAGCTCGACAACGTCACCCTTACCACCCACATCGCGGGCTCCACGGCCGAGGCGCTCACCAACTCGCCCTACCTGCTGCTTGCGGATATGGCCAAGTTCTTGAGGGGTGAAGAGTGCAGCTTCATCGTCAACAAAGAAGTGCTCGAAAACCCCGAATTTAAGGCCTGGCTGGCCGGCGTAAGGGGGTAAGCCATGCTCACCAACTTCAACGCCATGCTGCGTGACGCCTACACCAGCGGCTACGCGGTGGGCTCCTTTAACGTTTACAATTACGAGACCATGCGCGGCGTTGTGGACGCCGCCAAGGCCGCCGGCGTCAGCTCGGTCATCGTCGCCTTTGGCGCCAAGTACCTCGCCAACATGTCGTTAAACGACGCCAAGGCCCTGGCCCAGTCGCTTTCCGACGGCGCGGGCCTGCCGGTGTGCCTGCACCTCGACCACTGCAAGGACATCAACACCGTTTACGCCGCCATCCGCGCCGGGTTCGGCTCGGTGATGTACGACGGTTCGGCCCTGGTGTACGAACAGAACGCCGCCAACACCCGCCGGGTGTGCGAGGTGGCCCACGCCTGCGGCGTGTCGGTCGAAGCCGAGCTGGGCAGCCTGGCCGCCGGTTTGGAATCCCACGAGGGCAGCGCCGACGACAAGGAGGTCTACACCGACCCCGAGGCCGCCAGGCAGTTTGTGGAGACCACCGGTGTGGACGCGCTGGCCGTTTCGGTCGGCACGGTGCACGGCCTGTATAAGGGCGAGCCCAACATCCGCCTGGACATTCTGGAGCGCATCAACGCCGCCTGCGGCATTCCGCTCGTTCTGCACGGCGGCTCGGGCATTCCCGAAGAGACCATCAAAGCCTGCATCGCCCGCGGTATCTCCAAGATCAACGTCAACACCGAGATCTCTTCCTACGCCGTCAAGCGCTCCAAGGAAGACCTTTCGGCCGAAAAGCTGCCCCACCTTTCGGTGCTGGCCAAAAACCAGCAGGGCTACGTGGCCGAGGTGGTGCGCAAGTACATCGACTTCTTCGGCGGCAAGTAACAAGGCGCCGGCAAAGCCCGCAGCCGCACAGCGCCCGGGCAAAGGCCGGGCGGCATTCCCCGCCCTTGCACACGGCCGCTGGCGTGTGAGCAGCCTGCCGGCTTTTTAGGGCAGGCAAAAACAAGCCGTTTGACCGCAAAGCAGCGGGCCCCCGGGCGTCCGCCTGAACCGACCTTCAGGGGGCCCGGCAAGTCCGCTGCTTTTTCTGTGCAGCCCGCCGTTTGGGGGAAAGGGGAGAACAAATGCCCCCGGCCCCGGGCCGCCCCTTATTACATTTTCAGGGAGGAACCAACCGTGAAGACCATCATCGGCATCGACGTCGGCACCCAGAGCATGCGCGCCGGCGTGCTGGATATTACGGGCAATTTCCGCTTTGTGGCCAGCCACGACTACAGCCCGGTCTTTTCGCCCGGCAACCGTGCCGAGCAGGACCCAAAAAGCTGGGAAACGGCGCTGTTTTCCACGCTCTCGCGCGTGGGGCTGTACCTTGCCCAGCAGCCGGAGTGCGAGGTCACGGCCATCGCCATCACCTCGCAGCGCGCCTCGGTCATCCCCGTGGACGAAAACGGCACGCCCCTTTACAACGCCCTCATGTGGCAGGACAAGCGCGCCACCGCCGAGTGCAGCGACATTCAGGAAAAGATCTCCATGACCGACCTGTACTTGGAGTGCGGCCTGCGGCTCGACCCCTATTTTTCGCTGCCTAAGATGCTGTGGCTCAGAAAAAACCGGCCGGAGGTGTGGGCAAAGACCCACAAGCTGCTGGGTGTGCAGGATTACGTGGCCTACCTTTTGACCGGCAATTACGTTACCGACTGGTCGCAGGCCTGCCGCACCATGCTTTTAGACCTTCGCACCTTTGAGTGGAACCGGAAGCTCCTGCGGCTCTTTGACCTGCCCGAAGACATGCTGTGCGCGCTCTGCCCGCCGGGCGGCAGCGCCGGCGGATTGTCGGAAGATTACGCCCGCCGCAGCGGCGTGGTGCCGGCCGGCGTGCCCGTGCTGCTGTGCGGCGGCGACCAGCAGTGCGCCGCGCTGGCCTTGGGCCTGTTCGAAAAGGGCTCGGCCACGGCCAACACCGGCACGGGCTCCTTTGTGCTGGGCTACGCCCCCAAGCCCACCTTCGACCGCAAGCAGCGCATTCTGTGCTCGGCGGCGGCCATTCCCGGCGAGTGGATCGTAGAGGCCGGCATTTACGCTTCGGGCGCGACCTACAACTGGGTGCGCGGCCAGCTGTTCGACCAGAAGGACGAAAACAACCCCATCACCTTCGAAGAGGTGAACGAGCAGGTCAACGCCGCGCCGCCGGGCTGCAACGGCGTCATCGTGCTGCCCCACTTCTCGGGCTCGGCCGCGCCGTACTGGAACCCGCTGGCCAAGGGCATGTTCTTCAACCTCGGCCTGGGCACCAAGCGCTCGGAATTGTGCCGCGCCGTGCTGGAAGGCATTGCCGGCGAAATTGCCGACAACATCGGCCTCATTGCCGAAAACGTCGGCGAGATCGACCACGTGTGCGTTGCGGGCGGGCTGACCCGCTTCCCCACCTACTGCCAGATCATGGCCGACAATTTGCAGCTGCCCGTGCTGCGCCGCCGCAACGCCGAGGCCACGCTGATGGGCTGCCTCATGAGCGCCTGCGTCAGCCTGGGCATTTACCCCGATTACAAGACCGCCTACGAAGCCATCGTTTCGGGCGAGACCGAGCGCTTCGAGCCCATTGCCGAAAACAAGGCGGTGTACGAAAAGAACCGCGCGCTGCGCCGCGCTGTTTACGACGCCCTCAACGCCGCGGGCGTTTACGAGCTGGCGGAATAAAAAAACCAAACCCCAAGCCCCGGGAAGCAAAAAGCCCCCCGGGGCTCTTTTTTGCCTGTCCGTGCACAGGAAAAAACGAACATTTTTGCCTTTTGCCCGCGCACCGGCAAAAAAGGGCAAAGGGGTGGGGTTTGTGGTAGAATTGTGCCATTTTAGAAAACGAAAGAAAGAATTCCTGCAAAATGAGAGGGGTTTGCGGGCAAAACCGGCCGGAAGCCGAATTTTTTAAAAAAGAAATTGCAATGATCTTTAAATTAACGAATTGCAGGAGTTTTAAAAATTCGCAAAGATTTGAAAAAACGCAGGTAAAATCATAAAGAAATGAATAAATCACAAGGGTATTCAGCAGAATATGCGAAAATTACTGTTTTCGCCATGTTCTTGCCAATTTACATAACCAATAGGTTAATAATATATGGCGGAATTTGTATTAGTTCGGCAAAAAGAGAAATGGTATCATTCCCATATCACTTGGATTGAAGTGAAGGGCAAAGGGGCCGGCCGCAGGACTGGCTTTTCTTCATTTCAGGCAGGCGAATGCAGTTTGGAAGAACGGAAACTTGATGGAGGTAACGACATGAAAACCACCAAAAAGCTGGCGGCTGCGCTGCTCGCGCTCGTGATGCTTTTGAGCATGGCGGCCTGCGGCAACAACACCGACGCAAACCCCGACGGCAGCGAAGGCGGCAACGCCGATGCTTCGGGCGAAAAGGTCATCAACATTGCCCAGCCCGTTGAAATGGATACGCTGGACATCGGCAACATGGGCGACGGCTACACCGTCAGCATGGCCACCGGCCTCATGGAGCCCCTGTTCCGCCAGGATGAAAACGGCACGCCCCAGCCCGCTACCTGCGAAAGCTACACCGTGTCGGAAGACGGCCTCACCGATGTGCAACGCCTTTGAAGACGACGATCACCTGGTGGTGGAGTACATGAACCACCGCTCGGGCGACCGCCCCAACACGCCTTCGTCGGGCATGGCCATTTACGGCAAGGGCAAGGGCGAAAAGGCCGGGAAAATCCTGTTTGCCCGTTTGGCGGGCGATTCGATCATCGACCACTGCCTGTGGCCGACGCTGTAAGGAGGGGCAGTATGGAACAGCTGTTTACCAACATCCAAAACCGCGAGGTGCAGGCCCTGCTGGGGCTGTTTGAAGGCGGGCACGCCAACGTCAGCCTGCCCTCCTTTGGGGTGATCTCCAACGACCGCGTGTTCGCCATGCTGGTGGAAAAGATCGCCCGCTTCCTTTCGCGCATGAACATCACCGCCGATTATTTGGGCGGCTTTGCGGGCGAGGGCCGGCGGGTGGACCGCTACCGCCTGCACTATGTGTTCCGCGACACCGAGCGCGAGGAAGACCTGGTGTACGAGATCCCCGTGGGCATCGTGAGCGACCTGAAAAACGGCAAGATCACCGCGGCGCGGGTCTACGCCGCCATGGAATACGCCGTGGGCAAACAGATCTTGCGCCCGGCCTTTTGGCAGGCAAACGAGGCCGCCAAAGCCGCCCTGCCCGAAAGCGTAACGGCCGTTTGGCCGGAAGAAGGCACGGTGGCCGAGGCGGGCGCGGTGCTTGTGGCAAAGGGCGCGGCCTGCATCGAGGAGAACATCCTCATGATCCAGGGCGACATCTGCACCCCCCAGGCCCGGCTTTCGGTCTATCTGCTGGACGAAAACGGCCAGGTGACCGCCCGCGAGACCTACGGCGAGGTCGTGTGGGATTTTAAGCTTTGGCCGACCCTGTACTAAAAAAAGCCGTTTTGCGGCAAGCCCCTGCGCAAAAAGAAGAGCTTCTGCGCAGGGTGTTGCTTTTTGGGGCTGTTGAGCAGGCCCCTGGGCTTTTTTTGCCGGGGCGGCCCCCGGCATCCCTCAGCTTTCGCCCTTCGTGCCATTTTCTGAGTTTCGTAAAAAAGACTTTCCGCTCTTCTCAGCCTGGGCGGGCTAAGTTCGCAGGACGTTCTTCTTTCTCCTACGATGTAGGTCCGTACCGCTATCTTTACCCTCTGCCCGGGGTGGGCGTTTTTGCAGAAACGAAAATTTTTCCGATTTCTTTAAGCACAGAAGGTATTCCTCCTGAAGGGGGTTCTTTTTTTGCCGGGGCGGCCCCGGCGGTACTTCTTTTTGCGGCCCAAAGCCCACCCCACATATTCTCGCTGCGCTCGAATAAGCGGGGGCCCCGGGCGAAGTCCTCTCGCTTCCGTAGTGGGTTCCATCCTGGCGGGGCAGGATGGAACACGAACCGCCGCGGGCCCTTCCCCGCAAGGCACGATCTCGCTTACCCACCCCACATAATCTCGCTTCACTCGATGATGCGGGGACCCCGGCAAAGCTCGATCGGCGGGGCCCCTGGGCCTCGGGCGCTTTGAGAATTTGACCGCGCGGAAAGGCGCCCTTCAGAACCCGCTTTACAAGCACCTTCGTTGTACCTTCCGCCATTCCGCCCCGGCGGAGAACGAGCAACGGCCCCGGAGCAATTCCGGGGCCGTTGTAGGCAACTCTATGGTCGTTTGCCAGCGAATTACTTCGCGCGGGCCTTCTTTAAAACCACCGCGCAGGCGGCAAGGCCGAGCATAAGGGCCAGGCCGATGGAGGGCAGGCTGTCGCCGGTTTTGGGCACGTCCACGGGTTCCTCTTCGGCGGGCACGTCGCCTTCCTCGGGGAGTTCTTCCAAGCCCTCTTCGGGCACGGTTTCTTCGGGGGGCGTTTCTTCGGTGCCTTCCTGCACGTCACCTTCTTCATCGCCCTCGCCTTCGACGATCTCGAAGTCGTCGCTGCCGGGAATGGCGGTGAAGCCGGCCTGGGCGGCCCCGTCTACCGGGATGATGCCGCTCAGGTTGTCGCTACTAAGCACCGTGCCGCCGGGGACCGAAACGGTGTAGAAGGTGCCGGCCGGCAGGTCGGAAACATAGGCCGTGCCGCCGGG
>CALWSW010000059.1 GCA_944384305.1 uncultured Christensenellaceae bacterium
GGTAAATTCCAGCACTTCGCCGATCTCGCAGACGATGCAGCGCTCTTCGGGGATGCCGAGCTGGCGGGCGGTCTCGATGTGGTGGACCAGGTGTTTGTATTCGCCGTGCACCGGAACAAAGTATTTGGGCCTGACCAGGCTCAGCACCAGCTTTTGCTCTTCCTGCCGGGCGTGGCCGGAAACGTGGATGTCGGCGATGTCTTTGTAGATCACCGTCGCGCCTTTTTGGCAGAGCTGGTTGATGACGTTCGTCACGCTCTTTTCGTTGCCGGGGATGGCGCTGGCGCTCAGAATGATGAGGTCGCCTTCGCCGATGACCAGCTTGTGAGCCGAACTGGCCATGCGGTAAAGCCCGCTCATGGGCTCCCCTTGGCTGCCGGTGGTGATGACGCAGATCTGGGCGGGCTTGTAGCGCTTGAGGTTGTCGACGTCAACAATGCTGCGGTCGGGGATCTTCAAATACCCAAGCTTGATGGCCAGTTCGGAGATGTTCTGCATGCTCCGTCCCTGGAAGCAGATCTTGCGGTTGTGCGCGATGGCGCAGTCGACGATCTGTTGGATGCGGTGGATGTTGGAAGCGAAGGTGGCGATGATGATGCGCCCCTGCGCGCCGTCAAAATACCGCCGCATAGTTTCTCCTACCTTGGATTCCGACATGGTGTAGCCCGACAGCTCGGCGTTGGTGCTGTCCGACATCAGGCAGAGCACGCCGTTTTTTCCGTATTCGGCCAAACGTGCCAAATCGGCCGGTGTGCCGTCTACGGGGGTGTAGTCGATCTTAAAGTCGCCGGTGTGGATGAGCACGCCCGCCGGCGTGGTAATGGCAAGCGCCATGGCTCCGGCAATGGAGTGGTTGACATGGATGAACTCCACGCTCATGCAGCCGAGCTTGATGACGTCGCCCGGCTTTACTTCACGCAGCTTGGCGTTGGTAATACCGTGCTCTTCCAGTTTGTGGTTGATGAGCGCGAGCGTCAGCTTGCTGCCATATACCGGGACCGAAAACTTTTTGAGCGCGTAGGGAATGGCGCCGATGTGGTCTTCGTGCCCGTGGGTGATCACAAAACCGCGGATGCGGCTGGCGTTTTTTTCCAGGTACTCCATGTCGGGAATGACGAGGTCGATGCCGGGCATGTCGTCGGTGGGGAAAATAGAACCGCAGTCGATCACAAAAATATCTTTGCCGTATTCGATGACCGTCATGTTCTTCCCGATCTCATTGATTCCGCCCAGGGGGATGATTTTTAATTTAGAAGGCATACGTTCTCCTTTCGGTGGGACTGCCGCAGAACGAAAAAAGGCTGTTCTGTGGGTTCTGTTGCCGTTCGCTTGGCCGCGGCCCCGGGGTGTGGCTGGCAAGTGAACAACACAAGGGGACGGATCTGACAAACCGATCATCAGACCCGATGAAGGACAAAAGCAGATGCTGTTTGGAAGCTGGCGTTTTTTAAGGTTTGGTCTGTTGGTAAAACACCCAAGATTCCACACAAAAACAAGGGGTTGGGCAATGTTGCCAAACTCCTGCATTGATCCGCTATGGAAGGAAGAGCGCGTTGCCCCCGCACCAATTGGGGCGCGGCGGTCTTCCTGTTGTCAAGCTTCAAGCCGCACAAGTACTGATCGCACAGTACATCAATGATATTATAGGGCATTTGCCGGTTTTGTGCAAGAAATGTTTCAGGCAAGGGAAGGAGAAGAAGAATTTGGCAAGGGTGACCGGCGTTTCCTGGGAAAAGGGGAGGAAACGGAGCTGTTGCGAAATAGTCGATAGCCTATTTTGCGACAGCTCCAGTTCCTTTTGTTACGGCTGCTTTTCGGAAATCTCTTTTGCCCGTTCTGCGCGGCCAACATAAAAATCTGCCAGAGACTGCGCGTATTCTTCGGCAAAGGCCGAGCCGACCACTTTCATGCGCCGGCCGGAATGGTCGGGGAAGATGTTGACCCATCCGCTGCCTTTTTTGAGCAGCAGGCCTTCGGTCAGATCAGTATCCTGGCCGTCACCCGCAATGGTTCGGAAAATGCGGCCGATCTCCTGCGGGCGAACGGGAAAAACGCGTTCGCACCGCGCGGTAAAGGGCAGGCTGGCGGCGGCTTCTTCTGCACTAAGGCCGAGCTTTTGCAGCGCGGCAAATATGCCGAGCGCCGCGCTGTAGGGGTCGACAAGAAATTGTGCGCTCAGCAAGCTGCTTTCGCACAGCGTGGCGCGAAGTTCACGGCGGGGCATGCGCAGCACCTTTGCGCCGCAGCGCTCGGCGAGCGGTTCCAGCGCACAGCTGCTCAATACACCGGCGCGCAGTTCTTTTGCCCCCAACTTTAAATCGAGGTTGGCGCAAAAAAGGAAGAGGTCTTCTTTTGCAAGTGTGCGGCGGGGCAGCAAAAGCCGCAGGTCCTCCTGCTGCATCTGCAATACGAGTGTTCCATGCTTTTTTGCGGCCCGTTCGGCATCCTGCGCGCTGCAGCACCGCGTCACCGCCGCGCCGCAGCCCGAAAACAGCGCGCACAGCTGTGCGTATTCCAACTCGTTGGGGCAAAGGAGCGCGACCTGCCCACCCCGCTCCCGCAGCGCGCGAAAGCCGGAGCGCCGAAGGACCTGCGCGGTATAGTAGGGGGAAGGATCGATGCGCGCGGCCAGCACGCCCATGGCGTCCAACGGCGCGCGCTGGCCGCCTTCCGCGTAAGATTGCGCGATCTCCCGCAGCGCGCCGCGCCCGGCGTCGCGCCCCTGTGTGCCGAACACATCCAAATACAGCAGCCCCTCTTCCAAACGGCAGTATACGCCGGCCGCGCAGCACAGGGCGCCTACAGCCTCCCGCAGTGCGGGCGCTACACAGCAGCCGGCGTCTATCACGTCGGCGCCGCCTTCCATCACGCCGCTGAACAGGGCGTATTTGGCGGTACACGCCGGCGCGCTGCCGTCGGTCGCCAGGCAGATCCGTGCGTTTTCCCCGCAGGAGGCGGCAAGGGAGCGCCCCAGCCGGCACAGCAGCTCGCCGGGAAGGTCCACAGGGTGGGCACAGATACCGTCGCCGTAAAAAATAGAGCGCTCGTACGGGCCAAAACGGCACTCATCTGAAACCACGCAGGCGTCTTCAATGGTTTTCTCCGGCCAAACACACGCGCCCGCGCGCACCGAGGCGTTGCTGCCGATGCGGGTGCGCTCGCCGATGGCGGAGTCCTCGAAGACCGAGGCGTTTGCCCCGATCACTGCTTTGGCGCAGAGAACGGCGCCGCGCAGCTCGGCGTTTTGGCGCACGGCGGCACCCTGCCAAAGAACGCTGCGCCGGACGCTCGCGCCGCTTTCCACAACGCACCCGCGCCCGATCACAGAATAGGCTTCTACCGACGCGCCGCTTTGGATGCGGCAGCCAGCCCCAAGATAGCAGGGGCCCTTGATCTTTGCGCCGTGTTCCAGTGTGGCGCCTTCTTCTGCATAACAGCCCTGAACGCACTCGGGCAGTTCCACTTTGCATTTGCCGTCCAAAATATCGCGGTGTGCCTGCAAATACTGCTGCAAATTGCCCACGTCGCACCAGTACCCCGGCGCTACAAAACCGTAAAGGGCCTCGCCGCGCTCGAGCAGCCGGGGGAAAAGATCCATAGAAAAATCGAAGCGGGAGCCCTTGGCAAAGCCTTCCCATACGCGCGGCTCTAAAATATAGATGCCGGTATTCACGCGGTCGGAAAGCGCCAGAGACCATTCGGGTTTTTCGATGAAGCGGGTGATCCGCCCGGAGCTGTCCGTCATGACCACGCCGTATTCCAGCGGGTTTTCCACTTCTTTCAAAATCAGCGTTGCAGCGGCGCCGTGCTGTTCGTGGAATTCGATGGCCTTGCGAAGGTCAATGTCTGTCAGCGCGTCGCCCGAAAGCACGAGCGTGCGTTCCCTGCCGGCGCTGGCAGAAAGCACGCTGCCGGCCGTGCCCAAAGGGGAGTCTTCCACAAAATAGTCCAGGCGCATCCCCACCCGCTCGCCGTCGCCAAAGTATTCGCGCACGGCGTTTGGCAGATACATCAGTGTAAGCGAAGCAGAGTAAAACCCCTGCTTGCGCAAAAGGCGCAGGGTGTGTTCGCACAGCGGGCGGTCCATCATGGGGACCATGGGCTTGGGCACCGTGCAGGTCAAAGGGCGCAGGCGGGTGCCTTTTCCGCCCGCCATCAAGATCACCTTCATTGCGGCTTCTCCTTTTCTGTCAGTCTTGCCTTATTTTGCCCGGAAAAGGGAAGAATATTGGCCCAAGTGCGGAAGAAAAGGGCACAGAAAAACGGCCCGGTGTTCCAGGCCGTTTTTTGCCGTTTTCGCGGCTTTTTTTATTCGTAGTAGTTGTTGCCGCCAATGGTGGCGTAATACACTCTAGAGCCCCATTCACGCCCGCTGGAAGCGCTCTTGAAGAACATGACAGAGGGGGGCAGGGTGCTTTCGCCGAGGATAAAGACCTTGGTGACCGCCTCGAGCGCTGCTTCCGAGGGCACGAGCTCGGCAAAACTCTCGGGGTTGCTGCTGGGGTGCGAGAACTGGTTCTTCTGGTACACCACTTCGATCACGCTGTCTGGGAAGCGGCCGGAGCGCACGCGGTTGAACACCACGCTCGCCATGGCCTGATAGCTCTCGTCGGTCTGGTGCTTGCCTTCGGAGTAGATGACCTGGGCCGCAACATAAAGTTCCTCTGCGGTATACGTGCCGGGGTCGTCTACAAAATAGGCCGTGCTCTCGGCGTCATAAGAGGAAGAACCGGCAGCCTCTTCTGCTTTTCCAGCCGAAGAAGAGGAAGAAGAGTCCTTCGATTCGGTCTTGGAAGGGGCGCTGCCCATCTTTACGTAATCTTTGTGGACATAGCACAGCGCATCGCCCACCACGCAGAGATAAAAATCACCAGAACTGCTGTAAACGTAGATCAGATCATCTTCTGATACGACGCCGATGCGCTCGGAGTCGGTGGAAGGGCCGGAACGCATGTTGACGTTGTCGGTCGCGTAGGCCTCCATGGGCTGGAACTTGATGAGATAATCGTCGCTGACATAACCGGTGTGCCCGTCGTAGCTGACTTCGTAGAAGCTGCCGCGGGAACCGTGCACCACCACGAGTTCATCGCTGGGGATGCGCGTGATCACCGAAGCGTCCATGCTGGCGGACGAGCGCATGTTGAGCGTGCCATCAGCCGTGACTTTGCCGAGCCCGCACTGTTCGGCGGCAAGGGCGGTGAGCGAAGCGGTCATCGCCAGTGCTGCGGCCGCAGCGGCGGCAAGGAAGAAGCTGAGCAATCGTTTCATGAGATACCTCCAGATCAGCGGTTCAAACGCGACAGTCGCGAGAGCAGGCGAAAGACTCCAGATTTCTTCGCCTTGCCGCCCGAAACGGGAAAAACAGCTTCCCAAAGACGGCAACCGCAAAATCACAGGTTGGCCGGCGAACTACAGGGCCGGTCAACCTGCATCTGGAGAAATCATATAATAAAATTATGAATTTTTCAAGTCACGCCCTCCACCGGCGCAGGATTTGCGCCTTGCTGGCGGCGATTTTCTTCCACTTTATGGAGATCGCTGTTAAAAACAGCGAACATAAGTTTGTATTGCTGCTCTGTTCTTCAAAATCCCCAAAGAACATAGGGAACGTGTGTTCTCCAAATTGTAAAAATAATAAGAAATTGTAAACAATGAGAAAAACGCCCCCAAAGAAAGAGCCTTTTACAACAAAAAACGGCCGCAAAAGGGCCGTTTTTAAGAGGAAAAAGCTACCAAAGCATCAGGGCTTTTCGGCTGCGCGTCAAATGATGAACTTGCTGAGCGACTTTTCCACAAGCGATCTTCCCAAATGTTCCGCCACGTATTTTTCATCCACCACGACGTCGATGACGGGATGCTTGCCGTTGGCGTTGAAGGAGATGTCTTCCAGCAATTCCTCCATAACGGTGTGAAGGCGGCGCGCACCGATGTTTTCCTCCACCTCGTTGGCTTCAAAGGCGTAGTCGGCAATGGCCGCGAGCGCGCCGTCGGTAAAGGAGAGGTTGATGTTGTCGGCGGCGAGCAGGGCGGTGTACTGCTTGGTGGCCGCGTTTTCGGGCTGGGAAATGATTTTGCAGAAGTCCTCGCGCGTAAGGGCGTGCAGTTCCACAAGGATGGGGAAGCGGCCCTGCAGCTCGGGGATGAGATCGGTCACCTTAGAAACATGGAAGGCTCCCGCCGCGATAAAGAGCATGTAGTCGGTCTTGACCGGGCCATATTTGGTGGTTACGGTCGAGCCTTCCACAATGGGCAGGATATCGCGCTGCACACCCTCGCGGGAGACGTCGGCACCCTGCACGTTGCTGCTCGAGGCGATCTTGTCGATCTCGTCGATGAAGATGATGCCGTCCTGCTCGGCGCGCTGCAGCGCTTCTGCCGTGACGTCGTCCATGTCGATCATGCGGTCGAGTTCCTGCTGAACGAGGAGTTTGCGGGCGTCTTTGACCTTCATGTGGCGCTTCTTTTTCTTCTTGGGCATCATGCCGCCGAACATTTCGCCCACGTTGATGTCGATCCCCATGCCGATCATGTCCATGCCCAGCTTGGGGTTTTCTTCCACCTCGAGTTCGATCATGGTCTCTTCCAGCTTGCCCGAGGAGAGCTGTGCCGAGATCTCGGCGTGTTTGCTGCGGTAGGTCTCTTTTTCTTCGGGCGTCATTTCGGGTGCGGGGAGCTGTTGCTGTTTGCCGAACAAAAGCTCAATGGGGTTTTGCGCAGCCTTCTGTTCCTTTTTTTTGACGGGCACGAGCAAATCGGCCAGCCGCTGTTCGGCGGCGGCTTCGGCTGCGGTGCGGAATTCCTGCTCCTTTTTGTGCTTGGTCAGGCGGATGGAAGCCTCTACCAGGTCGCGCACCATGGAGTCGACGTCGCGGCCCACGTAACCGACCTCGGTGAACTTCGTCGCTTCCACCTTGACAAAAGGCGCATCTACCAATTTGGCCATGCGGCGGGCGATCTCGGTCTTGCCCACGCCGGTGGGGCCCATCATGATGATGTTTTTCGGGGTGATCTCTTCGCGCACATCATCGGGCAGGCGGCTGCGGCGGTAGCGGTTGCGCAGGGCGATGGCCACCGCGCGCTTGGCTTCATTCTGGCCGATGATGTAGCGGTCAAGTTCTTCTACGATTTGTTTGGGAGACCAGTCGTACATGTCGCGTTACGCCTCCTCTACAATGATGTTGCCGTTGGTGTACACGCAGATCTCAGAAGCGATCTCCAAAGATTTGCGGGCGATCTGCGCGGCTGTCAGATCGGTGTTTGCCAAAAGGGCGCGGGCGGCCGCAAGGGCGTACATGCCGCCGGAACCGATGGAAATGACGCCGTCGTCCGGCTGGATGACTTCGCCCGTGCCGGAAATGAGCAAAAGCTTTTTGCCGTCGGTGGCGAGCAGCATGGCGTTGAGCTGGCGCAGGGCCTTGTCGCTGCGCCACTCCATGGCCAGAGAGACAGCGGCGCGCTCCAGCGCGCCCGAGTACTGCTCCAGCATGCCTTCAAATTTTTCACAGAGCGTAAAAGCGTCGGCCACGGCGCCGGCAAAGCCCACGATCACCTGGTCGTGGTACAGGCGGCGGACCTTTTTTGCGCTGCTCTTCATAATTGTGGTTTCGCCGAATGTTACCTGGCCGTCGCCGGCAACAGCGCAGCGGCCGTCGCGCAGAACGCCGCAGATGGTCGTTCCCCTAAACTGAGATTCCATCCTTCCTCCTCATAAAAAACAAAGTCATGGTGACGGGGGCGTGGCCCCCGGAAAGCTCTCGACAGCTTACAGTATGGCAAACAAGGCGCTTCCCGGCAACACAAAGCGGTTGTAATGCGGCGGGAAGCGCCTTAAATGACGGAATGTTAAAGCGAATACTCCGCTTTGATGCGCGAAAGTTCCTCCAGCGCGCACCTGGCAACGGCGGCGTAGCGCTCCTGCTTTTTGCGCGAGGGAAGAGCGCCGGTTTCCATAATGCCGAAATTGACGTTCATGGGCTGGAAGTCGCGGCCGGGGTAATGGGCCACGTAGTGGGCCAGCGCGCCGATGGCCGTGCGGCGGGAAAAGCGGGGCAGGGGACGGCCGAGCCTTTTTGCCGCCATGCTCACGCCGGCAACATAGCCGCTGGCCGTGGATTCCACGTACCCCTCCACGCCGGTCATCTGCCCGGCAAAGAACAGGCCGGGGCGGGCGACGGCCTGATAGTTTTCGTCCAGCTTGCCGGGGGAGCGCAAAAACGTGTTGCGGTGCATAACGCCGTAGCGCACAAATTCGGCGTTTTCAAGCCCGGGTATCATGCCGAACACCCGCTTCTGCTCGCCGAACTTCAGGTGGGTCTGAAAACCGACGATGTTGTAAAGGCGGCCCTCTGCGTCATCCTGGCGCAGCTGCACCACCGCAAAGGGGCGCTTGCCGGTCTTGGGGTCGGTCAATCCGCGGGGTTTGAGCGGGCCGTAAGCCAGCGTCATTTCGCCGCGCGAGGCCATGACCTCAACGGGCATACAGCCTTCAAACACCCGGTCGTTTTCAAAATCGTGCAGCTCGGCGGTCTCGGCCGAAAGCAGCGCGCGGTAAAAGGCAAAGTACTCCTCACGGCTCATGGGGCAGTTGAGATAGTCTTCGCCCCCCAAGTCGTAGCGCGACTGCCGGAAGACCTTGCTGTAATCCAGGGAATCCGCCGTTACGATGGGCGCGGCGGCATCGAAAAAAAACAGGCCGTCTTCCCCAAAATAACGGGTTATGGCCGCGCTCAAAGGCTCACTCGTCAGCGGGCCGGTCGCAACGATGGCGTCGCCCTCGGGGAGCTCAGCTACCTCCTCGTGTACGACGGTCACCAGGGGGTGTTCGGTCAGCACCCTGGTGATGTAGCGCGAAAAGCCCTCGCGGTCTACAGCGAGCGCACCGCCCGCGGGCACGCGCGTCGCTTCCGCCGCGCGAAGGATCAGAGAATCCAGCCGCCGCAGCTCTTCCTTGAGCAAGCCAACAGCATTTTGCAGCCTGTCGCCCCGCAGGGAATTGCTGCACACCAGTTCGGCAAACCCTGCGCTTTTATGCGCAGGCGAAAACTTGACGGGCTTCATTTCCACCAAGCGCACGGGAACGCCGTGGCAAGCGAGCTGCCAGGCAGCCTCGCTGCCCGCAAGGCCGGCGCCAACGACGGTTACAGCGTCCTCTTTGGGCATGTCTTTACTCCTTGGTTTCTGAACCAGCGCCGGGGGTTGGTTCTTTTTCCTGGCGCAAGGTATACGAGCAATCCAGGCAGCGCAGCTCAGTGCCGCCCCGGCTCTTTTTTGCTACCATCATGCCGCCGCATTTGGGGCATTTTTCCTTTGTGGGGGCGTCCCAGCACACAAAGTCACATTCCGGATAGCGTTCGCACCCGTAAAAGGGCTTGTTGCTCTTGCGGCTGTGGCGCTTTAACAGTTTGGCGCCGCACTTGGGGCAAGGCACATCCACCGGTTCCACAATGGGCTTGGTGTTCCGGCAATTCGGGAAATTCGGGCAGGCCAAAAAACGCCCGTAGCGGCTGTACTTATACACCATCATGGCGCCGCACTTTTCACACGGCACGTCTGAGACCTCGTCGGCGAGCGAGACCTTTTCAATGTTTTGTTCGGCCTTTTCCAACAGCTGCTCAAAGGGCGTGTAAAACTCCTTCAGCACTTGGGTGCTGCTGCTCTTGCCATCTTCGATGCTGTCGAGCTTTTCTTCCATCTCGGCGGTAAACTTTACGTCGACGATCTCGGCAAAGTTTTCCTTCATCAGGTTGGTCACGATCTCGCCGAGCTCGGTGGGGTACAGCACGCGCTTTTCGCGCTTGACGTACCCGCGCTCAATGATGGTGGTGATGGTGGGCGAGAAGGTGGAGGGCCGACCAATGCCCTTTTCTTCGAGCTCGCGCACCAGCGAAGCTTCGGTATAGCGCAGCGGCGGCTGGGTAAAGTGCTGCTCCTTGGCAAAGTTTGTGCATGCAAACACATCTCCTTCGTCAATGGCGGGCAGCTTGGTCTCCTTCTCTTCGCCGCCGTCGTCCCGGCTTTCGGTGTACACTGCCGAATAGCCGTCAAAAAGCAGGCGGCTGCCGGCGGCGCGGAAGGTGTATTGGTCGGTCAGGCCAGGCTTTTCGGCAGCAAGAGTCACCGTGATGGTCTCGTACTGCGCGGGGGTCATCTGGCTGGCAAAAAAGCGGTTGTAGATCAAACGGTAAAGCTTGAACTGGTCGGGCGTGAGCGAGGCCTTGACCGAGTCGGGCGTGCGCTCGGGGTAGGTGGGGCGAATGGCCTCGTGAGCGTCCTGTGCGTTTTTGCGCCCCTTGTAAACGTTGGGGGTCTTGGGGGCGTAAGCCGCGCCGTAGCGCTCGCGGATGATGTCCAAAGCCGCCTGCTGCGCTTCTTTTGAGACGCGCACGGAGTCGGTGCGGATGTAGGTCACAAGGCCGACGGCGCCCTGGCCTTTGATCTCGACGCCCTCGTAGAGCTGCTGGGCGATGAGCATGGTGCGCTTGGTAGTAAAGCCCAGCTTGCGCGCCGCCTCCTGCTGCAGATTGCTGGTGGTAAAGGGCGCGGGGGCGTGGCGGCTCTTTTCGGCTTTTTTGACCTCGATCGCGCGGTAGGAACAGTTTTTAAGCGCCGATTCAATGGCGTTGGCTTCCTCTTCGCAGCTCACGGCGATCTTGCGGCCGTTCTTTTGGTAAAACTTGGCGTCGAATCCTTTTTTGAGCTTTTCGCCGAGCAGGGTGGCAAGCAGCACCCAGTACTCCTCGGAAACAAAATTGCGGATCTCGTTTTCGCGGTCGCAGAGGATACGGGTGGCAACGGACTGCACGCGTCCGGCCGAAAGGCCCTTCCTCACCTTGGCCCAAAGAAGCGGGCTGATTTTATAACCCACCAAACGGTCCAAAATACGGCGGGCCTGCTGGGCGTCCACCAGCGCCATGTCTATCTTGCGGGGCGCTTTGATGGCGTTTTTGATGGCGTTGGGGGTGATCTCGTTGAAAACAATGCGGTAGTCGCCGCTGTCATCCAGCCCCAGCACGTTGGAAAGATGCCACGAGATCGCCTCGCCTTCGCGGTCGGGGTCGGTCGCCAAATAGATCTTTTTGGCGGTCTTGGCCTCGCGGCGGATGCGGTCGAGCACCTCGCCGCGCCCGCGCAACGTAATGTACTTGGGCTCAAAATCGTGTTCTATGTCGACGCCGAGCTGGCTTTTGGGCAAATCGCGCACGTGGCCGTTGCTGGCCACAACGGTGTAGCCCTTGCCCAAAAATTTGCCAATGGTCTTTGCCTTGGCGGGCGATTCTACCACGACGAGTTTATGGTTGCTTTTTGGCGCTGCCTTAGCGCTGGAAGCGGCCGGTTTTTTTGCGGCCGCTTTGGTGTGTTTGGTTGTGGCAGCGCCCTTGGCGCCGCTTTCGGCTTCGGTTTTTTTTGGTGCTGTTTGCAGCCATTACACTTCCTCCGGTTTTTCAGGCGGAAGCAGTACCTTCCGCCGCT
>CALWSW010000060.1 GCA_944384305.1 uncultured Christensenellaceae bacterium
ATGATCGCCGTGCCGGTAGAGGAGCTCGACGGCAGCGTGTGCGGCCTGCTCGCCGCCTCCAATTTGAAGGTGCGCGAAGCCAACGCCGCCCTTTTGCAGAGCATTGGCCTGAGTTTCAGCATGTTCTGCCACAACCTGCGTTCTTACAACGCCCTAAAAGAACTGGGCGAGACCGATCTGCTTTCCGGCCTGAACAACCGCAACCGCTACGAGCTGGACCTTGCCGGCCGCCTGAGAGAAATGGAAGGCCCCCGCGCCTGCCTGTACATCGACCTCAACGGCCTGCACAGCATCAACAACACCTTGGGGCACGCGGCGGGCGACCGCGCCATCAAGCAGGTGGCCAACGAGTTGCTGCGCCGCTTTGGCAAGGCGCACACCTACCGCATTGGCGGCGACGAATTCCTTGCCTTTTTGCCGGGCGCAGGCGCCGCGCTCGCCAAGCGCCAGGGCGAGGCGCTTTGTGAAGCGCTCAAAGGAGCGGGCGTTCAGGTTTCGGTAGGCGTTGCCTGGACGGAGGGCGCGGATGCGCCCGAAGTGCTGGTGAAAGACGCCGAAGAGCGGATGTACCAGGCCAAGCAAAGCTTTTACGCAAGTGCCGACCTGCCAGGCCGCAGGGCGGGCGAACAGCCGGCCTGCACAGAATAGAGCTCGTGCAAAACCGCGGGGCCGCTGCAAAATTTGCAAAATAAATATCCCCCGGCTTTGCCGGGGGATATTTATTACCCTTCCGCCTGCTCTGCTTCGCCCGCCTTTTTTAACTGCTTCATGCGGTAGAGCGACTGGTCGGCTTCTTCCAAAAGCCTGGCAAACTTCTCTTCGGTCAGCGGCCGTTCGGGCGGGCAGCTGCCGTACGCCCAGCCATAGGAAACGCCGGTATCTTCCGGCAGCGCGTGCCAGCGCGCCTCTACTTCACGCGCAAACCGGGCGAGCAGCGCGGGGATCTTTTCGGCTGCGTCGCCTGTGATCACCACCACAAATTCATCGCCGCCAAAGCGGTAACACCTGCCCACCGGCGCAAACACCGTGCGGATGCACAGCGCCGCCGTGTAGAGCGCCTGGTCCCCCACGTGGTGACCCAGCCCGTCGTTGATCTTTTTTAAATTGTCCACATCGAACGCCACAAAGGCCAGGCGTTCCGGCGGGTGTTCGAGCAGGCTGGCCCGGTAGATCTGAAAAGCGTTGCGGTTGCCCAGGGCTGTCATGCCGTCTTCCACCGCCAGGCGGCGGTAGCGCTCGGCGGATTCCATCTGCCGCCAGAAGCGGCCAAAGGAGGCCAGGGCGTCGGCCGTCATGCCCACGAGCAGCAGCGAAAGCCCCACGATGTAAAGCGCGGTGTTGTTGGCATTGTGCAGCGCGCCCGTGTAAAACAGGCCAATGGAGATCGCGCCGAAGGCGTAGACTGCCACCATGCCCGCAAACGTAAAGCGCAGCTGCGCTTCGCGCCGGCGCACCACGCTGCACCAAAAGGCACGGGTGATCACCGGGATGGAGAGCAAAATGAGCGCGTGCACCACGACCGCCGTGCTGCGGATCTTTACCGCGCCCGCCATGTGCAGCGCCAAGCACACCCCGGCGTTTGCCAGCACGGCCGCAATGAGCGCGTTCAGGGGGCGCCGGCAGTCTTCGAGCATCAGGCGCACATAGAACAGGCAGGGGGCGGGCAAAAGGTAAAAGGCAGCATAGCTCAAAAAATAGGAAAGCGCGTAGTTCCCGCCCCAAAGGGTAGTGATCTTGGAGTCGAGCAAGATCCACGCCCCCGAAAGGAACACAAACAGCGCCAAAGCAGCAAGCGCGCGCCAGGAAGGACTTTTCCACCGCGCCAGCACCACTGTGCACAGCAAAAAAACCAGCGTGAGCAGCAGGCAAATGATGCAAAAGAACAAATACCCGGCGTTTTCTGTAAGCAGCGCGTGCTGCACCGCGCCGGGGGTATCGAACAGCACGCTTTCCACCTGCCAAGCCGTTCTGCCGTCGTAGGCGCAAAACTCAAGCCGCACCTCGCTTGCCCCCGAAAGCTTTGTGGCCGGAACAAAGTGCCACATGCTGCCCAGCGCGTGTGCTTCGCCCTGGGGGGATTCGTACACCAGGCGTTCCCCCGCCCACACCCGCAGTGAGGCGTAGCGGGTCTTTACGGTCAAAACAAAGGCAGGGTCGCACTCTTCCTGCGCCAGGGACCGGCGCAGGGTCAGGGAATCGCCCGCAGCATCTGCGCTGCAGGGCAGTTCGCAAAGCGGAACAAAGCCGTCTTCCGTCAAATAAGACCAGCCGCTGTCCAAACGCCGGGCGGCCGCCTTTCCCACCCCTTCCAGCGGGGTGCAAAACATCCAAGAGGCAAACAGCGCCAAAAGCAGCACCGCCGCCACGGCAGCAAAAAACCAGCAATACCCGCGTTTGGGCAAAGCGCCGGGGCCGTCTTTTTTCGGCATGGCGGTCCTCCCCTCTATTTTATCAATTGGGCGCGTCGCAGCCGGCCCGGGTTGTGCTGCCCTGCGGAGCGCCGCTTTTTTGTATTTTACTATACCCAAGGGGGATTTACAATACGGTCATAATTTCCACAGCAGCATTATTCACCGTTCTGTTTTTTTAGTGCGCCGGGCAAAAAAACCGCAGGAGAACGCGCTTTTCTCCTGCGGCATGGCGTGCCCGACTGGATTCGAACCAGCGGCCTTCAGAGTCGGAATCTGACACTCTATCCAGCTGAGCTACGGGCACTTGCAGCGAATATTATAGCACAGCTTTTGCAAATTGCAAAGCACGGAAATCAAAAGTGCCGATCGACTCTTTTTCCCTATCATTCGGCAATACGTTAGCAGCGCTTGGGAGCGTTTGCCCAAGTCCAGCCACAGGCCGGGCTGCGCCGCCTTCGCCAACGTTAAATTAATGAACACAATATAAATATTTTTGGATTTTGTTGATTTAATTTTCTGCTGTTTGTAGAATGTTTTTAAAATACTGTTTGTTTTTATGTTTATAAAGGCAAGCGCCGTACATTGGCAAAAAATACCGGCTGCTTTCCTGATGAGCCCGCCCGCGCCCACTCGTGTTTTTAACCTTCATCCGAATCGTTTGGCAATAGACCCTCGTTTCTTTTAATGAAGACGCAAGCCATGAAACCTACCCCCCGTACCATTCTCGCTTATTCGTTTGTAGCGCTGGAACTGCTGGTATTTCTCGCGCTCATCGTTTTGCTGATAGTCTCCTTCCAGCAAAGCAACTCCCTGCTCTTTGGTATGGTGTTTGCGGGCGCACCCTTCTTTGCCGTTGGCCTTCTAGGGCTGCTCGGTTCCAAATGGTGGTGCCTTTGGCTCGTTGGCATCGTCGCTGAGCCCATGGTCGTTTACTTCAGAACCCGCCATGTACCCGATCTTTTGTGTTTTTTGCAGTTCCCCTTCCCCATCTTCGTGCTGCTGGGGCTTGCGGTTGGGCTTTTAAACCGCGCCGCGGCAAAGGAACTCGAAAAGTTCCGGGAAGCCCGCAAGGAACAGAAGCAGCAATCCGAAGAAGACGCGGCGCCATAACGCCCCGCTACTTTCTTATTTTTGGAGGTATCATGGCCATGAAAAAGCCCGTTGCACCCCGCACAGGGCTCACCTTTTATTTGGCGGCAGCGGAAGTACTTTTGCTCGCAGTGCAGATTTTTCTGCTCATCGTCTTTTACCCCAAGTTCGGCCGTGGGATTGGGTACGCGTTGATGCTGATGGCGCTCCTTTTTTACTGCGTTGGGCTGGTGGGCCTGTTCACCGCCAGGTGGTGGTGGCTGTTGATCGCGGCGGCCGTTGGCACGACCGCTCTCATTGCGAGGGCGGATCCACACACATGGCTGTCGTTTTTGACTTTTCCTCTTCCGTTTCTGGTTTTGATCGCCGCCGTGCCGGGGGTGCTCAGCCGCTTTGCCGCAAAGGAGATCAAACAATACTTGAAAGAGCGGAAAGAACAGCAAAAGGAAGAAACTCACCCACAGGACGGAGAGCAAACGCCGTGAGCCCCAAGGCTCACGGCGCTTTTCTAACTGCGTTTTTTATTTCTGCGCTCAGACGTTTGGGCCGTCCCGCAGGGTGTCGTAAAAGCGGAAGACCCGCATGCCCGCGGCCTGCGCCGCCTTCACCCCTACGGGCGTGTCCTCAAACACCAGGCAATCCTTGGGGTCGGCGCCCAGCAGCTCCGCCGCGCGCAGGTAGCCTTCGGGGTCGGGCTTGCACTTTTTTACTTCGCTGGCCGTCACTTTAATGGGAATGTCCGAAAGCCCGGCGGCTTCCAAACAGCGATCCACAATGAACCGGTAGCTTCCGCTCGCAACGGCCACCTTTTTGCCGGCGTCCAGCAGCGCGCGGGCCAGCCGCACGTTGTGCTCGATGGGCACAATGTGGTCCAGCGTTTCCACGTAATACTCGTGCATCTTTTGATTTAAAGCGTCGTAGTCTTCCACCGTCACGCCGTAGCGCTTGGCGAGGATGCTGATCTGCCCGTAGCCGTCCATGCCGCCCAGCTCGTGCACATAGTAGTCCAAATCGAAGTTTTCTACCCCGTAGTCCTCCTGGAACACCCGCGCAAAGGCCTTGCCGTAGTTGTACATGGTCTCTACCAGCACGCCGTCCAGGTCAAAAATATAGAATTCCTTTTCCTGCTCCTTCATATTGTTCCTGCCCTCGTTTCGTCGATTGCCGGGCGCGCCTTTGAACTTCCCGGCGTTCTGAATTTGGCCACAGATACATATTATTATAACCGGCAGCAAAAGTAAACCGGCGAATATACCGCCGGCAGGATCAAGGAGGAACGCCGCATGTTGGAAAAAAAGCCCTTTATGAAAAGAAGCGCCCCTTCTGCCGCGCGCGCAGGCGCCGAAGCGGCGCTTTGCCGCTACCGGTTGGCCATCAAAGCCTTTGACCGCGCAAAAAACGACGGCGAGATCGACTGCGCCGTGTACGAAATGGCCGCTGCAAGAAGGGAATACGCCCGCCTGGCCGCTTCGGTCAGGGCCCAAGGCCGCTCTGTTCAGAACAAACTCCCCATGGTATAATGTTCAAAAACCAGTAAGGAGAGTTCTTGTTGCTATGTCTCAGTGCTTCTATATGCCCGTCAAGGTCATTTACGGTCCGCACTGCGTGGCCGAAAACGCCGCGCTCTTTGCCGGGTTTGGCAAAAAGGCCCTCATCGTCACCTCCCCTTCCAGCGCAAAGAACGGCGCGCTGCAGGAGGTCACCGAAGCCCTTTCTTCCCAGGGCATTGCCTGGGGGGTGTTTGACCGCTGCGAAAACAACCCTTCGCTCGAAATGACCGATTGCCTGGGCGAGTTTGCCCGGCAGGACAAGTACGACTTCGTCATTGGCATTGGCGGGGGCTCGGCCATGGATTCCGCCAAGGCTGCGAGCGTGTTGGCGGTAAACGACTACCCCGCGGCTAAGCTTTTTGAAAACCGTTTCCCTCACGCGCCCCTGCCCCTCATCGAGGTGCCCACTACCGCCGGCACGGGCTCGGAAGTGACCTATAATGCCGTCATCACCATCGACGGCGGGCGCAACAAAAAGAGCTTCGGCACCCCTGTGACTCACGCCAAGCTCGCTTTTTTGGACGCCCGTTACACCGAGACCCTGCCCATGCGCCTCACGCGCTACACTGCGCTCGACGCGCTGGCCCACGCCATCGAAGGATTCCTTTCCTGCAAGGCCACGCCGGCGGGCTCCATGGTAGCAAAAGAAGTCTTTCGCATTTTTGCCAAAAATCACGGCGCGCTGTGCGGCGATTCTTTGACCCCTGCCGTTCGTCAGGAGCTGCTGCTCAACGCCATGTATGCCGGCATCGTCATCGCGCAGGAGCGCACCATTGCCGTGCACAGCCTCAGCTACCCCCTCACGGCCATGCGCGGTGTGCAGCACGGCCTGGCGGTCTCGCTGCCCATGGCCTCTTTCCTGGAGATCTGCTACAGCGGCGCAAAGGAGAAGATCGACGAGCTGCTCGGCATTCTCGGCCTTACAGAGCTCGGGCAGTTCCGCGGCTACATCGGCCGGCTGATGGACGACAAAAACACCTACACCCGCGCCGAAGTCGAAGAATTTGTCTCCATTGCCGGGCAGGGGGCCATTGGGCGCAACAACCCTGTAACGCTCACGCTCGACGATGTAAGAAATATCTACCTCACCAGCCTCGCGCTGAGCGACTGATGCGGCTTTCCTTAAAAAAGGGCCTTGCGGGGCTCTTTTTTTACGTACTATAATAAATACTGTAGAAATTTTTTGATCAGTTTCTGGAGAAGGCCATGTATTACACCTACTTGCTGCTGTGCGCAGACGGCAGCTATTACGCCGGTTCCACCGATGACCCGCGCCGCCGTACGGCAGCCCACAACGCCGGACGGGGCGCAAAGTACACCCGCTCCCGTTTGCCCGTAGAGCTTGCCTATGTGTGCGCCTGGCCCGACAAAAGCGCCGCGCTCAAGGAAGAATACCGGCTCAAGCACCTCACCCACGCCCAAAAGGCCGACCTTTGTGCCGAAAACCCGCTGGAAAACACCTCGTTTGCCGAAAAAACCTGACAAAAATTTGATTTTTACCCTCTCTCCTTACACTTTGTAAAATTATTTCCCTCCGGGTTCAAATTTTAAGCGTTTCTTTTCATATTTGGTGTTGAAAACGCCTGGTTTTTGTGATATTATTCGGTCGTAAAATGCTCATTTGCGCTCAAAGCGCGAAGCAGAAGGCGTTGATACTGTCCGAAATGGAGGTTTGTAATACATGAAGATCGCAAGAAGAGAGGATATTCGCCACTACATTGAAGCCAAAGGTGAAGTCACGCTGCTGGAGCTGCAGGAGATGTTCCCCGACTGCTCCATGATGACCCTGAGGCGCGACCTCATCAATCTGGAGGAGCAGGGTCTGGTCAAGCGCACGCGCGGCGGCGCAGTTTCCATCGACCGCTTGGGCGGCGTGATCGACGGCCGCTACAGCCAGCGCGTCATGGACCATACTTCGGCCAAGATGGAGATCGCCCGCAAGGCCATCGAACTCATCGACTTCAGCTGCTCGCTGTACATCGACTCCGGCAGCACCACCATGTTCTTTGCCAAGCAGCTGCCCGACCTGCACTGCTCGATCTTGACGAGCGGCGTGAACACCGCGCTGGAGCTCACCAAGAACCCCAAGCACTCCGTCACTCTGCTGGGCGGCCACCTCAACCACAACACCCTCTCCTGCGGGGGGGCGCAGGCCATTGAGTACCTCAACACCGTCAATGTAGACACCGCCATTATGGCCACCTCGGGCTTCTCGCTCGAAAACGGCTTTACCAGCGGTTCTTACACCGACTGCGAGGTCAAGCGCGCCGTCATCAGCCGCGCGCGGCGCACCATCATGCTGCTCGACAACAGCAAGATCGACCGCAGCCTGCCCACTACCTTTGCCCGCCTGCCCGATATTCAGGTGGTGGTGACCGACATCAAGCCCGCCGACGAGATCATTGCCGCCTGCAACGCCGCGGGGGTCGACCTCGTATACTGAGTGCGCGGCCGCTCCCATCTTTGGAACAAATTGCAAAGAGGCACAGCGCTGCTGTGCCTCTTTTGCGCGCCGCATAAGTTAGGTGCGCCGCGCAAACACTATGGTTTGGGAGGAACCCATGTATCGACCGGATTACAAGCTTTCGGTGGTCGTGCCGGCCTACAACGAAGAGGCCGTGCTCGACCTGTTTTACCAGAAAATGACCGAAGTCCTCAAAGGCTTCGGCTGTGATTACGAGCTGATCTTTGTAGACGACGGCAGCGCAGACGCCACCTGGGCCAAACTCGCCGCCCTTTCAGAAGCTGACGCCCGCGTGGTCGCGCTGCGCTTTGCGCGCAATTTTGGGCATCAAACCGCTGTTACCGCGGGTATGGACGCAGCCACGGGCGACGCTGTGGTGGTCATCGACGCCGACTTGCAGGACCCGCCCGAAGTGATCGGCGAAATGATCGAGCGCTGGAAGGAAGGCTATGACGTTGTATACGGCAAGCGGCTCAAGCGCGAGGGCGAAAGCTTTTTTAAAAAATTCACAGCGGCGGTCTACTACCGCCTGCTGCACTTCATGAGCGCGAGCGACATCCCTCTGGACACCGGCGATTTTCGCCTGCTCGACCGGCGGGTGGTAGACGCCATGTGCGCCATGCGGGAGCACAACCGGTTTTTGCGCGGCCTTTCCGCCTGGACGGGCTTTTCACAGTGCGCGGTGGAATACGTGCGCCACGAACGCGCTGCCGGCAGCACCAAGTACACCCTGAAAAAGATGCTGCGCCTGGCGGGCGACGGCATCATCGGCTTTTCTTCCAAGCCGCTCACGCTTTCGTTCTGGGCGGGATGCGGCGTGTGCAGCCTGACGCTCTGCGCCATGCTCGCTTTGCTCATCGTGCAGATCGTTCGGGGCTTTTCGCTCTTGCCTTGGGTGTTTGCCCTGTTGTTTTTGCTCATTGGCGGGGTGTTTGTGGCGCTCGGCGCCGTGGGCGCCTATCTCGCACGAGTGTACGACGAGGTCAAAGGCCGTCCGCTCTATCTGCTGAGTGAAGAAAAAAACCGTTCGCTGCGTTCTTAGTTTTTAAAGGAGGCTTCCCATGCCCGACCCCCGCGTTTTAAAGCTGGCGCATACCATTGTGCACTACTCCTGCTCGCTGCAGCAGGGCGAAAAATTTCTGATCCAGACCTACGGCCCGGCCGACGAACTGGCCCGCGCGCTCGTGCAGGAGGCCGCCGCAGCCGGTGCGCTGCCCTTTGTGTGGCGCTTTGACGAGCGCATGGAGCGCGAGCTGCTGCTTGGCGGAAGCCGGGAGCAGTGCGAGCTCCTTGCCGCGCACGACGCCGCTTTTATGGCGCAGATGGACGCCTTTTGCGGTGTGCGCGCGCCTGTGAACCCCACCGAGCTTTCCGACCTTCCGCCCGAAAAGCTGGAGCTTTTGAGCAGCTACAACAAGGCCGTGCACTCCGATGTGCGCGTGCCCCGCACCAAGTGGGTGGTCCTGCGCTACCCCACGCCCTCCATGGCACAACAGGCGCACATGTCGCTTTCGGCTTTTGAAGACTATTATTACTCGGTCTGCTGCCTGGATTATTCCAAAATGAGCCAGGCCATGCAGCACCTCAAGCGCCGCATGGAACGCGCCGGCGAGGTGCGCATTGCAGGCCCCGGCACCGACCTTACGTTTTCCATCGCCAACATGCCGGCCATTCCCTGCGACGGCAAGATGAACCTGCCCGACGGCGAAGTCTACACCGCGCCCGTCAAAGAAAGCGTCAACGGCGTCATCCAATACAACACAGCCTCGCCCTACGACGGCTTCGTGTTCGAAAACGTCAAGCTGACCTTTAAAAACGGGCGCATCGTACACGCAAGCGCCAACGACAGCGAGCGCCTGCAGCGGATCTTTGACACCGATGAAGGCGCGCGCTACGTGGGGGAATTTGCCATCGGCGTAAATCCTTTGATCACCAGCCCCATGCAGGAGATCTTGTTCGACGAAAAGATCGCCGGCTCCATCCACTTTACGCCGGGCTGCTGTTACGATGACGCTCCCAACGGCAACAAGTCCGCCATCCACTGGGACCTCGTGCTCATCCAGACCCCGGAGTACGGCGGCGGCGAACTGTGGTTCGACGGCGAGCTCATTCGAAAGGACGGCCGGTTCGTTGCGAGCGACCTGCTCTGCCTCAACCCCGAAAACCTGCTGTGACCCAAACGCAGCGCGCCAGTACGGCCAGCTGGTGCAGGGATCGTTTTGTTTTTGTAAGTTTTTCCCTCGCCCTGCCGGTTTTTTGAGCAGGCAGACTTTTGTGCACCGCCTGCAGGAAAGGCAGGAAACGCCCCGCAGGCTGTGCGCTCCAACAAGGGGCTGAACAGGGCGCAAAACAACCAAAAAATGCCCCCATACCGTACGCTGCGGGCCGGCTTTTTTACTTTGGGGCAGTTTTGTTTAATTGAGGAAGAAATTTTTGTTATTTTATCCTTCAAACCACTTGTAAATCGGCGGAAAACAGGATATAATCACAATGGTTTTTCGGGCGGAGCTTTCTGCACCGTACCAGGGAATCTTCCCTGTGCTGCAAAGTTTTCGTTCCATTTGACTCATGCATAACAATTGGCGGCTCCTTCCGGGGAAACGTCAAGATAAGCTTTTGGAGGATGAACACAATGGTTAAGGTTGGCATCAATGGTTTTGGCCGTATCGGCCGTCTCGCGTTCCGCGTAACGACCAAGCGTGACGACGTCGAAGTGGTCGCTATCAACGATCCCTTCATCGACGCTGACTACATGGCTTACATGCTCAAGTACGACTCCGTCCATGGCAAGTTCGACGGCACGGTCGACGTGAAGGACGGCAAGCTGGTCGTCAACGGCAAGGAAATCGCCGTGAACGCCTGCATGAACCCCGAAGAGATCCCGTGGGGTGCCGAGGGTGCTGAGTACGTCATCGAGTCCACCGGCGTGTTCACCACCATGGACAAGGCTGCTGCTCACTTCAAGGGCGGCGCAAAGAAGGTCATCATCTCTGCTCCTTCGAAGGATGCTCCCATGTTCGTGATGGGCGTCAACCAGGACACCTACACCAAGGACATGACCATCGTTTCGAACGCTTCCTGCACCACTAACTGCCTCGCGCCCATCGCGAAGGTGCTCGACGAGAAGTTCGGCATCGTGGAAGGCCTTATGTCCACCATCCACTCGGTGACCGGCACCCAGAAGGTCGTCGACTCCCCCTCCAAGAAGGACTGGCGCGGCGGCCGCGGCGCTTGCTTCAACATCATCCCCAGCTCCACCGGCGCTGCCAAGGCTGTGGGCAAGGTGTATCCGAAACTCAACGGCAAGCTGACCGGCATGTCCTTCCGCGTGCCCACCGCTGACGTCTCGGTCGTTGACCTGACCTGCCGTCTCGACAAGGCCGCTACCTACGAAGACATCTGCAACGCCATGAAGGAGTACTCCGAGGGCGCTCTGAAGGGCGTTCTGGGCTACACCGCCGACGACGTCGTCTCCACCGACTTCCTGGGCGATCCCCACACCTCCATCTTCGACGCCAAGGCCGGCATCTCCCTGAACGATCACTTCGTGAAGGTCGTGTCCTGGTACGACAACGAGTGGGGCTATTCCAACAAGCTTGTGGATCTCGTTGCCCATATGTACAAGGTCGACAACGAATAAGCCATCGTTGCAAAAACAAAGGCGTGTCCAACCGGGCACGCCTCTTTTTGTAGTACGAAAACCACTCGCTAGGCGAGTGGTTCCAAAGAAGACTATAGTCGATAATGAAGGAAGAAAAAC
>CALWSW010000061.1 GCA_944384305.1 uncultured Christensenellaceae bacterium
GGCAGCCATCGGGGTGTCGGTCGTGGCGGTGGCCGCGCTGGAGGCCATGGCCTGGCTTTTTCCGGCGTTTTCGGGCGTTGTTTGCCCGCTGCTCGACGCCAGAAAGGACCAGGTCTACGCTGCGGCCTTCTGCTGTAAAAACGGTGAGCCGGTGGAGCTGGGCGAACGCTTTGCCGGGAGCGTGGGGGAGTTTTTGCCTGCGCTTCGGGCATGTGGCGAAGAGCTGCTCTTTGTGGGCGACGGCGCTGCGGCGCAAAAAGAGCTGTTGCGCGCCGAATTTCCCAAGGCGCGCTTTGCGCCCTGCCACCTCGACAGGCCGCGGGCCTCAGCGGTGGCAGCCGCTGCGCTCGCAAAGCTCGAACGAGGCGGGACCGTTCGCGAAGCGATGCCCCTTTATTTGAAAAAGCCCCAGGCGGAAAGGATGAAATATGGCGACTGAGATCCGCAGTTTGACCGCGGAGGACGTGCCGGCCGTGGTCGAGATCGAAAAGCAGTGCTTTGCTGCCCCGTGGTCGGAAAAAGAGATGCTCGCCGAGTGCCAGAACAAAATGGCGCACTACGTCGTGCTGTGCGCCGACGGCGCGGTCGTGGGCTACGGCGGGTTCTGGCACATCGTGGATGAAGCGCACATCACCAACATTGCCGTTTCGCCCGACTGCCGGCGCAAAGGGTATGGCGAAAGCATCCTCAAGGCGATGCTGGAGTGCGCGAAGGGCCTTTCCATTCGCGCCGCCACGCTGGAGGTGCGCAGTTCGAACGTGGCCGCGCAGGCCCTGTACGAAAAAGAGGGGTTCTACTGGGCGGGGATCCGCCGGCAATATTACCTTGATAACCGCGAGGACGCCTACATATATTGGAAGGAGCCACTTTGACGGCTCGCGCAGTCCTATACTATAATGAAACCGACGGCTGCGCGGCAAAGCGCCGGGGCGGCCAAAGAACAAAAACGCGGCGTGGCCCCAAACGGGGCGGGAAACAGCCGCCGGGGGAAGTATGACGACTGAGATCGCGGGCGTTGTGGTGCGCTACGAAATCTGCGGCGAAGGCGAGCCGGTGCTGCTGCTGCACGGCTGGGGCGGAAGCGTGGAGAGCTTTTTGCCCCTGACGGAGTATTTAAAAAAGACCCGGCAGGTCATTCTACTGGATTTTCCCGGCCACGGGCAGAGCGGCGAGCCGCAAACACCCTGGGCGGTGGAGGACTTTGCCGGCTTGGTGGCGGAGCTTTTAGGGCGGCTCGGCGTTGCAGGCTGCGACATGCTGGGCCACTCCTTTGGCGGCCGGGTGGCCATTGTGCTGGCCGCAAAGTGCCCGCAATTGGTCAAAAAGCTGGTGTTGGTGGACGCGGCCGGCATTTTGCCCAGGCGCGGCATTTCGTATTACGCCAAGGTGTACCGCTATAAGCTGGGCAAAAAGCTGGCAAAGATCGGCCCGATCGACCGCCTGTTCCACCTGACGGAACGGCAGAAAAACGCCGGGTCTGCGGAGTACCGCGCCCTCAGCGGCGCCATGCGCGCCACCTTTGTGCGGGTGGTCAACGAAGACCTGGAGCCGCTGCTGCCCCAAATTTCGGCCGAAACACTGCTGGTGTGGGGCAGCGAAGACACCGCCACCCCCCTTTCGGATGGGCAGACCATGGAACGAAAGATCCCCAACGCCGGTTTGGTGGTGTTTGAAGGGTGCGGCCATTTTTCTTACTTAGATGATTTCCCGCGTTTTTGCGCGGTGCTCAAGTGTTTCCTGGAGGGCCTTGCATGACCGCTGTGCTGGAGAATTTTGACTACATCGCCTTTGTGCTGGCGCTGTGCGCTTCCTGCTTTGTGTCCCTTCGGTTCGTGCACATGCTGCAGCTCGAGAGCTACCAGGGGCCCATGTACTTCCGGTGGCTCAAAAAGAACGGCATGAAGGACTATCTGCCCCTGGCGCTCATCTTTTTGATCTGCCTGTTGCTCGACGGCGCGCTGCTCTTCGTCTCGCGCTCTATGGGCAGCCGGCTGCCGGTGGGGGCCTACACCGCCGGGCAGGCCGTCATCCGATTGCTGTACTGTGTGCTCATGGTGTTTGTGGGCGTTACGTGGAAGCGTCAGCCGCAAAAAAAGCCGCTGGCTTTTACCAAGCGCGTCAAGCGCCTCATGGCGGCGGTGGCCGTGGTGTGCGCCATCCTTTCGGGCTATTCGCTGTTTGTGACGGTGTACGGCGTGGTCTCGCCTGCCGTGTATTTGCTGCTGCGCATGGGCCTGTACCTGCCGGCGTTGCTCATGCCCTTTGTGGTGGGGCTGGCGTATTTGATCACCCTGCCGGTAGAGGAGGGCATCAAGCGCCGCTACTTCAACGACGCCAAGCGCATCCTTGCCGGGCGGAAGGACCTCATTAAAATCGGCATTACCGGCAGCTACGGCAAAACCAGCACCAAGTTCATTCTGGGCACCATTCTTTCGGAAAAGTACAACACCCTCATCACGCCCCACAGCTACAACACCCCCATGGGCATCACCCGCGTGGTGCGCGAGCAGCTCAAGCCGGAGCACCAGGTGTTTGTGGCGGAAATGGGCGCCCGCTACGTGGGGGATATCGACGAGCTGTGCGATCTGGTCCACCCCCAATACGGGCTGATCACCTCGGTGGGCAAGCAGCATTTGGAGACCTTTGGTTCGCTCGAGAACATCGTCAACACCAAGTACGAGCTCATCGCCGGCCTGCCCGCCGACGGCGCGGCTTTCTTCAACGGCGACAACGAGCTTTGCCGCGGCATGTATGCCCGCTGCCCGCTCAAGAAAAAGAAGCTCTTTGGCATCGACGGCGAAGGCCTTGCCATGCAGGCTGTGCACATCACCGCCGGCCCTGGCGGCAGCCACTTTACGCTGATGGATTCTTCCGGCGAGACCGCCGAGTGCCAGACCATGCTCTTGGGCCGGCACAACATTGTGAACATTACGGGCTGCGCCGCGCTCGCGCGCGAGCTCGGCCTGACCATGGAGGAGATCGCCCGCGGCATCAGCAAGTTGCAGCCGGTGGAATACCGCCTGCAGCTCATTCCCGGACCGGTCACCGTCATCAATGACGGATTCAACTCCAACCCCGCCGGTGCGCAGGCCGCTTTGGAGGTGCTGCGTTCCTTCCCCGGCCGCAAGATCGTGGTGACCCCCGGCATGGTCGAGCTGGGCGAGGAGGAAGAAGCCCTGAACGAGGAATTTGGCCGCGACCTTGCGGTCTCTGCCGATTTCGTCATTCTGGTGGGCGAAAAGCGCACTGCGCCCATCAGGCGCGGCATGCTGGGGGTGGAGTTCCCCGAAGAGAATATCTTTACCGTAAAGAGCCTGGAGCAGGCGACGGGCGTGCTGGGGCATTTGAGCGTGCCGGGCGACGTCGTGCTGTTTGAAAACGACCTGCCGGACAACTACAGCGAGTGACCCGGCGGAAGCAGAATTTTAGATCTATCCCTGCGGAGGACTGAAACATGAAGAAGAAGCTGGCAGTGATCTTCGGCAGCCGTTCGGTGGAGCACGACGTCTCCATCGTGACGGGCGTGCAGCTCGGCGAAAACATCGACCGTGAAACCTACGACGTGCTGCCGGTCTACATCGACCGCACGGGCGAGTGGTTCACGGGCGAAAAGCTGTGGAATATTGAGTTTTTGCGCAATTTCGACCCGAATTGCAAAGAGATCACCCGCGTGATGCTGCCGCCCGACCCCAAGGTGCACGGCCTGGTGACTTTGCCCGCCGGCGGCGGCCTGCTGCACCGCGCCAAGTCCGAGAACATTCCCATCGACGTTGCCATCCCCGCGCTGCACGGCCTGCATGGCGAAGACGGCACCGTGCAGGGCCTGCTGGAGCTGGCCGATATTCCCTACGCCAGTTCGGGCGTGCTGGGTTCGGCCGTGGGCATGGATAAGATCGTCATGAAAATGGCTTTTTTGGGCGCGGGTATCCCGGTGGTCAAGGGCGAGTTCTTTACCCGCGGCGAATGGAAAGAAGACCGCGAGGGCATCCTGAACGCCATGGAGAACGCCATTGGCTACCCGGCGTTCGTCAAGCCCGCCAACCTCGGCAGCTCCATTGGCATCAGCCGGGCAGATAGCCGCGACGAGCTCGCGCACGGCATCGACATCGCCGCCGGCTACGACCGCCGCATCATCGTGGAACGCGCGGTGGAAGACAACATAGAGATCAACTGCTCGGTGCTGGGGTATGGCGCAGAGGTGCGCGCTTCGGTGTGCGAGCGGCCGGTCTCGTGGAAAAAGTTTTTGACTTACGAGGAAAAATACCTGGAAGGCGGCAAAATGGGCAAGGCCTCGAGCGGCATGGCTTCGCTCTCGCGCATCGTGCCGGCCGACATCCCCGACGAGCTCACCAAAGAGGTGCAGGATTTGTCGGTGCGCATCTTCAAGGAGCTGGACTGCAAGGGCGTGGTGCGCATCGACTTTTTGTACGACCAGAAAGCGCACAAGCTCTACGCCAACGAGATCAACACCATTCCCGGCTCCTTCGCGTTCTATTTGTGGGAGCCCATGGGCGTTTCCTTTCAGGAACTGGTCGACTTGATGGTGGACTGCGCCTACCGCGCGGCCGAAGAAAAGCGCGCTTCGAACTTCGCCTTTGCGTCGGACATCCTCAAAAAGACCGGCGTGGGCGCAAAAGGCGCCAAGGGTTTTCGCTCTGCCAAGCGCTGAGCCCCAGAATATGGGGAAAAGGTGTTGACAACAAGCGCCTTGGCGGGTAGAATAGCGAAGGATATAGAACAGATAACTTTTAAAGTTCGGTATCGGCTGAGAACGGACAGAGTAACCGGAAGGTCCCACACCCAGAGAGGCGGGGGTGCTGCGAGCCCGCTTGTGAGGAGCCGGCGAAGAACGGCCGGGAGCCGCGCTTTGGAAGCGGCGCTGTGTGCGCCGTGGGTACAGGGCGCCGTCTTGCCCGCGTTACAGGGCCCAAAGGAAGGCGGAGTTTCGCCTTCAAAACAGGGTGGCACCACGGGCCTTCCGTCCCTGAGCGGGCGGAAGGCTTTTTTTATACTTTGAATTGATGCGAAAGGAGAGCGCGGCGCAGCGAGCGCCCGAGCGAGCGGCAATGGCAATCATCACCAACGCGCCCAAGGGAACGAAGGACGTTACCCCCGGCGAAAGCTACAAATGGCACTACATCGAGGACACCATGCGCGAAGTCTGCGCAGAGTACGGTTTTCGGGAGATCCGCACACCGGTGTTCGAGCACACCGAGCTGTTTTTGCGCGGCGTGGGGGACAGCACCGACATCGTGCAGAAGGAGATGTACACCTTTACCGACAAGGGCAACCGCTCGGTGACCCTCAAGCCCGAGGGCACGGCCGGCGCGGTGCGCGCCTTTATCGAAAACAAGGTGTACGCCGAGGCCCAGCCCACCAAGATGTACTACCTGTACTGCCCGGTGTTCCGCTACGAGCGCCCGCAGGCCGGGCGTTTAAGGGAACACCACCAGTTTGGCGTGGAGGTGTTCGGCGCGCCGGCCGCCACCGCAGACGCCGAGATCATCAGCCTGGCGCTCAGGGTGTTTGAAAAGCTGGGCGTGCGTGATCTGGCCTTAAACATCAACTCCATCGGCTGCCAAAAGTGCCGCCCAGCCTATACCGAGCGCCTGAAGGAGTACTTCCGCCCGCACCTTTCGGAAATGTGCGAGGACTGCCGCCGCCGGTTCGACATGAACCCCCTGCGCCTGCTGGACTGCAAGGTCCCGCACGACGCCGAGATCGCCGCCGGCGCTCCCGCCATGTTCGAGTGCCTGTGCGAGGACTGTGCGGCGCATTTCAAGACCCTGCAGGAAATGCTCACCGCGCTGGGCATCGAATATAAGATCAACCCCCACATCGTGCGCGGGCTGGACTATTACACCAAGACGGTGTTCGAGATCGTCTCTACTCACGCCGGTTCGCAGGGAACGGTGTGCGGCGGCGGCCGTTACGACCGCCTGGTGGAAGAGATCGGCGGCCCCGCCATGGCCGGCGTCGGCTTTGGCATGGGCATGGAGCGCCTGCTGCTCGTCATGGAAAACCAGGGCGTAGCGGTGCCCGAGCCTTCGGTGTGCGATTTGTTCTTCTGCACCTACGGCGAGGAGGCGCGCGCAAAGGCCTTCGAGTTCTGCAACGTTTTGCGGCGCGAGGGCATCAAGGCCGACATCGACCACTGCGGCCGCAGCATGAAGGCGCAGTTCAAGTTTGCCGACAAGCTCGGCGCAAAGTTCGTGGCCGTCATCGGCGGCGACGAGCTGGAAGCGGGGGTCGTCAAGCTCCGCAACATGGCAAAAAGCACCGAAGAGACTCTGCCCATGGGCGAGTTTTATGAACGCGCCCGGCAGCGCAAGCTGTAAGAACCGGATCATTCCTTAATTTTATATCCACAGTTTCAGGAGGAGAACGCAACCATGGCTGTTTCCGCTTACACCCGCACCCATTACTGCGGCGAACCCACGCCGGCGCTGGTCGGCTCCGAACTCACCCTCATGGGCTGGGTCAACAAGCGCCGTGACCTCGGCGCGCTCATTTTCGTCGACCTGCGCGACCGCTCGGGCATCATGCAGGTGGTGTTCGACCAGGGCGACCTGGCGGACGAGGTCTTTGCGCTGGCCGAGACCATCCGCAGCGAGTACGTGCTCGCCGTAAAAGGCCTGCTCGTGCTGCGCGACGAGGAGACCATCAACCCCGCGCTGCCCACCGGCACCATCGAGCTGCGCGTCAAGGAATTTAAGATCTTCAGCAAGGCCGAGACCCCGCCCTTTGCCATCGACGACGATACCAACGTGGGCGAGGCGCTGCGCCTGAAGTACCGCTATCTTGACCTGCGCCGCCCCGAGATGCAGCAAAAGCTCTTGACCCGCCACCGCATCGTAAAACTGGCGCGCGACTACTACGACGAAAACGGCTTCCTCGAGATCGAGACCCCGACGCTGGGCAAGAGCACGCCCGAGGGCGCGCGCGACTATCTGGTGCCCAGCCGTGTGCACCCCGGCAAGTTCTACGCGCTGCCCCAGTCGCCCCAGCTGTACAAGCAGATCCTTATGGTCTCGGGCTTTGACCGCTACTTCCAGGTGGCGCGCTGCTACCGCGACGAGGACCTGCGCGCCGACCGCCAGCCGGAATTTACCCAGCTCGACATCGAGATGAGCTTTGTGGATGAAGACGACGTCATCACCGTCAACGAAGGGTTCATCCAGCGCGTGTTCAAAGAAGTCGTGGGGGTGGATGTGCAGCTCCCGCTGCCCCGCATGAAGTGGCAGGAGGCCATGGACCGCTTTGGTTCCGACAAGCCCGACACCCGCTTTGGCCTGGAACTCATCGACGTTTCGGACATCGCCAAGGAAACCAGCTTTAAGGTGTTCTCCGGCGCGGTGGAAGCGGGCGGCAGCGTGCGCGCCATCAACTGCAAGGACTCGGTAGACAAGCTTGCCCGCCGCGAGATCGACGCGCTGGTGGAGTTCACCAAGCAGTACCGCGCCAAGGGCCTGGCCTGGATCAGCCTCACCAAGGACGGCGAGATCAAGTCTGCCATCACCAAATTCATGACCGAGGAGCAGGTCAAGGCGCTGTTTGAGCGCTGCGGCGCCGAGCCCAACGACACGCTCTTCTTTGTGGCCGACGCCAAGAACACCGTGGTGTACGCCGCGCTGGGCGCGCTGCGCCTGGAGCTGGCGCGCAAGTTCCACCTCATCGATGAAAACCGCTGGGATCTTCTGTGGGTGACCGACTTCCCGCAGTTTGAGTACGACGAGGAAGAGGGCCGCTTTGTGGCGATGCACCACCCCTTCACCATGCCCAAAGACGAGGATGTGCCCTACCTTTTGACCGACCAGGGCCGGGTGCATGCCAAGGCTTACGACATCGTGCTGAACGGTACCGAGCTGGGCGGCGGCTCCATCCGTATCCACGACCCCGAGATCCAGACCACCATGTTCAAGGCCCTGGGCTTTACCGAAGAGCGCGCGCAGGAGAGTTTCTCTTTCCTGCTCAACGCCTTTAAGTACGGCACCCCGCCGCACGGCGGCATGGCTTTTGGCCTGGACCGCCTGGTCATGCTGCTCACCAAGAGCAAATCCATCCGCGACGTCATCGCCTTCCCCAAGGTGCAGAACGCTTCCTGCCCCATGACCGAGGCTCCCGGCACGGTCGAGGACAAGCAGCTGAGGGATCTGCACATCTCGGTGGAAGAGGATGTGTAACGAGGTATCGGCATGAAAGCAGAACCCAGCCCGATGAACGAGGTCGGCACCGTTGCCAGCCTCGACGGCAAGTACGCCGAGGTGCGCTTTAAGCGCCAGTCGATGTGCAAGCACTGCGGGGCCTGCATCAAGGCCGGGCCGGACGAGATGATGGTGCGCGTTTTAAACACCGAGGGCGCCCGCGTGGGCGACAGGGTGGCGGTGGCCATGGGGCAGGGAGCCTTTATGGAGGCTTCGCTGCTGATGTACGGCGTGCCGCTCCTCGCGCTGCTCGCAGGCTTGGCCGTGCCCCTGCTCGCCGGTGTGAGCGAGTACATCGCCGCGGCGGTGGGCGTGGTGTGCGCTGTGCTCGCCTTTGCGGTCATCAAGCGATTCGAACCCAAAATTTCTAAGAACCAGAAGTTCCAGCACCGCATGGCCGCCATCGTGGAGCGCGCGGAAGAGGTGCAGGCGCGTGAAGCGCAGCAGAGCGCCGAAGAAGGCGAAGAAGATTAAGCGTTCCTAACACATCACAAAAAACCGCCCCTACCTGCCGGTCGATATTTTGACCGGTAGGCAGGGGCGGTTTTTTGTAAAAAGAAAGCAAGTGAAAAAACAGGTTGACAGAATGGGGGGATGGGAGTATTATAACGGTGTTATATATCAGTGTTATACGGAGGGAGCCATGGAAGAGCGTTCGCCGGCCACGCTGGAAAAGATCCAGCAGGCTGCGTTGGAAGAGTTTTCGGAAAAAGGGTTTTTAGGGGCCTCTTTGCGGCAGATCGTGAAGAACGCCGGGGTGACCACAGGCGCTTTTTACGGCTACTTTTCCAGTAAGGAAGCGCTGTTTGCTTCCCTTGTGGAACCGCACGCCGCCGCCCTGATGGGCCGGTTTATGCAGGCCCAAACCGGATTTGCCGAACTGCCGGAAGGCGAGCAGCCGGAGCACATGGGGGAAGCTTCCGGCGACTATGTGGACTGGATGGTGGACTACATTTATCAGCACCGGGAACCGGTCAAACTGCTGCTCTGCCGGGCGGAGGGAACTTCTTACGAGCACTTCATCCACAATATGGTGGAAGTGGAGGTGGAGTACACCCTGAAGTATATGCAGGTGCTGCGCCGGCTGGGGAAGGACATCCCCGAGCTGAACCGGTCGCTGTGCCACATTATCGCCAGCGGCATGTTCAACGGGCTGTTCGAGATCGTGGTCCACGATATGCCCCGCGACCAGGCGGTCCGCGACGTTCGGCGGTTTCGGGATTTTTATACTGCCGGGTGGCTGAAGCTGATGTCTCCGTGATCTGCGGGGCTGGCTTCTTCTTTTTTGACGATGCAGTTAGTTCTAACTAATTATATACAAGGAGGGCGAGTGATGAAACAACGAAAAAAGAACAATGTGGCGGCCCTGCTGCAGTACGCGGGCGGTCACAGGCGGCTGACCTATTTGGGGCTGGCGCTGTCGGGGATCGCGATGCTCCTGAGCATGGCGCCCTACATCTGCATCTGGCTGATCGCCCGCGACCTGATCGCCGTGGCGCCCAACTGGAGCGCGGCGCAAAACATCGCGCAGTACGGCTGGATCGCCTTTGCTTTTGCGGTGGCGGGCATCGCGGTGTATTTCGTCGGACTGATGTGCACCCACCTGGCGGCCTTCCGCACCGCGGCCAACATCCGCAAACAGGGCGCGGCCCACGTGATGAAGGCGCCCCTGGGCTATTTTGACGCCAACGCCTCGGGCCTGATCCGCGGCCGGCTGGACGCGGCGGCTGCCGACACCGAAACGCTGCTGGCCCACAACCTGGCGGACATTGTAGGCACGGCGGTGCTGTTTGTGGCCATGCTGGTGCTGATGTTTGTGTTCGACTGGCGGATGGGCGCGGCCTGCCTGCTGGCTGCGGCGATCTCGGTCGCGGCGATGTTTTCCATGATGGGGGGCAAAAACGCCGGCCTGATGGCAGAGTACCAAGCCGCGCAGGACCGTATGACCAAGGCCGGCACCGAGTATGTGCGCGGCATTCCGGTGGTGAAGATCTTCCAGCAGACCGTCGATTCCTTTCAAGCCTTCCGGCAGGCGATCGAAGAGTACAGCGCCAAAGCCCAGCACTACCAGTCCACGGTCTGCCGGACGCCCCAGTCCATCAATCTGACCTTTACCGAGGGCGCCTTCGTCTTTCTGGTGCCGGCAGCGCTCTTTCTGGCGCCCGGGGCGCTGGCGCAGGGGAACTTTGCAGCGCTGGTCACCAACTTTGTGTTTTACGCGGTGTTTTCGGCCGTCATCTCTACGGCGCTCGCCAGGATCATGTTCGCCTCCGCCGGGACCTTGCTGGCAGGCACGGCCCTGGGCCGCATTGGGCTGGTGATGGATGCCCCCACCCTGAAGGCGGCCGAGCACCCGCAGCGGCCGCAGGGGAACAAGGTGGAATTCAAGGACGTGTGCTTTACCTACGACGGCGCGGCGCTCCCCGCGCTCGACCACGTTTCCTTCGCGGCGGAACCGGGGCAGACCGTCGCGCTGGTAGGGCCCTCCGGCGGCGGCAAAACCACGGCCGCAAGCCTCATCCCGCGGTTCTGGGACGCGGCTTCCGGCACGGTGGAGGTCGGCGGCGTGGACGTGAAGCAGATCGACCCCCACGTGCTCATGGACCAGGTGGCCTTCGTGTTTCAAAACGACCGCCTGTTCAAAACCTCGATCCTGGAAAATGTCCGCGCTGCCCGGCCGGACGCAGCGCGCGAGCAGGTGCTCAAGGCGCTGCAGGCGGCGCAATGCGGCGATATTTTGGAAAAGCTGCCGAAGGGGGCGCACACCCTCATCGGCACGGAAGGCACGTATCTTTCCGGCGGCGAGCAGCAGCGCATCGCCCTGGCCCGGGCGATTTTGAAGGACGCGCCCATCGTGGTGCTCGACGAGGCCACCGCCTTTGCCGACCCGGAAAACGAAGCGCTGATCCAGAAAGCGTTTTCCGCGCTGATGAAGGGGCGCACCGTGCTGATGA
>CALWSW010000062.1 GCA_944384305.1 uncultured Christensenellaceae bacterium
GGATCATGGCCGAGATCTGCTGGGGGGAATAGGTCTTTCCGGCGATGGTCACGCGGTAGTCCGAGCCCATTTCGCGCTTGATGGAAGAGACCGTGCCGTCGGGGTTGGTGATGGCCTGGCGCTTGGCCGCCTGACCGACCAGGCGCTCGCCGCTCTTGGTAAAGGCGACGACCGAAGGCGTAGTGCGCGCGCCCTCGGGGTTGGTGATAACGACCGGCTCGCCGCCTTCCAGAACGGCGACGCAGGAATTGGTGGTACCAAGGTCGATGCCGATGATCTTGCTCATAATATGTTCCTCCGAAACTTTGTTTTCGCTTGAATCTTTTGAGCCTTCTTCCTCTTTTTAGAAGAAAGCGGTTTTTCTTATTTAACAAAGGGTTGGGGGCTAACCCCGCCCTTTATTTTGCGACTTTTACGATGCTGTGGCGAATGATCTTCCCGCCCAGGCTGTAGCCGGTTTGCAGTTCCTCAAGTACCGTGCCGCTCTCTACGCCCTCGGCTTCTTCGCTCAGCACGGCGTTGTGCAGCGCCGGGTCAAAGGGCTTGCCGGCGGCGTCGATCTTTTCTACGCCCATCTTCTGCAGGCAGTCCTGCAGCTGCTTGTTCATCAGCCGCACGCCCTCGGCCAGGGGGCTTTGGTCTTCTTTTGCGGCGTCGAGCGCGCGCTCCAGGCTGTCCATGGCCGGCAAAACGAGCTCTACGGCTTTGCGCATGCCGTCGTCGTAGCTTTCCTTGCGCACCGACTCGGTGCGGCGGCGGAAGTTGCTGAACTCGGCCTGCAGGCGCTGCGCGGTGTCGCGCATATCGTCGCGCTCGGCGGTCAGGGCGTCCACGCGCTTTTTGATCTCATCGAACTGCTCCTGCGTAAGTTCTACCGTGCCGCCTGCAGCTTCGGCCTGAGGGCTTTCGGGCGCGGCGGTGTTGGCGGCCTGTTCTTCTGCCGGGGCGGCGTTGGGGGTTTCCTTCTGGTTCTCCTTCATGGCTACCTCATTTTCATGGTTTGGGTCTTGTTTTGCTTTTATTTTCTATTCTTTGCGGCCTGCTCTGTTTTTACTTGGGCGGGTTTTCGCCATCTTTGCCGTCAAACCCGGGGTCAAAAATACCGGTGAGCACGGTAGAGAGCGATTTGCCCATCAAATTGAGGATGGTGAGCACCCGCGCGTAAACCATGCGGATGGAGCCGATGACCCCACAGGAGCCCACCGGCCGGCCGCCGATCTTGTAGGTGGCGGTCACCACCGAGGAATCCTGCATTTCGGGCAGCTCGTTTTCCGAGCCGATGGTAACGGTAAACTCCATCTGCGTGGCCTTGGAGAGGATGCGGTACAAATTCTCCTTGGTTTCCAGCACGCTGAGCATGGACTTTGCCTTGGAAAGGTCATCGGAATACTCGGGGTGGCGCAGAATGTTGGTAGCGCCGCCGAGCACCACGCCCCGGCTCTCCTCGCGCGCCAAGTCCCGCCCTACGGCGTCCGCCACAGAAGAGAACACCCGGCGCTGCACCTCCAAACTATCGCCCAGGCCGCCGCGCAGGGCCTCTACCGCATCGGGCAGGGACTTATCCTTCACCCGCTCGGTGAGCATGTTGGAAAGCCGCTCCAGCTCGCGCGCGCCGCAGTCCTTGGGCACCTGCACGGTGGCGTCGCGCACCAATCCGGCGTCGGTCACCACCACGGCGAGCGCCCGCCCCGGCACCACCGGCACGAGCTGGATGTGCCGCACGATGACCTTTTGCAGCTCCGGCGTCATGAACATGGCGGTGTACTCGGTAATGTCGGAAAGCAGCCTGGCGGTGGTGGCAGCCACCTCTTCGGCTTCGTCCATCCGGCGGGCAAAGTGGTTTTTGATGGCCGAAAGCTCCTCGGCCGTCAAATTGGCCGAATGGAGCATGGTGTCCACATAAAAGCGGTAGGCTTTTTCAGAGGGAATGCGGCCGGCGCTGGTGTGGGGCTGTTCCAAAAAGCCCATTTCCTCCAGGTCGGACATTTCGTTTCGAATGGTTGCGGAAGACAGCCCGAGCTCACTGCGCTTGCTGATCGTGCGCGACCCAACAGGCGTCGCCGTGAGGACATAGTCGTCAATGATGGTACGAAGGATCCGCAATTTGCGTTCGTCCAGCTTCACCGCGTCCTCACCTTCCTTTCGCGTTGTTAGCACTCTCCCTCGTGGAGTGCTAATCACTGTCTGTAAAATAGCACTTCCCGCAGGCAATGTCAAGTACCGCAGCGCAGGAAGTGCGCAAATACCCCGTTTTCGCGCTTGAAACATCCTCTCTATGGGAGGAAATCGCACAGCACGCCGTTCATAAAGTCCATGCCGGTTTGGGTGAGCGCCAGCCTGCCGCCATCCAGCTTCAGCCGCCCCGCCGCCAGATTTTTTTCAAGCGCCGGGCCAAACATTTGGCCTATGGTTTTGCCGAAGCGGCGCGCAAACTCGCCTTCTTCCAAACCGGCGGTGGTGCGCAGCGCCATCATTAAATAGGTAAAGGCCTCCTCTTCGCCCCGCTCTTCGCTCCTTTCCATTACGGGCAGCTTTCCGGCTTTTAACGCGTTGTAGTAAGGGCCAAAGGCCGTGTGGTTGCGGCGGCGCAGGGTGCGCCCGCCCCGGCGGACGGCGCCCGAAGCGCCCAGGCCAACGCCGTAAAAATCCCCGCTCTGCCAGTAGGTCAGATTGTGCCGGCACTCAAAACCGGGGCGGGCGAAGTTTGAGACCTCGTAGCGCAAAAACCCGGCCTGCTGCAAGAGCGCCGCGCAGGCGTCCCACCCGGCGGCAACTTCGTCCTCGTCCGGCAGAACGGCCCGGCCGGCGGCCACGTCTGCAAACAGCGGCGTGCCCTCTTCCAAAATGAGGGAATACAGGCTGATGTGCGTCAGGGGGAGCTGCAAGGCCCGTTTCACCGAGCGCAGCAGGCTCTGTTCGCTCTCGCCGGGCAGGCCGGCCATGAGGTCGGCGTTGAGGTTCTCAAACCCCGCCGCATGGGCCATGCCCACCGCCTCTTCTGCCTGGTTTGCGGTATGGATCCTGCCGGCGGCGCGCAGAACGCCGTCGTCAAAGGACTGCACGCCCAGGCTCAGGCGGTTGATGCCGGCGGCGCGGTATTCTGCGAGCTTGGCCTGCGTGAGGGTGCCGGGGTTGGCCTCGATGGTGATTTCGGCATGGGGCGAAAGCGCAAAGTTCCGCCGCACGGCGTCCAACACCCGCGCGGCTTCGCCTTCGGGAAGCAAAGAAGGCGTGCCCCCGCCGAAAAAGACGGTCTCTATGCCCGGATGGCCCTCTGCCCCGCCCAGCAGGGCGAGTTCTTCTGCCAAAGCGCCAATGTAGCGGCGCATTTCTTCCCCCGCGCAGCCGGCAAAGGACAAAAAGTCGCAGTACCGGCACTTTTTCGCACAGAAGGGAATGTGAAGGTACAAAGCGGGCATGGCTCAGTTGATGCGCAGCACGCTCATGAAGGCCTCGCTCGGCACCGAGACCGAGCCCACCTGGCGCATGCGCTTCTTGCCCTCCTTCTGCTTTTCGAGCAGCTTCTTTTTGCGGGTGATGTCGCCGCCGTAGCACTTGGCCAGCACGTCTTTGCGCACCGGCTTGATGGTCTCGCGGGCGATGATCTTGGAGCCGATGGCCGCCTGAACGGGGATCTCGAACTGCTGGCGCGGAATGACCTCCTTGAGCTTTTCGGCCACGGCCCGGCCCTTGTTGTAGGCGCGGTCCTTGTGCACGATGGTGGAGAGCGCGTCGCAGATGTCGCCGTTGAGCAAAAAGTCCAGCTTGACCATGTCGCTCTTTTGGTAGCCCGAAAGCTCGTAGTCGAACGAGGCGTAGCCGCGGGTACGGGACTTGAGCTGGTCGAAGAAATCGAAGATGATCTCGTTGAGGGGCATGGTGTAGTGCACGTTCACGCGGGTGGAATCGACGTATTCCATGTTCAAGAACTCGCCGCGCTTTTCCTGGCACAGCTCCATGACCGCGCCGGTGTAGTCCTTGGGGGTCATGATGTTGGCCTTTACCACCGGCTCTTCCATGTAATCGATGGTGGCGGGGTCGGGCAGGTTGGTGGGGTTGTCCAGCTCGATGACGCTGCCCGAAAGGGTGTGCACGCGGTAGATGACGCTGGGCGAGGTGGTCACAAGATCCAGATCGAACTCGCGCTCCAGCCGCTCGGTGATGACTTCCATGTGCAGAAGCCCCAAAAACCCGCAGCGGAAGCCGAATCCCAGCGCGCGCGAGGTCTCAGGGTCGAACACCAGCGCGGCGTCGTTGAGCTTGAGCTTTTCCAAAGCGTCGCGCAGGTTCTCGTAATCGGCGCCGTCGGCGGGGTAAATGCCGCAGAACACCATGGGCTGCATGGGCTTGTAGCCGGGCAAGGGTTCCGAAGCGGGGTTCGCCGCGCTGGTGATGGTATCGCCCGCCACGGTGTCGCCCACCGATTTGATGGAGGCGGCGATGTAGCCCACGTCGCCGGCGCGAAGCACCTGCACCGGCTTGTAAGCCGGCGCAAAAATGCCCACTTCGGTGACGTCGAACTCCTTGCCGCGCGCCATGAAGCGGATCTTATCGCCCGCTTTTACGCTGCCTTCCTTGATGCGCACGTAAGAGAGCGCGCCCTTGTAGTTGTCGTAATAGCTGTCGAAAATAAGGGCGCGAAGGGGCGCGTTTTCGTCGCCTTCGGGCGCGGGGATGAACTTGACGATGCCCTCGAGGACCGCTTCGATGTTGACGCCGTTCTTGGCCGAAATGCAGGGCGCTTCGGAAGCGTCCAGGCCGATGACGTCCTCGATCTCGCCGCGCACGTACTCGGGCATGGCGCTGGGCAGGTCGATCTTGTTGATGACCGGAAAGACCTCGAGGTCGTGGTCGATGGCCAGATAGACGTTGGCCAGAGTTTGCGCCTCGATGCCCTGGGTGGCGTCCACCACCAGCACCGCGCCCTCGCAGGCCGCCAAAGAGCGCGAGACTTCGTAGGTAAAGTCGACGTGGCCGGGGGTGTCGATGAGGTTGAACTCGTAGTCGTGCCCGTCCTGGGCGTGGTAGATCATGCGCACGGCCTGGGCCTTGATGGTGATGCCGCGCTCGCGCTCGAGGTCCATGGTGTCCAACAGCTGGTCGTCCATGTCTCTTAGGGCCACGGTGTCGGTCTTTTCGATGAGGCGGTCGGCCAGGGTGCTCTTGCCGTGGTCGATGTGCGCGATGATGCAGAAATTGCGGATGTACTGCTGCCGCTCAGATGCCATGTGGTGTGTTCCTCCAAATCCTGGGGCTGGGAGCTGTCGCGAAATAGGTGACAGCCTATTTCGCGAGTCTTGCACCGTTCGCTTGTTTTGCAGCGGCCCCCTTCAGCCTTTGACGTTTTTCCTCTGTTTGAAAATTATAGAGGAAAACCGCCCGCTTTGCAACGCCGCGGCCCGCTTTGCCTCGGGCGCAAAACGTGCTATAGTAAAAAACAGAATGGCAGCGCCTGTGTTGTGCTCGGGTCAGAACATCTCTAAAACAGGAGGAAACGACAATGGCATCTTTACAAACAGCCGTAGAGAACTTAAAGAAGCACGGGTTTGACGCGCGGGCGTTTGAGACCGGCGAAGAGGCCGCTGCGGCCGCTCTTGAACTGATCGGCAGCCGCAGCGTGGGCTTTGGCGGCTCGGTGACGCTGCGCGACCTGGGCATTTACCCCCGCTTAAAGGCGCAGGGCAACACCGCCTGGTTCGCCAAGGGCTTTTCGGGCGACGACGTGCCGGACGTGTATTTGCGCGCGCAGGGGGCGCAGGTGTTCCTTTTGAGCAGCAACGCCGTGACCGAAAACGGCTATTTGGTGAACATCGACGGACGGGGCAACCGCGTGGCCGGGCTGATCTTTGGACATGAGGAGGTCATCGTCATTGCCGGGAAAAACAAGCTGGTGGAAAACGTGGAAGAGGGCGTGAAGCGCATCAAGGGCTATTCTGCCGGCCTCAACGCCCGGCGCCTGGGCGCAAAGACCCCCTGCGCCGTCGATCTAAAGTGCCACGACTGCCGCTCCAAGGACCGCATCTGCCGCTCGATCGTCATCAGCGAGTGCCCGCCCATGGGCATGAAGGTCTCGGTATTTTTGGTCAACGAGGACCTGGGGTATTGAGCGGCAGCGCCGCAAACTGCCGCTTTAAAAAAGCATCCGGCCTGGCGAAAGAAATTTGCCGGGCCGGATGTTTTTGTTTTTTCGCGCGCTCTGTCATTTTAGGCGCTGGGCGCAGGCGGCGCGCAGGGGGCAGGCGGCGCAGCGCGGGCGTTTGCGGCAAAAAGCGATGCCGTGTTCGAGCAGCAGCCAGTGGCACCAGCCGTAGTGCCGGGCGCTGCGCGGCAGGCCGGCTTCAAAATACGCCCGGACCTCCCCGTCGTTTTTTAAGTCCAGCCCCAGCCGCCCAAGCAGGCGCCGGGTGTAGGCGTCCACCACGAACGCCGGCTGGTAAAAAGCGTAAAGCAAAATGACGTCCGCCGTTTCGGCCCCCACGCCCTTTATGTTCAAAAGCTCGCCCCGCAGCTTTTTTAGGGGCTGCGCCTGCACCGCCCGGCGTTCGAAGCCATAGCCGCCGTACCACGCCGCCAGGGCGCGAATGGCGCGGGCCTTCGCCTTGTAAAACCCGCAGGGGCGCGCCATGTTTTCCACCTCTTCCACGGGCAGGGCCAGCACGGCCTGCGCGCTTGGGACCTCCCCCAGGGCGGCGCAGGCTTTTTGCACGCTGCTCCAGGCAGTGTTTTGCACCAGCACCGCCTGGAACATGACCGTAAAGGGGTCCTGCGACCACCAAGGGGGGCGCCCGTAGGCTTTGTACAGCTCTCGGTACAATTCGTCCGCGCTCAACACAGCTTGCCGCTCCATTCCCGCTGCCCTTCTTCAAACCTTCGCTTTCCATGGGGCGCGCAAAGGCGCCCCACACCGGCCGCGGCGCTTTGCATCACGTCCGGCGCAGATACAAAATCGGGTATGGGCCGCCCTGTTCGCCCTGCTCCGATCTTTTGTACACCTCAAACCCCAGGTGTTCATAAAAGCCCCGGGCCTGGGGATTTTGTTCCTTTACCGTCAGCTGGTCCACCCCATAAACAGCAACGCCGTATTGGAGCAGGCGCTTCCCCAGCCCTTTGCCCCTTTCTTCCGGGGCCAGAAACAGCATTGCCAGCGTTTGGCCTTCGATGCCCATAAAGGCGGCGGGCCGGCCGTTTTTCCCCTTTGCGATCACCAAATGCTCCACGCCGCGCAGCGCCTGCGGCACATATTGCCCGATCGCGCCGATTGCCTCTTCCGGCAAAAAATCGTGTGTTGCCCGCACGGAGCGCTCCCAAACCTGTAGTAGCTGCCGGATCAGGCGCTCTGTTCTTTCCTTCACTTCCACGATCTGCATCATCGCATCCCTGCTCTTTCTGCGCTCTATGGTTTGCGCCGCCTAAAACGCAAAAAAAGCGGTGCTCTGCCGCTTTTTTTGCCGGTTTGCTCAAAACCGCTTCATGCGGGCGGCGATGTAGCTTTCGCACATGCCGAACAGCCAATCGACAGCCAAAAAGACGATCTGCAGCCCCGCGACGCCCACCGCAACGACCCAGGAAAAACCCGCAAGGCCAAAGAGCGAAAGCGGATCGATGCCCAGAAACAAGCTGACCGCGCCGTACCACAGCGCCACGCCCACGTCGAACGCCGCCAGGTGCAGCGCGTAGCGCGCCACCGGGCGAAAGCGGAAGGTAAGGCTGTGCAAAATGGCGTACCAGGCCAAAAAACACACATAAGGCAGCGCCAGCAGCTTATCGGGCAGCAGCAGAAGGCTCAGCACGCAGGAAGCCAGCGACGCCACTGCCGCCGTGCCCCGCCAGCCCAAAAGCAGCACCGGCACCGGCACGAGCGCCGCCAGAAACAAAAACCCCGCGCTGCCCACCTGCAGGAGCTGCGCCAAAAACAGCAGGACCACCGAAAGCGCCGCCGTGGCCGCGCCGTAGGTGATGCGTTTGGTCGAATCCCTCATTGCCCACCCCCCAAGGCCTTAAATACAGCGGATAAAGTCGCCGCCCAGGCACTCGCAGCAGCAGTCCGCCGCCCACAGCGCCTGGCAGGTGGTGCACACGCTGTTCATGGAACCGGCGGCGTTCGGGCGGTAAGCGTAGCCCCGGCTGGAACGGGCCAGCGACTCGTAGGCGTTGCGGTACTCGGCGTTGGTGGGGTCCATGGTGGCGGCGCGCTCCAGCTCGGCCCGCGCGGCATCATATGCGCCGCGGCGCAGCTGGATGATGCCGTGCAGGTAGTACCACTCGGCGTTTTTTACGGGGATGTTTTCCAGCACGGCCTCGGCGGCGCGCACATTGTTGGCGCTCAAATAAGAGCGCGCCCGCGCGAACTCGCTGGCGTAGCTGCCCGAATACCCTGAAGAGCCGCCCGAAGAATAGGACGACCCGCCCGAAGAAGAGCTGTAGCCGTAGCTGTACCCCGAAGAGGACGAGCCGCCCGAAGAAGAGCCGCCGGAGCTTCCCTTTTTTCGCAGCATTTCGTAAGCCTCGTTGACCTCTTTGAGCTTTTCGGCCGCAAGCTCGGAAAGGGGATTGTCGCGGAACTGGTCGGGGTGGTACTTTTTGACAAGCGCCAGGTAGGCCTTGCGGATCTCCTCGTCTGAAGCGCCTTCCTTGACGCCCAGCACCTCATATGGGTTCATGCTTCCTCCTGCCGGCCGTTGGGGCCCGGGCCCCCGGCCGTTATATTCTTCTTGGGGCTGCTGCGCCGGGCCTTGCGGCCCCTGCGGCTACTTTGCAGCGCGCCCCTTCTTTTCTTTTTTTGTGCCGGCGAGCACGGCGTCGGCGCGCAGGGGCGCGCCCTGGCGCAAAATGTTTTCCACCACGGGGGTCAGGTCGTTTTCGGGCAGCAGTGAAAAGGCCGTGTGCGCCTGGTACAGCGACTGCTCCAGCCCCCACTGCAAGCGCCCGCGCTGGGCCTTTGCCTCTTGGGCCGAGCCGAACTGCCGCAAAAGCACGTTGTAGCTGCCGCTTTTTTCGTCGTCGTCCAGATCGTCGAAGGCGTCCAGCAAATACACCCAGCGGCCGATGTTCTGGCCCATCCACAAAAGCGCTTCGCGGTACTTTTCGCACCCTTCTTTTAAGGGCAGGCCGCCGAACAGCCCGGCCGTTACCCGGCCGAAGGCAATGGCGGGCTCGTCCATTTGGGCGCAGCCCCCGCGTTCCAGCGCCGAAAGCGCGCGCATGCCCTCTTCCATCTGTTCCGCCGCGGCAGAAAGCGCCGCCTTTGCGCCCGCTGCGGGGCGGCGAAAGAGCCGCGCGCCGGCCGCGCCGCGCAGGGGGTGTTCGTCTGCCCTGTCGTCCAGGCACTTCAAATAGCCCAAATAGGCGTTGGCCTTGGCGGCGTAAACGGCGGCCGGGCACTCCACGGCAAAGAGCTTTTTCCAGGGCTTAAAGGGGCAGCGCGCTTCCTTTATGGGGGTGATGCCCCACAACAGGTCGCCCAGGAGGGAAAGAAAGGCGCTGTCGTACGCCAGGCACAAACAGCAGCGCGCGGCGCAGTGCTGCTTCATGGCGCGGCAAACCCCGCAGTAGTGCGCGCGGTACAGCCGCAGCTCGCGCACGCGCAGCTCGTCGCGGTTGGGGGTAAGGTAACCAAACATGTGTCGAACTTTGCCTGTTTTGGCGCGCGCCGGGCACGGTGTTTGCCATTTGTCTTGCGCCGCGCCCGCCGCTTTGCTACAATGGCCGCGTGATCACGAAATTTTGCTGAGGAGGCGGCCAATGCGCGCAAAATTCCTAGTTCAAAACATTCGCCCTGCGGCGGTAAAATCCTTTTTGCTCATCAATCTGGGCCTCATTTTGGTGGCGCTGGGCATCGTGCTTTTTAACACGCCCAACAACATCAACCTCGGCGGGGTATCGGGCCTTTCCATTCTGGCGGCCCGTTTGCTGCCCGGGCTGGACGTTGCCACCTTCATGCTGCTCATCAACGTCTTTCTTATCATAATCGGTCTTCTGCTTCTGGGCAAGGACTTCGGAATAAAAACCATTCTCAGCACCCTTGCGCTGTCGGGCTATGTGTCTCTGTTCACAGCCCTCATTCCCCTGCAGGCGCCCCTGACCAACGACATGATGCTCGCCACGGCCTTTGCGGTCATCTTCCCTTCCGTGGGATCGGCGCTGCTGTTCAACCTGGGGGCTTCTTCGGGCGGGACGGACATTGTGGCCCTCATCCTCAAAAAGTACACCAGCCTGGAGACCGGCCGGGCGCTGCTTTTGGCCAACGCTTTTATCGTGCTGGGCGGTTTTTTTGTGCTGGGGGCAGAGACCGGGTTGTACTGCGCGCTGGGGCTGATTGCCAACAGCACGCTCGTGGACGTGGTGATCGACAGCATCAACGTACGAAAGTGCGTAACGGTGGTTTCGGCGGCCCACGAGGCCATTGAAGGCTACATCATCCACACCCTGGGGCGGGGCGCAACGGTGCACAAGGCCGTGGGCGCGTATTCCGGCGAGGAAAAGCGGGTGGTCACCACCATTTTGAACCGGCGGCAGTGCCTGCTGCTGCGGGATTTTATCAAAAAGACCGACCCGAAGGCCTTTCTTACCATTATGAATTCGTCGGAGATCATTGGCAAGGGGTTCCGGAGTTTTTGAGGGCCAAAGAGCCCTGCGGGGCTTTTGGCCCGGGCGGCCCGCATGGGCCGCCCGGGCAAACAATAAAATGATGAAGAACGGGTTGGTGCAGGGAAGTTAGCCTGGTATGTAACGGCCCTTGGGCGGTCACAGGGGTTCTCCGCGACTCTTCGCCCACCCCACATAGCCCACCCCAGACTTCCTCACTCTGTTCGGAAGCCCGGGGGCCCGGGCGAGATCATCAGCTTTGTGAGTGCTAACTCCTGTGCGGGGGCCCCGGGCCCGTCCTCTCGCTTCATGGGTGCAAACTCCAGCCCCGGAGAGTACGGTCTGAAT
>CALWSW010000063.1 GCA_944384305.1 uncultured Christensenellaceae bacterium
GCGCTGGCCTTGGGCGCCGCCGGCTCCGCCTTGGGGGGCTCTGCCTTTGGGGGCTCTTCCCCGGGCTGCTCCGCCTTGGGCGGCTGCGGCTTTTGCACAGCTTTTTGTTCTGCCGCCGGGCGAATGACGTTGTCGTTAAAATACTCCTCCGGCAGCCTGTGGGGGCGGGGCTTGACGCTGGGTTCCGGCACCGAAACCGACGCCCGCTTGGTAAAGCGCTCGTAGGGCTGCTGCTCTTCGATCAGCTCGTCGAGCTCGGTCTTCTTCCGTTCCACCGGGCGCGCTTTTTCCTCCCGCAGCATCTCCCACGGGTCAATGGCCTTGTGCCGCTGTTTGGGTTCGTACGCCGGGCCGTTGGCGTCCAATATGTTGACAGAAGATTCTTCCCGCCTGCGCGCGTGCTTTTCCCCGGCGGCTTCCGGGTTGACTTTGGGCAGGGGCTCAGAACACTTTTTGCAGTAAACGAAGTAATCGGGGTTTTGTGTTCCGCAATTGGGACAATACATAGCCGCCCTCCTTACGATATTTCGAAATGGCCGCCCAACGGCCGCCAAGCAGTGATTTTGGACTTTATCTTTGATATTATAGCAAAGATTGACTGGGAATGAAATTACAAAATCGCAAACTTCTTGCAATGCCGCAAATTCTGAAGGAAAAGGATGGATTGAAGAATCGATTGTGTGATATGATTATGGGCAGTTTGAGCCGTTCGGAGCAAACAGGGCACCGGGCGGTGAATATGATGAATACAATGATCACAGGCGGCGTGCTGCCGCCCTAAAACCCATAACGATATCGGAGATGAGAGCTTTGATCTATCTAGACAACAGTGCCACCACCCGCGTGAGCGCGGGCGCGGCCGCCGCCGCACGGCACTACATGACAGAAGAATTTTTCAACCCCTCCGCCATGTACGCGCCCGCCGTTCAGGTCGAGCGCGAAGTGGAACGGGTGCGGGCCGAGCTTGCCGCCAGCCTGGGCGCAAAACCTTCGGAGCTCTATTTTACCTCTGGCGGCACAGAGTCCGACAACATCGCCATTCTCGGCACGGCGTCGGTACAGCGCGACCCCCACGCGCGCTACATCACCACCGAAATGGAGCACCCCGCGGTTTACAACGTGTTCCTGGCGCTCGCGCGCACGGGGGCCGACGTTGTGTTCCTAAAGCCCGACAGCGCCGGGCGCATCGACCCCGCCGCTCTCGCCGAAGCGGTCAACGAGCGCACGGCGCTCGTGAGCGTGATGCACGTCAACAACGAGTTCGGTTCCGTGCAGGACCTTGCTGCGCTCTCTTCGGCGATCGCCGCAAAGAACCCCGAGACCTATTTTCACAGCGACGGCGTGCAGGGGTTTGGGAAGCTTCCTTTTGGGCCGCTGCCGGTCGATCTGTATTCCATCAGCGGCCACAAGTTCCATGCGCCCAAGGGCATCGGCGCGCTTTTGATGAAAAAGCGGGTCAAAAACGCCGGCGGGCAGCTTGGCGGCGGGCAGGAACGGGGCGTGCGCAGCGGCACGACCAACGCCTCGGGCATTGCCGCCATGGGCGCGGCGTTTGAGGAATTGCGCGCCGCAGAAGCGGAGAACCTGCGCCATATGCGCGAACTGAAGCTTCTGCTCGCCAACTACCTGCTTTCTTTGCCCGACGTGCTCTTGAACGGTCCCAAGGCCGAAGAGGGCGCCCCCCACATTTTAAACTGCTCCTTTTTGGGCGTGCGCGGCGAAGTGCTGCTCCACGCGCTTGAAGAGCGGGGCATCTACGTGAGCACCGGCTCTGCCTGTTCCTCGCACAAAAAAGGCAAAAACCGCGTGCTCGCCTCCATCGGCGTGGAGGGCGAACGCGCAGAGGGCGCCATCCGCTTCAGCCTGAGCGCCGAAAATACGCCGGAAGAAATGGCCCGCACGGCCGGCGAGATCTCGAACCTGCTCGGCGTGCTGCGCCGCTTCCGCCGCCGCTGACCCCAAAAAGCACAAGAGAGGAGAACACCTATGGCAAACGTTTTGTTGATCCGCTACGGCGAGATCCATTTAAAGGGCCAAAACCGCGGCTTTTTTCTGCGTCTTTTAAAAGAAGACATCGCCGCGGCGCTCGAGGAATTCGGCGCAGAGGTGACCCTGGGCCAGGGGCGCTACTACGCTTCGGGCATCGCGGATAGCTGCCTTGCCGCCGCCGTCGACCACCTGACCCGCATCTTCGGCATTTGGTCTGTGAGCGTTGCAAAAGAGGTCGATAAAGAATTTTCCGTCATCTGCGAGACCGCGGCGGCGCTGATGCAGGAGGAGCTTGCAAAACGCGGCGGGAGCTGCACCTTTAAGGTGTTCGCCCGCCGGTCGGATAAAAACTTCCCCATGACCTCCAACGAGATCTGCCCGGAACTTGGGCACGTGCTGCTCGAGCGCTTTCCCGGCCTTTCGGTAGACGTCAAAGAGCCCGAGGTCTCGCTTTCGGTCGAGATCCGCGAGCGCGCTTACGTTTACACCAACGAGATCATGGGCCCCGGCGGCATGCCTGCCGGCTCGAACGGCAAGGCCGCCCTGCTGCTTTCAGGCGGCATCGACAGCCCTGTGGCCGGCTACATGATGATGAAGCGCGGGCTGGAGCTGGAGTGCGTGCACTTCCACTCCTTCCCCTACACCAGCGAGCGCGCGCGCGACAAAGTGGTTTCTTTGGCGGCTCTGCTGGCCCGCTACTGCGGCACGGTCAAGCTGCACATCGTGCACTTTACCGATGTGCAGCTGGCGCTTTACGAGCGCTGCCCGGCCGATCAAACCACCATCCTCATCCGCCGCGCCATGATGCGCATCGCCGAGTCCATCGCCCGCAAAAACGGCTGCAAGGCGCTCGTTACAGGCGAATCGGTGGGCCAGGTAGCCAGCCAGACGCTCGACAGCCTGGTCGTCACCGACAACGCAGCAAACATGCCGGTCTTTCGCCCCTGCATCGGCATGGACAAATACGAGATCATGGACATTGCCCGCCGCATCGGCACTTACGAGACCAGCATCCTTCCTTATGAAGACTGCTGTACCATTTTTACCCCCCGCCACCCCGTTACCCACCCCAAGCTCGACCGCATTCAAAAAAGCGAGCGCGCCATCGACGATTACGAGCGGCTCTTGCAGGAAGCCATTGAAAAAACCGAGACCCTCGTGGTCTCCGGCAGCCAGGCGTCCGGTTAAAACCGGGCGCTTCGTTGTCGCGAAATAGGCTGTCGCCTATTCGCGAGTTTTTCACCGTTCGCTTGGTCGCACTTTTTCGGTGCTCCCGGCCTGCAAACGGCGTAGGGTAACTTTTCTTTCAAAAAAGCACTGCGAATCCGACAATAAAATTGTCAGATTCGATCACATAAGTTTTAAAGTTGCCGTTGTTCTAAAAAATGTGATTTCGCGCCTTTGTTTTGCAGCAATCCATCAGACATCGAGAACGCCTGCAAAACCCATCCCAATATTCCCTTTGCAAGGAAATATTGGAAACCCCAGAAGGAAAACAAGGATCGCGGCTTTCCGTCAAAGCGATTCTTGCGGCTGCGGGCTTGCGCTCTGAGGCGTCCGGTTAAACCGGGCGCTTTTTTCATAAGCTCCTTCTTTCTTTTTTCTTTCCATTCCATTAAAATTGAACTATTATTATTGTAAAAGCCCTGCCGCGCGGCAAAGGCCGCCTCGCTTTACCGGCGGGGAAGCAGAACAGCAGAACGGGAGTAATTCCATGAAGATCAGCGAAGTTTTAAAAGAGGATCGCGTTAAATTTTCCATCGAAGTTTTTCCGCCCAAAGTCAATTCCGACTACCAGAAGGTCGAGGCGGCGGTCGAGCGCCTGTGCGCGCTTCAGCCGGATTTTATGAGCGTTACCTACGGCGCGGGCGGCAGCACGGCGCAAAACACCGTAAAGATCGCCTCGCACGTGCAGAACGACCTGGGCGTCAACGCGCTGTGCCATTTGACCTGCGTGTGTGCCGATGAGGCGAGCGTGACCGCCCAGCTCGACGAGATGCAGCGCAGCGGGTTGGAAAACATCCTAGCCCTGCGCGGCGACCGGCCGGCAGAGCCCGTGGGCGACCCCTTCGCGCACTTTCAGCACGCCTCCGAGCTCATGACGTTCATCAAAAAGCAGACCGGCAGCCGCTTCTGCATCGGCGGGGCCTGCTACCCCGAATGCCACCCCGAATCTGCCACCCGCAAAGAGGATATCGACTGCCTGCTTTACAAGCAGGAGGCCGGCGCACAGTTTTTGACCACGCAGCTCTTTTACGACAACAACGTATTTTATAACTTCCTTTACCGCGCGCGCACGGCGGGCATCACCCTGCCCATTCTTGCCGGCATCATGCCCGTGGTAAACGGCAAGCAGATCAAGCGCATCACCAAGCTTTCCGACGCGACGCTGCCCGTGCGCTTCAAGGCCATCATCGACCGCTTCGGCGACGACCCCGCCGCCATGGAGCAGGCCGGCATCGCCTACGCCGCCGAGCAGATCATCGACCTCATCGCCAACGGCGTGGACGCCATCCATCTGTATACGATGAACCGGCCGGATATTGCCGAGCGCATCTACGCCTGCCTTTCGAACATCCTCAAGAGAGAAAAATGACCGTCGACCTTCTGGAAGCCTGCCGCTACCTGGGCGTTCGCGGCGAGCCGGACGATGCTACGCTCGCGCTTGTAACGAGCTGCGCGCAGGAAGTGCAAAACGCCGCCCAGCCGCGCAGCACCTCGCGTGAAGTGCCCGTCCGTGAGGCGGCGGGCAAGCTGTTTCTCGGCCCCATAGAAACCCGAAGCGCCGACCTTATAAAACTCCTTGCAGGCTGTGAACGCGCTTTGCTCTTTGCCGCCACCCTGGGCGCCGGGGTCGACCGGCTGATCCTTCGGGCAACAGCTGCCAGCGCGGCGCGCGCCGTCGCGTTGGACGCCGCCGCTTCCGCGCTGATCGAAAGCTTTTGCGACGGCTGCCAGGCGGAATTGGCCGCCCGTTACCAGCAGGAAGAACTGCGGCTCACGCCGCGGTTTTCCCCGGGGTATGGCGACCTTCCCCTCTCGCTGCAGGGCGCGGTTTTAGATCTTCTCGGCGCGCCAAAGGCCATCGGCCTGACGCTGACGGACGGCGGCATGCTCGCGCCTGTCAAATCCGTTACCGCCGTGATGGGCCTTACCAAAAACCCCGCCGCCGTCAGCTGCGGCTGCCGGTGCGCGCTCTGCAAAAAGACCGACTGCAAATTCCGAAAAACCACCAACAAGGGAGTCTAAGGTTTTATGAGCATTTTAAACGAATTGGGCCGCCGCCTGCTTTTTTTGGACGGCGGCATGGGGACGCTCCTGCAGGAGCGCGGACTTTTGCCGGGGCAGAAGCCCGACGAATGGAATCTTCTGCGCCCCGACGTGCTGCGTGAAGTCCACCGCGCCTACTATGAAGCCGGAGCCGACATCGTTTACACCAACACCTTTGGCTCCAACGCCATAAAGTGGGGCAACGGCCCCTGCTCCATTGCAAAAAACGCTGCGGCAGCCGTGGAAAACGCTAAAGAAGCCGCTGCATTGGCACAGGTGGGCGGGCGCCCGCTTTACGTGGCGCTGGATGTCGGCCCAACGGGCAAACTGCTCAAGCCGCTGGGCGATCTGGACTTTGAGGACTGCGTGGCCGCCTATGCCGAATTGATCCGCGCAGGGGAACAAGCGGGCGCCGACCTCATCGCCATAGAGACCATGAGCGACCTGTACGAGCTCAAGGCCGCTGTGCTTGCCGCCAAGGAAAACAGCAGCCTTCCGGTTTTTGCCACCGTCGCCTTCGACAGCAAAGGCAAGCTTTTGACCGGCGGCGATGCCAAAGCCGTCGTCGCTCTTCTGGAGGGCCTTGGCGTGGATGCGCTGGGCATGAACTGCGGTTTTGGGCCGGATGTCGCCCTGCCTTTTTTGGAAGAATTGCTTGCCTATTCCTCCCTTCCGGTCATTTTGAAACCCAATGCCGGATTGCCGAGAAATGACGGCGGCAAAACCGTGTACGACGTGACGCCAAAGGACTTCGGCGCGCAGATGCGCCTTGCTGCAAAGCTCGGGGCCTGCGTGCTGGGCGGATGCTGCGGCACGACGCCGGCGCACATCGCGGCGCTGCGCGCGACCTGCGAGGGCCTTCTTCCCCGTCCCGTTGCCCAAAAAGAGCACACGCTGGTGTGCTCCTACAGCCATGCCGTCGATTTAAAGGCCCGGCCTATCGTCATCGGCGAGCGCCTCAACCCCACGGGCAAAAAGGCGCTAAAAGCTGCCCTGCGTGAAAACGACCTGGACTACGTGCTCGCCGAGGCCGTCAAGCAGGAAGACCAGAGCGCCGAAGTTTTGGACGTAAACGTCGGCCTGCCCGAACTGAACGAAGCCGAAGCGCTGCCCAAGGTCGTGTGCGCCGTGCAGTCCGTCACCGGATTGCCGCTGCAGCTCGACAGCTCGGACCCCGCTGCCATGGCGCGCGCCATGCGGCTTTACAACGGCAAGCCCATGGTCAACTCGGTCAACGGCAAGGAAGAATCGCTTGCGGCCATCCTTCCGCTCGTCAAAAAATACGGCGGCGTGGCCGTTGCTTTGACGCTGGATGAAGGCGGCATTCCCGAAACCGCCGAAGGCCGGCTGGCCATTGCAAAAAAGATCGTGGCGCGCGCCGAAGCGCTGGGCATCGGCCGCAAGAACATCGTGGTGGACGTGCTGTGCCTTTCGGTCTCGACCGACCCCAAAAACGCCCAGACCGCGCTCGAGGCGCTGCGCCTTGTAAAAAAAGAGCTGGGCGTGTGCACGGTGCTGGGGGTCTCAAACATCTCCTTTGGCCTGCCCAGCCGCGAACAGATCAATGCCGCTTTTTACTCCATGGCGCTTTCCTGCGGGCTGGATGCCGGCATCATCAACCCCGGTTCGCAGCTGATGATGAACGCGCACATCAGCGCGCTCGCCCTGCTGGGGCACGACCCCGCCTTCTCGCGCTACATCGGCCGTTTTGCCGCCCTCCCCGCGGGCGCCGCTGCCGCCCCCTCTTCTTCTTTGACGCTGCGCGAGGCCGTGGAAAAAGGGCTCGCTGCCGAAGCCGGCAAACTCGCGGCCGAAGCGCTGAACGCCAAGAGCGCGCCCCTCGAGGTGCTGGACGATTCGGTCATCCCCGCGCTGGACGCCGTGGGCAGGCACTTTGAATCGGGCAAACTCTTTTTGCCCCAGCTTTTGATGAGCGCCGAGGCCGCCAAAGCCGCCTTTGCGGTGTTAAAGGCCGCTCTGCCCGAGCGCGCGGAAGGCGCTGTGGAACACAAAGTCGTTTTGGCTACTGTCAAGGGCGACATCCACGACATTGGCAAAAACATCGTCAAGGTGCTTTTGCAGAACTACGGCTTCGCGGTGATCGACCTGGGGAAGGACGTGCCTCCCGAAGCGGTGGCCGACGCCGTGGAACAAAGCGGCGCGAAGCTGGTGGGCCTTTCGGCCTTGATGACCACGACCGTGGCCAGCATGGCCGAGACCATCGCGCTGATCAAACAGCGCGGGCTTCCCTGCCGCGTGGTGGTGGGCGGCGCGGTGCTCAACCAGGAATACGCCGATATGGCCGGCGCCGACTGCTACGCCCCCGATGCCATGGCCACCGTGCGCTACGCCCAGGCGGTGTACGGAGAGGGGTAAGAGCTTCTGCCCTTCTGCCTACCGGCACAAAAAGCCCGGAAGAACGTTTTCTTCCGGGCTTTTTGTGCGCCGTGCGCCTTCATCCCCCCGCAGGTTCACCCGCACACCCGCGCCATGGCAGCGTCCTGCTTTTCCTTGGCGTTGGTGAGGTCGTCAAAATCCCCGAGGTCCCTGAGGTCAACAGACGACGCATCGACACGCGCCGCGTTCTCCGACTGTTCGCGCAGGGTCGAGGGCAAGCTGCCGTCGAGCTGGCCGCGGACGCTCTGCGCGCGCAGCAGGCAGACCGTTTGAAAGGTCTCCACCGCAAGCTGGTGATCCTCATACGAGCAATAGGCGGTAGGGTCCTTCTCCACATAGGGCGCGATCATCTCCTCGATCTGCGCCAGGCGCTCTTCAAACAGCCCGCTTTCAAAATACGCCGAGATCAGCGTGTCGAAATACGCGTGGTAGCGGGCGAAGTACCCGTTGTTTTTCATGAGATCGTGATAAAGGGGACGGTTGAGCATCACCGAGCCCTCTGCCGGGGTGTCGATGGGGTAGTTGATGATGATGTTGGGGTCGCGGATGGGGTCTGTCATGCCCAGGGCGTAAGTGCCAAAAGCCAGATTGTAGTCCCAGGGCAATATGCTGAGCACCCCGTCTTCTTCGTAAAGAAAATAGTTGTGCCCCGTGCGGCCAAGGTAGCTGTCCCAGTTCATCACAAAGACCTGTACGGTAAAATAGCGCAGCGCCTCGTCTACATTGACGGCGCTTTCCAGGTCTTCGCCGGCCGAAAGGGTCTTGAGCGCCTCAATGAGCCGCCGCTGGTCCGCCTCCGATATCTTGAACTTGGCGTTGCGGAAGATATTGTCGTAATCCTTGGGGTCGTCGCTGGTATAGCGCAGGGCAACATCGGCGTTTTCGGCCTTGAGCGAACGGTAACTGGGCTTATAGAGCTGGCCGTGCTCTTCGCCGTACACCCGTTTGGCAAAGGCCTCTTCCGGCTCCTCTATGGCTAAAAACAGACCCCAGTCCACACCGTTGACCGTGACCCACACGTAGCTCGCCAGCGGCGTGGGAACGCCCATAAAAGACATCATATCAAAAGCGAAAAAGCTTTTGAGGCAGCTGTTGTCCTGAAAAAAGGAGTCCAGCGAAAACTTGTCCAGCCCGTAGTAATGCCCGCCTTTGTTGAAATGGTCAAACTCCAGCTTCAGGCTGTAGCGCGAGAGGCCGTATTCCCCCGTGAGGCGCAGCGAGTTGTTGCCCTTGGTACGAATGCCCACCTGGCGAAAGACCTCGCCGTCGATGGCCACGGAACAGAGCGCGTACTCTTCTTCCTGCGCGTTTTCCACAAAGCCCTGCCAATCGTCAATGACGATATCCACCGTGTGCACACGGCTTTGGTCGAACAGGCGGTCCACATACCCCATGGCGCGCTCTGCAGGGCGAATGATGCCGGCCTGCCCCAGGAAAAGAAAGAGCAGCACGAGCGCCACCGCGAGCGCGAGCGCGGCGAGGCAGAGTTTGTCGATGTGCTTGGACTTTAACATCTTCAGTTCATGTAGTCGCCATTATAGGAGACCAGCACCGCGCGGCTGACGCCGGGCAGGGCGTCAAGCTCGTTGACGAACCGGCTGCTGCCCTCCTGCAGGCGCACCTCGTAGTTGAGCTCGACCCTGCCGCCTTCCACGCTCTTGCTTTTGAGGCTCATGCGGCGCACGCTCTTTTCCACAAGCGCGCGGGCCTGCTCTTCCCACTCGTCGCTGTCGCACTGCACGATGAGGATAAAGGGCGTATCCACCACCTTTTTTCTGCGGCCAAAAACCAGCAGCACCGCGCCGATGAAGGCGCTGCCCAGCACCGCAAGCAGCACGAGCCCCGCCGCCAGCACGATGCCCACGGCAATGCTCCAGAACAAAAACGCAATATCGACCGGCTCTTTGATGGCCGTGCGGAAGCGGACAATGGAAAGCGCGCCCACCATGCCCAAAGAGAGCACGACGTTGCTGACCACCGTCATGATGAGAAGGGAGGTGATGAGCGAAAGCGCCACGAGCGTGATGCCGAAACTGGCGGAATACATGACGCCGGCATAGGTCTTTTTATAAACGAAGAAAATAAAAAGTCCCAGGCAAAAGGCCAGCGCCAGCGAAAGGACCATGTCTATCAACGAAACGCTCTGGAGCTTTTCCAAAAAGCTTGACTGAAAAATATCCTGAAAACTCATCCTGTCTCCTCCTCGATGTTGCCCTTGTACCTTCCTTTTTGGGGGGCGGTTCAGTCAAAGCGCCGGCAGAGCGCGTATTTAGAGCAGGCTTCCGCCTGGCGGTTGGGGACCTGCACGGCCATTTTGACGATCTCCGGCAAAAAAGCGTCGTATTTGATTTCGAGTATCGAAAGGCCCTGAAGCGCGGGCAGAGGCAGGCGCTCTTCAAAAAACCCTGCTTCCCCCACCCCTGTGCGGATATCCCGGTCGATGGTGATGCGCACGTTGCCGGGCGGGTACACGTAAGCTTCCCGGCGGTAGCGCACCACAGCCTTGGGGCGCAGCCCTTCGCCCTGTAGGCGGCTGTAAAACTCCGCGCAGAGCGGCTCTTGTGCATCGAGCAAAAAGCCTAGGTCACTTTGGAGCAGCGCCTGGGCCTGTTCGAGGGTGAGCGCAGCGGTCTGCTTTTTGCAGAGCGAGCCGATCTTTTCCTTCTTTTCCAGGCGCAGGACCTTGGGGCTTTTGCCGTAGTAACGCAGGCGGAATTTTACCCGCTTCCCCAGGCCGCTGAGCTTTTCTCGCAGCGCATCGTCGGCGAAAGTGTCGAAGTACAGACTGGTCACCAGGTACTCCCCGTTGGGGCCGGCGTGCGCATCCGGCGAAAAAATCTTTTTCAGCCGCCCGGAAAGCACCAGATCCTCACGGGGAGCGATCTGGTGCTTGATCTCGTGCCGCAGCTCGGCGGTCTTTTCGGGCTCAATCGTAGTCGGTGTCATCGTAATCGGTATCGTCGTAATCCGTATCGTCGTAATCCGTGTCGTCGTAATCCGTATCGTCGCCCCAGGCGCTGTCGCCGTAGTCCGTGTAGCTGTAGTCGGTCACGCCGTCGTTATTGGGGCCGTAGTCGGTGTCGTCATAATCCGTCACGCCGTCGTTATTGGGGCCGTAGTCGGTGTCGTCGTAGTCCGTCACGCCGTCGCTATTGGGGCCGTAGTCGGTGTCGTC
>CALWSW010000064.1 GCA_944384305.1 uncultured Christensenellaceae bacterium
AACTCAACTATAACCGATGAGACCTTATCCTTCATCTTTTTTACTTCTTCTGTCCAATATGTATTGTACTCCTACAGCGCACCGCGCCCTTTGCCGCAATTTTTGTGTTGACAAACAGGCGCCCGGCACAGTATAATGTTTAACGTCGCTGAAAGAGGCGGCGCTTGTGCGGCAGTGCTGGAACAGGCAGACAGGCACGTTTGAGGGGCGTGTGCGATGAGCGTATGGGTTCAAGTCCCATCTGCCGCACCACAAGCAAAAAGAACACATCCGTTTGCGCGGGTGTGTTTTTTCGTACTACAAATAGGCTGTCGCCTATTTTGCGACAGCCCTTGGCGATGGGAGAAATACAATGGGAGAGGGAACTGGGGCTTACGCGAAGACGCTGCTGTAGAGCGCTTCGAAAATGGGCAATTCGTCGACGATCTGCGGGGCGTTGCTCATGGAGCTGTATTCGGCACCGGCGTTGAGCGCGCCCACCACGACGGCGGTGGACCAGAACTTGCCGCAGCCGGAGGCCTTGAGCTTGACGCCGGTGCCTTCCAGTCTCTGGAGCACGGCCTGGATGCGGTTCATGGGAATGCCAACGCCCTTGGCGTCGTAGGACTTTACGTGTGTGCAGCCCGCCTCGATGATGGCGTCGATGCACATGTTCATGATGTCGGGGTCGCCGGTACAGTCACAAAAGCCTTTGACCTCGCCCTCTTCAAACACGTCAGCCACACACTTGTAGGATTCCACGAGCTTTTTGTAGTCCCGCAGTTCGATGGCGCCCAGGCTGGGCATGAGGTCGCAGGTACGCACACCGTTTTCGTAAGCGGCTTTGGCCATGGCGGTCTTGGCCTTCGGGTCGGCCATGCCGTAAGGGTGGTCAAAGGGCGCGGCGACCAGAATGCCGGTGCCTTTTAAGCGGTCGGCCATGTAGCGCTGCCAGAAGGTGTGTGTGCAGTACACGGCGTGGAAGCCGTACTGAATGGCTTTGTCGATGCCGGCATCGATCTCCTCCTTGGCAGCCGAGCGGATGCCGGGCCACTCCAAATGGGCAGCCAGCACTTCTTTGGTCAATTCTACGCCTTGCAGTTTCATGGGGGTCCTCCGTTCGTTTAAATTGAGATAAGGTGACAAGCCCGTGCGCAATGCGCCGGGCAGCCTTTGAGGCAAAGAACCAGTCAAAACAGGGTTTGAAGCAGTTCCTTCAGTTCCCAAGGGCTTGCAACAAAATAGTCGGGCCGGGCCTCTTCCAGTTCATTTCCACAGGCGAAGCCATAGCGCACGGCAATGGAAAGGATGCCCAGCTCCTTGGCAGATAAAATGTCGGACGCGCGGTCGCCAATGGCTACACATTGTTCCGGGACGGCCCCGGTTTTTTGAAGGAGCGCGCGGAACAGGCTGGATTTTTTCTGTTCGCCGGGCGAAAGGTCCCACCCCTGCCACTCGTCAATGAGACTGCACAGTTCAGGGTGGCAGCGCAGGGTGGCGTCTTTGAGGCGGTGGGGCTTCATGGTGGCCACGCAGTTGATCCCGCCGGCTTTTTGAATGGCCAGCAAACAGCCGGCAGCGCCAGGACACATGCCCTCCTGCGCGTAGATGCGGTCCATGCTGTCTTCTATGCCGCTGTGAAAGCCATCAAACCCAAAAATCTCGGCAAAGGTGTGCCTTAGCGTCGGCCCGACCGCGCGCTCCAGACGGCCTTTGGAGGGCATGGGGTAACCGTAAGCCTTTAAGACTTGGACGATGCTGTAAGTGATGCCCTGCTTGCTGTCAAGCAGCGTGCCGTCAAGGTCCCAAAGCGCGCAGCTTTTTTTCAAATCGTCCTCCTTGTGCGCTGCGCCTGGCTGGCATCAGCGGTTGTTGAATTCGTAAATGCGGCGGAAGATGTTGTTCTGGGTCAGGGTCTCGTAAGCATCCTGCATCAGGGCATAACCTTCTTCGTAGATCTTGACGTTTTCGGGGTTGGGCTCCCAGGTCTTGGTAACGCGCACCATTTCTCTGGCGGCCTCTTCGTAGTTGCTGTAAAGCCCCACGCCCACGGCGGCGATCATGGCCGCGCCCAGGCCGGTGGCTTCTGAGGTGGCGACGTTGGTGATGGGCTCGTTGTAAACGTCAGCCAAGATCTGGTTCCACAGCGCGCTGCGAGAGCCGCCCGAGCTGAAGCGGTGCTTGGCGAGCGTAAGGCCGGACTGGCGGAAGACCTCGAGCATGGCCTTGAGTTCGTAGCAGGCGCCTTCCATGACCGCGCGCACAAAGGCGCCCTTGCGGTGCTCGATGTTGCAGCCCAAAAACGCGCCGGTGGCAAAGCGGTTGAACTTGGGGGTCTCGGCCCCAACCAGGTAGGGCAAAAACATCAGGCCGTTGCAGCCGGCGGGAACTTCCTCAGCCAGTTCGTTGAGCATGTCGTAAACGTCCATGCCCCGCTGTTTGGCAATGCCGATCTCGGGTTGGCACAGAGCATCGCGGAACCAGCGGTACCCCTGGCCGGCGGCCGAGGTGGTGCCTTCCATCTGCCAGGCGCCGCCCGGCGAGCCGCAAATATTCAGTTTGCGCGAGGGGTCGGGGTGCAGTTCGTCGGAGCGAACGATGATGCAGCCGCAGGTGCCGATGGAGGTGGAGACCGTGCCGGACTCGGTGCAGCCGGTGCCGACGATCATGCACTCCTGGTCGCCCGAGCCGCACACCAAGGGCGTGCCTTCGATCAACCCGGTCTGTTCGGCACACTCGCGCGAGACTTTGCCAATGACCGTGCCGGTGGGCACGAATTTGGCGAACAGCTCGCTGGGAATGCCCCAGGCTTCCTGCATTTGGGGCAGAGGCTTGCAGGTGACGGCGTCGTGCTGCTGGAACCAGCCGACGTCTTCGGCGTCGTCCAGGTTGGAGTCGCCGCCGTAGATCTTCTGCACGACGGTCTGCAGGCTGCCGATTTTTTTGACCCGCTCCCATTTTTCGGGCCATCGGTTTTTAAAGTACAGGATTCGCGCCGAAGGCCAGCCGGGGCTGAAAGGGAAAAGGGTGAGATCGTAAAGGCCGTCGTGTGTGATGCCCAGGGCGGCAAGGCGCTCCTCCATCCACGGCACCTTACACAGAGAACGGTTGTCCGGCCAAAGGATGAGGGGGTGGACGAACTCGTCATTTTCGTCGTACATGCCAAAGCAACCGCGAATTGCCGAGAAGGAGACCGCGGCGATGTCGTGGGGGTCGATGCCGCTGCGCTTGAGCGCCAGCGCGGTGGTCTCGTAGCAGACCTGCGCGCAGGAATGGCCGTCGTATTCGTAAGAGCCGGGTTCGGGGTAGGTGATGATGTTTTCCTTATAGGCGTTCCCCAGTTCGTTGCCCTGGAGGTCGTAAATGATGGAGCGGGTTCCGGTCGTGCCGAAGTCTACGCCCAGCAGGTATTTGTTGGCCATAATGCACCTCTCTAGTTCAGACAGAGCGTTGTAGCGGCAGTTGGGTCAGGTGTTGTAGATGTAGCGGCCGCCGGTTGCGTCAATGGTATAGCCGGTTACATAAGCGCTTTCATCGGTCACCAAAAACATACAGATACCGGCGATGTCTTCTGGTGTGCACAGCCTCCCGAGCGGCATGTGCTTGGCAGCGTTTGCTTTCATGGCGGCAACGCGCGCTTCGTTTTCCTGCAGGGTCTGCTTGGGGTCATAACCAAAGGGCGTGTCGGCAAACCCGGGGCAAATGCAGTTGACGCGGCAGTTTTTGGGCGCCCAGTTGAGCGCGCAGTGGCGGGTCATGCTGATGACCCCGCCTTTGGAAGCGGAGTAGGCCGGACCGCCCTGGTGTCCGCCGCTTTTTGCGGTGCTCGAGGAGATCATGACGATGCGCCCGCAGCCGCTTTCGACTACTCTGGGGGCGATCTCCATGATGACGTTGAAGTAGCCGCGCAGGTTGATGTCCATCACGCGGTCGTACTCCTCGTCGGGGGTATTTTCCAGCGTGGCGGTAGAGCCCACCCCCGCGCCGTTGATGATGATGGTCAGCTTGTTTTTGATGGCAAAGGCCTCTTCGCCGGCCTTTTTGACTGCCTGGCGGTCCCGCGTGTCTAAATGGATGGCGTAGGCCTCGCCGCCTTCGGCGCGGATCTGCGCCACGGTCTCTTCGTTGCCTGCATCGTTGATATCTGCGCAGATGCACACGCAGCCGTGGCGGGCAAATTCCAGCGCGACGCCGCGGTTCAGTCCCGAACCGGTCCCTGTGATGAAGGCGACATCGCCTTCCAATCGATTGCTGATTACACCCATGGCGAACCTCCTGAATTGGCGTAAAAGGGGAAGACACGATCGATCGATACCAGAATGCAAGAAATGCCGGACCGTGCGGATCCAAAACGGCCGGGAAGCTTGGTTTCTGACACCATTATTTCATTCTGAAAAAGCGAAGTCATCGGCAGCAATTATGAAAGAAAGAAGCACAAAGCAAAGATGCCGGCGCAAGGGATTATAAAACTTTATAAATTCGCCCAGGCGCCTTGTAAAATCTTTTAAAGCAGGAGGGGCGTTGGCAGGAAAAAAAGAGAGGAAGCGGCCGCGTTTTGCGTGTTTTGGCGGCGTTGAAAAAGCACCTGCCCTTTGTAGAACTTTACAGTCAAACAGCAGAAGGCAAAAGCGTTTTGCTTTTTGCGGCGGAACAGGCGCGGTGCAGAGAAGTGGAAAGAGCGGATGGAAAGGGGCAATTTTGGCCGGATGTGCCGGTTTGCGGCAGTTTGAGCGAAGTGTAACGAATGTTTACATTTGGGGCGCGCTTGTCCCACGACAGACTGCGCGCCCTTGCGCTACAATGGCGAAAAAGCCGGAAAACCGGCAGAATTGGGCGCGTGAGCGCTGCAAGGAGGGAACGCCATGAGCGAAAAAAGCATGAAAGAGAGCGTGCAGAGCTTTGCCGTGAAGCGGGTGCTGCATTATTTGGACGAAGACCCGGTAAAGAGCATTCCCAAGCTTTTGGACTGGGCGGAAAAGTTCGATAAAGACGGCCTGTATAAAAACCAGATCCGCGAGATCCGGCGGGTGATGGCCGATCCGCAAAACAACTGGTACCAGATGGTGCTCAGCGTCTGGAGGGATATCGACCCCGGCGTGCGCCGCACGGTGTTTGAAAACTTTTTGGTCAACGCTTCGCTCATTGGCAGTGCGCGGCAGGAAAAGGCCAAGAAGGAACACGGCTGCAACATTCCCTGGGCTATTTTGATGGACCCGACCTCGGCCTGCAACCTGCACTGCACGGGCTGCTGGGCGGCCGAATACGGCAACAGGCTCAACCTCAGCTACGAGACCCTTTCAGACATCGTGCGTCAGGGCAAAGAGCTGGGCGTGTTCTTTTACCTGCTTTCGGGCGGGGAGCCGCTGGTACGAAAGGCCGACATCATTCGTTTGTGCGAAGAGCACTCCGACTGCATGTTCGCGGCCTTTACCAACGGCACGCTCATCGACGAGGCCTTTGCCAAGGAAATGCTGCGGGTGAAAAACTTTGTGCCGGCCATCAGCGTGGAAGGGTTTGAAGAAGCGACCGATGCCCGCCGCGGCAAGGGCACCTACCAGGCGGTGATGCGGGCGATGGACATTCTGCGCGAGCACAAGCTGGCCTTTGGCGCTTCGTGCTGCTACACCAGCCAAAACGTGCAGTCGCTCAGCTCGGAGGAATACATCGACCACCTGATCGAAAAGGGCGCGAAGTTTGCCTGGTTCTTCCACTACATGCCGGTGGGCAAGGACGCCGTGCCCGAGCTTTTGCCCACCCCCGAACAGCGCGCGCTGATGGTCGAGCGCATCCGCGCCTACCGCTCCACCAAGTCCATCTTCACCATCGACTTCCAGAACGACGGCGAATTTGTGGGCGGGTGCATCGCCGGGGGGCGGCGGTACTTCCACATCAACGCCAACGGCGATATCGAGGCCTGCGCCTTTGTGCACTACGCCGACTCTAATCTTAAGGAAAAGACCCTGCTCGAAGCACTGAAGTCCCCCTTCTTTATGGCGTATAAAGAAGGCCAGCCCTTCAACAAAAACCTGCTGCGGCCCTGCCCCATGCTCGAAAACCCCGAGTGCCTGCGGGCCATGGTGCACCGCACCGAAGCATATTCCTGCGATATGCAGGCGCCCGAGGACGTGGATGTGCTGTGCGACCGCTGCGCGCCCTTTGCCAGGAACTGGCAGGGCCCGGCCGACGCGCTGTGGGAAAAGTCGCACCCGGAAGGAAAAAAGTGAGGAAAGACCAAACAGCCCCGCAAGCCGCGGGCCAATGACAGCGCGGTAAAAAAACATCCCCCTTTGCAAAGTGCAAGGGGGATGTTTTTTTGCTGTAAGGGGGCGTTGTAAAATAGGCGGCAGCCTATTTTGCGACAGCTCTTAGCTCCTGCAAGCAGGGGTCATGCGAAGCAGCGGCCAAGCTGGTCGGCGGCGGCGATGGCGGCGTACACGCTTTCGGGCGTGACGGGGAAGGGCATGTTGTGCAGGGTGTCGGTGTCGGCGCAGGCCAGGCGGGCGACCTCCATCAGGCGCTCGGGGGCGGCGTCTTTTACGCCCAGGTCGGCAAGCGTGGTGGGCAGGCCGACTTCGCTGCAGAAGGAGAGCACTTCGTCCAGCTCTTCCTGAGGGGCGTTTTCCAGCACCAGCTGCACCAGCGTGCCGAAGGCCACCTTTTCGCCGTGGTACAGGGCGTGGGTTTCGGGCAGGGCGGTGAGGCCGTTGTGGATGGCGTGGGCGCCGGCCAGGCCGCCGCTCTCAAAGCCGATGCCCGAAAGCAGCGTGTTGGCTTCGATGATGTTTTCCACCGCCTTGGTGCACACGCCGCGCTCGGCGGCGAGCTTGGCCTTCAAGCCGTCGGCCATCAGCGTTTCAAAGCACAGGCGGGCCAGGCTCATGGCCGCCAGGGTGACGTTGCCGCCCACGCAGTTGGCCGCGCCCGAAAGCTGGCAGGCGCGCGCCTCAAAGAAGGTGGCGAGCGCATCGCCCATGCCGGCAATGAGCAACCGTGCGGGCGCAGCGGCGACGATGTCGGTATCCACCAGCACCACGGTGGGGTTGGCCGGCAGGAAGAGGTAGCGCTCGAACACGCCTTCTTCGGTGTAAATGACCGAAAGCGCGCTGCAGGGGGCGTCGGTAGAGGCGATGGTGGGAACGATGACCACCGGCGCGCCGGCATAGTAGGCCGCAGCCTTGGCGGTGTCGTGGATCTTGCCGCCGCCAATGCCCACCACCAGGTCGCACCCGGACTGCACAAAGGCTTCCTTCACACGGTCGATCTCCTTCTGGCTGCACTCGCCGTTGAAGATCTCGTACACGACTTTGGCGCCCGCCGCTTCGGCGCTCTGGGCGATCTTGCTTTCTACGCGCTTTTTGCCCGAGGCGCTGACCAGCACAAAGAGGTTCTTGCCGTATTTTTCGGCGTGGGCGCACAGGTTCAAAAGCTCGCCGCGGCCCTGGATGTAACGGGAAGGACTGCCGATGATGTTTGCCATGGTGGATTCTCCTTATTCTTAAAAGTTTGCTGCGGCCGGCGTGTTTGCGCCGCCGTTGGGGACGGATCTGCCCAATGGCTCTGCCGGGTTTGCTGCCGGTGGGCCATTGATTGACTATATTTTATCATAAAAAGACCGGCTTGTATAGACATTTTACAAAAAGTTAATTAAAAAATTTTCTTTCGGTCGGAAAAAGCGATTTTCTGTGGGAAAACGGCCTAAAAATTCAAAATAAAAGCAACAGACGCTTGGCGGCGGCGCAGCTATAGCATCTGCAAAAAGGCGCCAGCGCGTTGAAAAAGCGGGCAAGTCAGAAGCTGCGGGGGCTGTTTGCGCCGCGCGGCAGGGGAATTTGGGAGCGGGCTTTTTGCCCGGCGGCTGTTCTTTGCTTTCGGTTTCTCCACGAGAAATCCATAATCCTGTGGTACCCTTGGATCACCCAAGGAAACGAAAGGGGCGATGCAAGTTGAAAAAGATCTTGATCATAGAGGACGAACCGGATATTCAGGAGCTCTTGGCGGCTTATTTGCAAGACGCCGGGTACGAGACGGCGATCGCAGGGGATGGCGTGGAGGCGCTGTCATGCTTTCAAAAAGACCGGTATGACCTGGTGCTTTTGGATCTGATGCTGCCAAAGATCGACGGGTTTGGGGTGTGCGAAGTCATCCGCCGGGAGTCCGACGTGCCGGTTTTGATGCTCACTGCGCTCGACGGGGAGAAGGAACAGCTGCGCGGGTTTCAATTGGAGATCGACGATTACGTGACCAAGCCCTTTTCCATGCCGGTGCTGCTCCAAAAGATCCGGGCTGTTCTGCGCCGGTCGGGCGGGGCCTGCGAAGCGCGGCGGCGCCTGCACTACCGGGACCTGACGTTGGACCTCGACGGCATGGAGGCCGTAAAGGCCGGCCGCGCGCTGGACCTGACCGCGCGGGAGTTTGCCCTGCTGCAGGCGCTCGTTTCCAGCCCGGGGCGGGTGTTCACCCGCGAAGTGCTGCTTGCCAAGCTGTGGGGGTACGACTTTTTTGGCGACGGGCGCGTGGTGGACAGCCACATCAAAAACCTGAGGCACAAACTAGGCGCCGGCTATATTGAGACTGTGAGGGGGGCGGGCTACCGTGCTGCGAAAGAGGATCTGTAACAGCCTGAGTGCCCGCGTTTTTCTGGCGACTGCGCTGGTGCTGCTGCTGGCGGGCGCCATTACGTTTGGGCTGATCGCCTGGGCAACGCCCAGCACCTACACCGCCGTGCTCAACGACGACCTGACCGGTCAGGTGAACGCGCTGGTGGAAAAGCTGGCGTCTACGGCGCTTGCAGACTGCGGGCCCGTGTTGGACGCCTTTTTGCGAAACACCGGGGCAGACGCCCTGCTGGTAGGCCCCGACGGCGTGGCGGTGGAGACTGGCTCGCGCTTTGCCATTTGCCCGGCAGAGGCGGGCGGCGGGGAAGAAGCGCCCAACAGCCCGGCTGTTGCGTATACAACGGTAGAAATGCAGGGGGGCAAGGGCGCGGAATCGGTCACGGTCACCCTTTCGGACCAGGCCGCCATTGCAGCCGAGGTGTATTTTGCAGGCCAAAGAGAGGCGTATACGCTTTATGTGACGCCCAGGTTAAAGGCCGAGAATCTGGCGGTGCGGGCGCTGGTGCAAATGGCGCCGTGGCTGCTGCTGGCGCTGCTTGCGTTTTCGCTGCTGTGTGCCCTGGCCTACTCCAAATACATTGCCCGGCCCATCGTGCGGCTGAGCGGGATCGCAGGGAAACTGGCCGAGCTGGATCTTGGGTGGACCTGCGAGGAGACCCGCCAGGACGAGATCGGGCAGTTGGGGCAAAGCCTCAACCAAATGGCGCAAAAGCTCTCCGCGGCCCTGCAGGAACTCAAGGCTTCCAACGAAGCGCTCAGGGGGGAAGTGGAGCAGGAGCGGGAACTGGAACGCCAGCGGACGGCCTTTTTTTCGGCCGCCTCGCACGAACTGAAAACGCCGGTCACCATTTTAAAGGGCCAGCTTTCGGGCATGCTGGACGGCGTGGGCGTGTACAGGGACCGCGAGACCTACCTGGCCCGCTCCCTTCAGGTGACGGCGCGTATGGAAGCCCTGATCCAGGAGATCCTGACGGTCTCGCGGATGGAGGCGCTGGATGGCGCAGCGCTCTGTGGGGAGGTGGACCTTTCGGAAGCGGTGGAGCGGCAGCTGGCGCTGGTGGCCGAATTGCTCGGCCAAAGGAACTTAAAGGTGAAGGCCGAACTGTGCCCAGAATTGACGGTGCGGGGGGACTGGCGGATGCTCGAAAAGGCTGTTGGGAACCTGCTGGCAAACGCCGCGCTCTACTCGCCACAGGGCGGGGAGATCTGCGTTTGGTGCGGGCGCAGGCAAGGGAAAGCGGCGCTCACCATCGAAAACACGGGCGTTTGGATCAAGGCAGAGGCCCTGCCCCACCTGTTTGAACCCTTTTACCGGGAAGAAGGCTCGCACAACCGCCGCACGGGCGGCAGCGGGCTGGGGCTTTATCTGGTGCGGGTCATTTTGGAACGGCACGGGGCGGGCTGCCGGATAGAAAACACAGAACGAGGCGTTCGGGCAGCCGTTTGTTTTGACGGCCCATCGTGACGGGCGGTACAGAAAGGGCTAGTTAAAAAACACGAGGTGCGGCCAAACAAACGGTGAAAAACCAGAAAAACCGGCGGCGGCTTATGCTGCGGCAGCTTCTTTCACGCAGAACATATCCTGCCTTCACCTTTTCTCCATACAGGGCGGGTATTCTGTGGGGGAATCCCAACAGAAAGGATGTTGACCGATGCAACTGGAACTTCATGACCTAACGATGACCTACCCCAACGGCAAGCAGGCATTAAAGCAGCTGAACCTCACGCTCAAAGCGCCCAGCCTGGTTGGCCTGCTGGGCCAAAACGGCGCGGGCAAGTCCACTTTGATGAAGCTGCTGGTGGCGGCGCTTGCGCCTACGGGCGGCGGCATTTGGGTGGACGGAAAGCCTTTGGCCAAGGCAGAGCGCCAGCTCAAATCCAACCTTGGGTATTTGCCCCAGGACTTCGGACTGTTCGACGAGCTCACCGCGGCGCAGTTTTTGGATTATATGGCTGCGCTCAAAGGAATAAAAGCCCCCAAAAAAGCCATACAGGACGTGATACGGGCCGTGAATTTGGAAGAAAAGGCCAATGCGAAGATCCGCACGCTTTCGGGCGGCCAGCGCCAGCGCGTGGGCATTGCCCAGGCGCTGCTGGGAGACCCGCCCTTCCTTATTTTCGACGAGCCCACCGTGGGGCTGGACCCGGAGGAGCGCATCCACTTCCGCAATCTGTTTTCCCGGACGGCCCAGGACCGGCTGGTGCTGCTCTCCAC
>CALWSW010000065.1 GCA_944384305.1 uncultured Christensenellaceae bacterium
CTACTAAGGCTGCCCATCGGTGAGGAGGCGCAGACACCCAAGGAGGGCCGCGCCGTCGTATGCGGTGAGGTTCAGGGTCTTGGAAAGCGCCAAACGTGTTTTTTGCAGGTCGTATTCCCCCGGCCACACTTGGTTTACAAAGGCGAGGAACTCTTCGGCGCTCAGCGCCTGGTCGTTGATGCGGTAGTCCACGGTGGGCAGCTCAGTTGAACACGCGCACCGGCAGCACCAGGTAGACCCACGCGTCGCCCGAAAGCGGGCGCACCACGCAGGGCGTAACAGGGGTGTTCATTTCGAGCAGAACTTCCTCGTCGCCCAGCACCTTCAGCACATCGGTCATGAATTTGGCGTTAAAGGCGATGTCCAGCTCGCCGCCGGTGAGGTGGATGGGCACTTCGTCCACCACGTCGCCCAGCTCGCTGTTGGAGGTGACGGTCAAAAGGCCGTTGGCCACCGAGAAGCGCACCAGGTTGTTCTTGCTGTCCCGCGCCATGAGCGAAGCGCGGTCGATGGCCGACATCAGCTCGGTGCGCCCCACCTGCACGACCGTCAGCTTGTCCTGCGGAATGATCTTTTTGTACTGCATATAGTCGCCCGAAAGCAGCACGGTGGTGATCTTGGTGTGCGCCACGTCGAACAGCGCGGCACTCTGCGAAAGCGCTACCGTAACGTCCCCTTCGTCGCCCAGCACGCGCTCAATGGCCGAAAGGCTGCCGCTCGGCACGACGGCGCTGGTATCGCCCTCGCACAGGCAGGGCTCGGTGCGCACCGCCAGGCGGTAGCCGTCCAGGCCCACGACGTTCAGCTTGCCGCCTTCCAGCTCGAACAGCCCGCCGGTAAGGATGGGGCGGCTCTCGTCGGAAGAAATGGCAAACTGGGTCTGCGCGATCATGGAGCGCAGGGACTTCTGCGGCATGGTAAAGCGGCTCTTTTCGGCCACGGCGGGCATTTCGGGGAAGTCTTCGGAAGAAAAGCCCTGCATATTGGTCTTGGACTTGCCGCTGCGCAGCTCAATGGCGTTGGCCTTGTCGCTGCGCGAGGAGACCTCTACCTCGCCTTCCGGCAGGCGGCGCACCACCTCGTAAAACAGCCGGCCGGGCAGCACCAGCACGCCGCGCAGCGCTACGGCCGCGGGCACAAAGGTTTCTACCTGCAGGGCGGTGTCGGTGCACACCAGGCGCAGGCGGCTGGTCTCTTCCTGCGCTTCCAGCAGCACGCCCTCCAAAATGGGCGAGGCCGAGCGGGCGGGCAGAGCGCGCGTGGCGGTGGCAATGGCCGAGAGCAGATCGTTTTTTTCTATGGTAAATTTCATGGGAAAAACTCCTTGTTTGCCTGCGGCAGGCGCTGCGCGCCGCCGGGCCATAGTCTTTTTCGGTTCTCTTTCATTATAATGCAAGAGGCCGCCCTTGGTAAAGAAGAACTCCTTTGGGGGGCGCGCGGCGGCCGCTGCAAAAAGAAAGGGGAAAGAAAAAAACCCCGCAAAGCTTTGCGGGGTGTGGAGCTGATGAGCAGATTCGAACTGCCTACCTCTTCATTACCAATGAAGTGCTCTACCGACTGAGCTACATCAGCATCTGACGCGACATTTATTATAACCAATCGCACGGCGTATTGCAAGCCCAAATCTCAATATTTGCCCGTCTTTTTTGCAAATTTCCGCAAAAAGAAGGCTGGGCGGGTGGTCCTGCGCGGCCCGCCCCCTCTGCCGCCCGGCGCGGGGAAAAGAAAACGGGGCGCAGTTTGGCTCTGCTGCGCCCCGAAGTTTTTCATGCTCTCATATCCGCTTGGCCTGCACGATAAAGCGGGAATCGTCGTACTCGTAGGTGCAGGTGGAAAGCGTAAGGATCTGATCATCCGGCTCGATCTCTACGTTGGTGGTGAACTTGCTCTCGTCCTGGAACTCGGTAAAGTACTGCACAAACTCCTCGTCGCTCTTGAAACTGGTGCGGATGAAGTTGACATCGGCCAGCACCACCTGCGCCGAAAATACCTGGTACTGGTACATTTCGCCCTGATAGTAAAGGGTGATGATGGAGTTCTGGTCGAAGAAGTCCTGCATTTTGTAGTTGTTCAGCTCGTGGAACATCGTGCCGTTTCGCATATTGTGCCCGTAAATGATAATGTGCTTATCATTTTCAAAGTCGGTGTTCCGGTAGTCCATGTAAATCGCGCCGGACTTGGATTCCTCGCGGTCGACGTTGTGGTACAGGTAGTATTCGTTGTCGGTGGTTTGCACCACGGGGTATTCAATCACGGTGTTGGGCACCGAGATCCAGCCCACCACGTCGCTGTTTTTGGCCTTGGCTTCTTCGTAGTGCTCCTCGTAGTTCATCTTTTCGCCCAGGCCTTCGTCGCCTTCATCGGGGATGCCGTCCGGGTCCTCAAACTGCGAGCTGTCGAACGTGGGGAAAGGGTCGCCCGGCACGGGCGAGGCGCTCAGATCGGGCGCGCCGATCACGCCGTCCTGCGTCGGGTTCTGGCTTTCGCTGGTGCTCGGGCCGCAGCCGGTAAGCGCGGCAAACAGCAGCAACAGCGCCAGAACGAGGGCGAACTTCTGCGAATTCTTCATATTCAAACAATACTCCTTTGGTCGGGTTAAGCTTATAGTCCGATTATATTACGGCCATTGGTGCGGTTCAAGCAAAGACACAGAATGTTTACACCCTAACGCCCGGAAATCGCTGGAATGGGGCAAAATCGGGGCTGGGGGCTGGGGCAAAACAGGCTATCGCCTGCTTTGCGGGTTTTCGTACTACAATAAAAATTCCGCAAAAGCGCGGGGCTTTTGCGGAAAAAGGAGCGGGAATGGGCGCCCGTTACACAAACTCTTTGAGCGTGTCGGTAAACACCCGCAAAAACAGGCAGCTCGAAGCCGTGCCGGGGTCCACGTGGCCAATGGCGCGCTCGCCCAGGCGCATGGCGCGGCCCTTCTTGGCCACCTTGTCCACCACGGAATCGCGGCCGGCCTCGGCGGCGGCCACGGCCTTTTCCATCACGTCCAGGGGCTTTAAGCCCTCTTCCATGCCGGCAAAGAGCGCGTCGCGGGCGGGCAGCAGCGCGTCTACCATGGTCTTGTCGCCCAGCTCGGCCTTCCCGCGGGAAACCACGGCGTCAATGCCGGACTTGATCATTTCGCACAGCTCGGCAAAGGTCACTTCGTTCTTGCCGGCAACGGGCGCGCCCAGCTTCATAAAGAGGCTGCCGTACAGCGGGCCGGAAGCGCCGCCCACGCGCGAGAGCAGGCTCATGCCCGACTTTTTCAAAAGCGTGGCGATGTCCACATCCTGCGCGACCAGGTCGGGCAGCTTCTTCATGACCTCGCGGAACCCAATGCTCAGGTTCACGCCGTGGTCCGAGTCGCCGATCTGCGCGTCCAAATGGGTCAGGTAGTCCTTCTGCTCCTCCACCATGGCGGCAAGGTTTTCGAGCAGCTTGACAAAATACGCCTTGGGGATCAACACATCATACATTACAATTACCTCGTTCCATTGAAGGCCGGGCAAGGAAAACCCCTGCCCGGCAAAGCGTTTTGTTGTTGTAACGGCTTACTTCTGCACGAAGTAGGGCGCGTCGGTGGGGTAGTCCATCAGCTCCTTGAGCTCGTCGTCCAGCTTCAGCAGGGTGAAGGAGAAGCCGGGCATGTTCATGGTGGAAGCATAGGGGCCGGCCAGGGTCTTGTAGATCTTAATGCCCTTTTCGCCCAGCACTTCGGCCACGCGGCGGAAGCCTACCATCAGGTCCATCAGCGGGGTGGCGCCCAGGCTGTTGGCCAGCACGTAAACTTCGTCGCCCTCTTTGAGCTTCAGCTCGGGAATGAGCACGTCGAGGATTTCGTCCACAACTTCATCCATGGGGCGGGCTTTTTCGCGCTTCACGCCGGGTTCGCCGTGAATGCCCATACCAATTTCCATGTCGCCCTCTTCCATCTCGAACATCACGGTGCCGGTGTTCGGGTGGTCGGCGGCGCCCATGGCCACGCCCATGGTGGCGCAGTTGGCGTTGCACTTCTTCGCAGCGGCCACAACTTCGTCGATGTCGCCGCCCAGCTCGGCCTTCGCGGCCGCGGCCTTGAACACGAAGAAGTCGCCCGCAATGCCGCGGCGGTCTTCCACGTTCTCGGCCGAGATGACGTCGTCGGTCACCAGCACGGTCTCCACGCGGATGCCGTCGTCGGCGGCCATTTCGGCGCCCATGTCAAAGTTCAGCACGTCGCCGGCGTAGTTGCCGTAAAGGTACACGCAGCCCTTGCCGGCGTCCACGGCCTTTACGGCCTCGTAGCAGGGCTCGGGAGAAGGCGAGGTGTTGATGTTGCCAATAACGGCCGCATCGGCAAAGCCGTCGCCCACATAGCCCAAAAACAGGGGTTCATGGCCGCTGCCGCCGCCTACGATGATGCCGACCTTGTCCTTGATGGGAGCCTTCTTGCTCACCACCACGCGCTTCATTTCGCCGATGAGCTCGACCTTGTCCTTAAACGCGGCGCAGTAGCCTTCCAGCATTTCTTCTACGATCTGATACGGATCATTGACCAGTCTTCTCATGTTGCAAAAATCCCCCTTGATGTGTTTGGTGTGTGTGCCGTCTGGGTGCGGCAAAAGTTTCAACGGCAAAAATGCCAATATTTTCTGGTTTTAAGTTGGTAAAGGGCGGTTTTTGACCTAGAATATTGTACGGTTTAAAATTTTGGAAGGTAATCTTTGAATATGTTTATGTTACCACAAAAAGAAGGCAGATGCAATGAACGAAAAAGATTTTTGCAAAAAAGTGCAGGCGGCGCCATTCTTTTGCCGGAAATGAAAATGTTCCCCCAAAGCCTTTGCGCGGGCGGGGCAGCAAAGCGGCAGAAGCGCGCGCCTTTGGATTGCCCGCGCGCCCGCCCAACGGGACCTTTCCTTTTAGGCCTGCTGCAAAACAGGCTGCCGCCGCTTTTGCGGCGGCGCTTAAAGCCCCGCCGGTCACCGCGCCCCAATGTACCCGTCAAAGTACACCGGCACAATGAGGGTCGAGTCTTCTCTAAAACAATATTCCACATCGGCCCCGCAGCCCAGCTCCAGCAGCCGGCGCAGGTTTTCGGTCTCCATCAAAAACCGGTGGGCGGCGCGGTCGGCTTCGTAAAACAGCTCGGCCAGCACCCCCACGTCGTTGGAAGAGAGCGCCCCGGTGCGCTGCCGCACGGCCGAAAGCACCGCTCCCGCGCCGTAAATGTCGTCGGCCGAAAAGCGGCCGTCCGTGCCCGCGCAAATAATGGCGGCGTTTTGCCCCAGCTGCACAATGGCCTCTGCCACCGCTGCGCGGTTCACCAAAGACCCCACCAGCACCCGGTCGGTAATGCGCGCCGAAGTCAGCGCCGCCGTGCCGTTTGCCGTGGTCATCACCACGGTTTTGCCCGCCGCCCGCTCGGGCGTGAACCACAAAGGCGAGCTGCCGGTGTCAAACCCCGCAAGCGCCAGCCCGTCCCGCTCGCCCGCCAGCACGGTGTCGGCCCGCTCCAGCGTGCGCGAAAGCGCAATGGCCTCCGAAACCTCGCGCATGGGAATGACCTTTTCCGCGCCGCTCTGCACCGCCGCGGTAATGGCCGGCCCGGCGCGCAGCACGTCCATCATCACGAGCGTGCGCTCGCGCAGGTCGCGCTCGGCAACTTCGGTGTACACAGGGTAAACATCGATCCGCATAGAAAAGGCCTCCTCCCAAAAGGCAAGGTAAGTGCAAAATGGGGCAAAATACCCATAATTTCGCCTAAAACTCCTCCAATTATAGCATGGTCTGCCGAAAAATAGCAATATTTTGCAGCAAAAGTGGAGAATAGCAGGCCAACATCCAGCCGCCCGGCCGCGCGCAGCCAATACTTTCCCCCAACCGTGGGGTGTGCTATAATAAAAAAACAAAAGCGCTTGCGCGCAGCAAAAAACAGGCAAAAAGGGGGTGGCCGCGCTGGGTATGGAAAAATGGGTCTCTTACGACTCGGAGTTCGACGGTAAGACCTCGGTCGTGCAGGTCGACCTTCGCCCGGTCTCCAGCGCCGCCGAGCGCAAACGGCTCCCCATGCTGCTCATGCTGCGCATCGCTCTGCGCAAAAACTACGCCGCCGCCATGATGTCCTACCGCGCCGACCGCCGCCTCACCCGCGAGCTCAAGGCCCTGGGCCGCTTCTGCCCCAAGGTCAACGTCGCGCTGGTGGCCGCCCGCACCTGGGGCAGCGCGCTGCTCATTTACGCCTACGCCGCCGACGAGCCCAGCCTCATGGCCGCCGTCAAGCTCTGCGAAAAGCAGCGCAGCCTGGCTGTGGATTACGACATCCGCTACGACCCGGAGTGGCGCATTTACCGCGCCGAGCTCTACCCCAACGCCGCCGCCCGGCAAACCATGAAGAACGCCGAGCAGATCGAAATGATGGAGCGCTACGGCGACGACCTTCACGCCCCCCGCCGCATCAACCACTATTGCTCCTTCCCCGACGAACCCTCCCGCATCGGCTTTGAGCAGACCGCCCGCCAAAGCGGCTTTGCCCTGGGCGACCCCTTCTTTTTGGCCGAAAAGGATTACCCCTACTGTATGTGTGTGCGCCACGTCGGCTCTATCGACAAGCGCACCATCGACGGCTACACCAACAAGGTCGTGCGCATTGCCGAGCAGTTCGGCGGCCATTACGATTATTGGGATTGCCAGATCATGCGCAAAACCAAACTGCACGGCTCGGGCAGGCAAAAATCCAACGCCGCGCCCAAGGCCAAACGCTAAAGCGCTTGGCGGGGCCTTCCCGCCCGTTGGGAAAGCTTTGCGCCGGGCCCGCGGGTCAAAAAAACGAAAGGGGGCCGGCGGTTCCCCCCGCGGCTTTTAAGATCCTCTGGAAGGCCGGGCGCTTTTGCAAAAGAAGGAAGGAGTCTGCGTGAACATCGCCATCCCCCAGCCCTTAAAACTCCTCGGCCGCGCTTTTTCTGAGCGCGGCGTTTCGCTGTACGCCGTGGGCGGCCTGGTGCGAAACACCCTGCTGGGCCTGCCCCTGAGCGATTGGGACACCGCCTCGGCCGCCCCGCCCGAACGCGCCGCCGCCATCGGCCGCGAGCTGGGGCTGAAGGCCGATGTGCGCGACGCCGCCTTCGGCACCGTCCGCCTTTCGGGCGTTCTGGGCGGCGAGCGCTTCCTTACCGAGTGCACCACCTTCCGCCGGGAAGTTTACGCCCAGGGCGGCTCCCACCGCCCCACCGGCGTGGTCTTTTCGCAAGACCTCGCCGCCGATGCCTTCCGCCGCGACTTCACCGTCAACGCCCTGTACGCCCACACCCAAACCGGCGAGGTCATAGACCCCACCGGCGGGCAGAAGGATTTAAAAAAGCGCCTCATTCGCGCCACAACGCCAGACCCCAACGTCATTTTGCAGGATGACGGCCTGCGCGTGCTGCGCCTGGCCCGCTTCGCCTGCGAACTGGGCTTCGAGGTCGAAAAAAAGACCCTTGCCGCCGCCCGCGCCCACGCCCATGGCCTGTGGGACATCCCCGGCGAGCGCCGGGCCGCCGAGCTTGTTAAGCTCCTGCTTTCCGATGCGCGCTACGGCGCGCCCCAGCCCGGCGGCGCTTCCGCCCCCGTCCGCGGTATTCTGCTGCTGCACAGCCTGGGCGCGCTCGGTGCGGTGCTGCCTTCGCTTTTGCCCTGCTGCAATGTGCAGCAGGACCCCAAGTACCACCGGTACGATGTGTTCCACCACTCGGTGTGCGCCATGGCCTTTGCGCCCCCCACCCTTGTGCTCCGCCTCGCCGCGCTGCTGCACGACGTGGGCAAACCCCTTTCGCTCAGCGCCCGGGGCGATATGCACGAGCACCCCGCCCTGGGGGCCGAAGCCGCCGGGGCCGACCTTGCCGCCCTCCGCCTGCCCAAGGCGTTGGCCGAACGGGTCTGCGCCCTTATTGACGCGCACATGTACGACCTGCGCGGCGACGCCAAAGAAAAGACCCTTCGCCGCCGCTTTGCGCAGCTGGGGCCGGAGTTTGTGCGCCAGCTCGCCGAGGTGCGCCGCGCCGACTTCCGCGGTTCGGCCGGGCGTTACGGCCGGGTGGCATCGGCCGAGCGCTGGCTGTACCTGCTGGGCCGCATGGAAGGGGAGGGCGCGCCCTTTTCCCCCAACGAGCTGGCTGTTACCGGCCGCGACCTCATGGCCCTGGGCTTTTCCGGCCCCGCCGTGGGCGAGGTGAAGCACTGGCTGTGGCTCCACGCCGCCGCCTTCCCCAAAGAAAACACCCCCGCCCGCCTGCTGCGCCTGGCCGAAGGCTACAAAAAGGGCGCCCAAAAGGCCGCCGCGCGTGAAGCAGAAGAAAATAACGAATTTTAAAACATTTTTAACCGATTTTTAAGGAAATAAGTTTTACAATGTCGCACAAATTGGAATACTGCCCGCTCTGCAGCTCCAGCAGCGGCAACGCCGCCCTGCTCACCGCCGACGGCGCGCACTACCTCATCGACGCCGGCGCGGCCTGCCGCACGCTTGAGAAGCTGTTGAAGGAGGCCAACTGCAGCGCCGCCGCGCTTTCGGGCATCCTCATCACCCACGAGCACACCGACCACTGCAAGGGCGCGGGCGCGCTTTCCCGCAAATACGGCCTGCCCATTTACGCCTCCCGCGGCACCTGGGCGGCCATGCGCCCCGCGCTGGGCGAGCTGCCCGAGGCCAACTGCATCGCCTTCGAATCCGGCAGCGACTTTTTCCTGGACGAGCTGCGCGTCACCCCCTTTCCCATCCCGCACGATGCCGCCGACCCGGTGGGTTTCGCCTTCGACCTGCGCGGCGTCAAAATTTCCAGCGCCACCGATATGGGCTTCATGGCCGAATCGGTCTTTCAGGCCATCCGCGGCTCCGCCCTGGTGCTGCTCGAATCCAATCACGACGTCGAGCTCTTAAAAAACGGCCGCTACCCCGCCCGCCTCAAGGCCCGCATCCTCGGCCGCCGCGGCCACCTTTCCAACGAGGCCTGCGCCCGCACCGTCGCCAGCCTCGCCATGGAGGGCGCGCGCGCCTTTTTGCTCGGCCACCTCAGCGCCGAAAACAACCGCCCCGAGCTCGCCCTTGCCGCGTCGGCCGAGGCGCTTTCCAAGCTCGGCCTGCAGGCCGGGGCCGATGCCGATCTGTTGCTCGCCGGCCGTTCCGCGCCCGAAAAGAACTTTGTGTTCAGCTATTAAACGCGCAAAAGCCGGGCAGCAGCTGGAAAAATTAAGAAAATTTTGGCTGTTTCTTAAATAATTAAGCTGATTCTGCGGCGGTTTTTTAGTCTTTGGGAATTTCCGTCGTCTTTTTCGACCCTGCGCCCTTGTGTGCCCGGGGCGGAAAAACCACAGCATATGGGCGCCAGTTGGCCCGCCCTGCCGGCTGTGCGCTGCGCGGCTGCCCGCGCGCCGCGTGGTGATATAAGGGGCTATATATAAATATAAGGGGCTCTATATATAATAGGTAGAAAATCAAAAGACCATACCGCTTTGCCGGACCGCTTTTCGGGAAAAACCGTGCGCCGGGCAAAAGAGAGGAGGGGGCAGACCTGCTTACCGTCAACATCCTGTGCGTTGGCAAGCTGCGCGAACGCTTTTACGCCGATGCCTGTGCCGAGTACCAGAAGCGCCTCACCGGCCGCGCCCGCGTGAGCGTGGTGGAAGTGCCGGACGAAAAGGCCCCGCCCACCCTTTCTGCGCGCGAGGAAGACCAGGTCCGCGCCGCCGAGGGCGCGCGCCTGCTCGCAAAGATCCGCCCTTCCGATTACGTCATCGCGCTGGAGATCGGCGGCAGGCGCATGGGCAGCGAGGCCTTCGCGGCCTTCCTGGAGCGCACCGCCGCCTCCGGCAAAAGCACCATCGATTTCGTCATCGGCGGGTCACTGGGGCTTTCGCCCGAGGTCTCCCGCCGGGCCGATGTTTCCCTCAGCTTTTCGGACTTTACCTTCTGCCACCAGCTCATGCGGGTGATCTTGCTGGAACAGGTGTACCGGGCCTTTAAGATCCTGGCCAATGAGCCTTACCATAAGTAGGGGTTCCTAAACCCCTTGGCCCTTCAGGCCCGCCTGTTTTCTGAACCCCTTTCGCCCTTCAGGCCCGCCAGGTTTTTGGCCCCCTGCGCAGGGGGTTCTTCCGCGAAATGTGGCCCCATACTCGGGGCCCCCGCCAGTGCGGATTTTTTTCTGACCGTTGCGGGCCAGACCCTCCTTTATCGTCTCCCCGCCGGGGCAGTGACTTCTCTTGACCGCTTCTGGTCAGACCCGCTTTTATCGTCCTCCGCCGGTGCGGCAACTTTCTTCTCAACTTTCGTTCTTCATACCATCTTCTGAGTTTCGCAAAAAAGACTTCCCTTCCAGTACTACCTGGGTGGGCTAAGTTCGTACAACCTTTGTTTTTCCCCCACGATGTAGACTCGTAGAACTGCCGTCTCCCTCGACCCGGGGCGGGCGTTCTTGCAGAAACGAAAATTTTTCCGATACCTTTAAATACAGAAGGAAGTCCTTCTGAAGGAGCCCGCTTCTTTCTCTTTTGTTGCGGCTGCGGCCGCAGGCTTTTTTAGGCGTGAGGTCCGCAGGCCGGGTTCGGCTCTCCGACCACCCCCGCGAAACCCACCCCAACATTTTCTTTACAAGAAAATATTGGGGGCCCCGGGTGTGGTTTCCCGCTTTGCAGCACAAACTCAATCGAGGGACCCCGGGGACGCCCGCACGAGGCCGCTGGGGCCCCCATGCCTTTTGAGCGCAGCTCAAAAAGCATGGGGTAAGCTTAGGGGACCCCGTCTGCGAGCCGAAAAGGCCTTCG
>CALWSW010000066.1 GCA_944384305.1 uncultured Christensenellaceae bacterium
ATGCGGCGTTCTTTCTGCCGCCATCGGCTTTTCCTTTGTAGAGGAAGGCGCTGCGCCCTGTGCAGCAGGGCTTTGTTGTTCGGCCGCAGCTGCCGGGTGGGCGGGCGCGGCCTGCGCTTCGCCCGGCGTGGGCTCTGTGCGGTAGGTCAGCGGCACTTCGCCCGCAGCCGGGGCATGCTGCCCCTCTGCCGGCCGGGCAACGGCGGGCGAGTCAAACCCGTCCTGGAAAACAGCGGGGGTGGCCCCTGCTGGCTCTGTCCTTTCTTCGGCGGGCGTGCCGGCGGCCTGCGCCGCCGGTGTATCTGCTGCCGGGTCTTGCGCTTGTTGCGCCGGAGTCATGCCCCCTGCGGCCTCTTTCTGCGCGGCCTGCTGCTGTGCGCTATGCGGCGTTCTTTCTGCCGCCATCGGCTTTTCCTTTGTAGAGGAAGGCGCTGCGTTTTGCACGGCAGGGCTTTGTTTTTCGGCCGCAGCTGCCGGGCGGGCGGGCGCTGCCGGAGGTGTGGCCTGCGCTTCGCCCGGCGTGAGCTCTGCGCGGTAGGTCAGCGGCACTTCGCCCGCAGACGGGGCATGTTGCCCCTCTGCCGGCCGGGCAACGGCGGGCGAGTCAAAACCGTCTTGGAAAACAGCGGGAATAGCTCCTGCTGGCTCTGTTCTTTCTTCGGCCGCCGTGCGCCGCGCTGGCGTGCCGGCGGCCTGCGCCGCCGGTGTATCTGCCGCCGGGGCTTGCGCTTGCTGCGCCGGAGTCATGGCCCCTGTGGCCTTTTCCTGCGTGGCCTGCTGCTGTGCGCTATGCGGCGTTCTTTTTGCCGCCAGCGGCTTTTCTTTTGTAGAGGAAGACGCTGCGCCCTGCACGGCAAGGCTTTGTTTTTCGGCCGCAGCTGCCGGGCGGGCGGGCGCTGCCGGAGGTGTGGCCTGCGCTTCGCCCGGTGCGGACTCTGCGCGGTAGGTCAGCGGCACTTCGACCGCAGTTGGGGCATGTTGCTCCTCTGCCGGCCGGGCAACGGCGGGCGAGTCAAACCCGTCCTGGAAAACAGCGGGAATAGCTCCTGCTGGCTCTGTCCTTTCTTCGACCGCCGTGCGCCGCGCTGGCGTGCCGGCGGCCTGCGCCGCCGGTGTATCTGCCGGCGCTGGGGCTTGGGCTTGCCGCGCCGGAGTCATGGCCCCTGCGGCCTCTTTCTGCGCGGCCTGCTGCTGTGCGCTATGCGGCGTTCTTTCTGCCGCCATCGGCTTTTCCTTTGTAGAGGAAGGCACTGCGCCCTGCATGGCAGAGCTTTGTTTTTCGGCCGCAGCTGCCGGGCGGGCGGGCGCGGCCTGCGCTTCGCCCGGTGCGGACTCTGCGCGGTAGGTCAGCGGCTCTTCGCCCGCAGCCGGGGCATGTTGCCCCTCTGCCGGCCGGGCAATGGCGGGCTGTGCGCTTTGCGCGCCTCCTTCCCCCGCCGCGGCCCTCGCCCCGGTCGTGGCAGGCGCTGCGGGCGGAGCTTCCCCTTCTGCGCTTTTCCCAACAGGCACGCCTTGGGCCGGCGCGGCGGTGCGGGCTTGGCCTGCCAAGCGCTCTTCTGCCTCGTCTTTGGGGCCCGCCGGCATGACCGGTCCGGCCGTTTGCCGGGCGGGCTGCCCGGCGCGGTCCGCCTCTGCCCGTTGGGCGGGCGGCTCTGTTTTCTGCTCCGCCGCCAGGCTCTGCGCCCGGCTTTTTTGTGCAGGGCCTTCCGACTGTTCGCCGGTCTCTTCCTCTTCGCGGTAAGCCAGGGGAAGCTCCCCCGGCACGGGCTGGCCCTCTCCCTCTGCGGGAAGGGCCACGGCAGGCGCTTCCCGGCCGTCTTCTTTTTGCAAAGCCTCTGCCGGCAGGCCGGCCTGGCCGGCCATACTGGTTTCCTGCCGCGCTTCCGGGGCGCGCGTTTTTTCGGGGGATCCCTCCTGTTCTGTGCGGCGGCCAAATTTGGCCGTTTGCACCTCTTCTTCCATCCTCAAACGGGACTGCCAGGCGGCAGGCGCAGGTTCGCCCGCCACAGCTGCCGGGCGCTGCGCGCCCAGGCGCGGCTCTTTTGCCCCGGCCTGACGGGGCGCCGGCTGCTCTGCCGCCCCTTCGTCCTCCCGGCGCCCGGGCCTGGTACGCTGTGCTTGTTGCCAGGCTTCCTGCCGCGCATCTTCCTGCGGGGCGGGCCCGTGCAGCGCAGCTGAGCCTGAGGGCTCCCTGGGGGCCTGCGGCTCCGCCCGGCGCGCGCGGTCCTCCGCCAGCGTGCGGCGGACCGCCTCTTCGGCCATGTGCGCCAATTTTTCCTGCGCCGGAACGCCGGCTTCGGCGCTGCCTTCGGCCGCCCATTCCAGGGCGGCGGTCAGTTCGGGCAGCGGCGGCAGCCCGCGCTCCTGCCGGCCTAAAATTTCCTGCCGGCGGCGGCGCAGCGCGTCGGGCAGCAAAATGCTGCCGGCCGGCGTACTCTCCAATTGCCCGGCCTCTTTTTGCGCCGGGTAGCCGGGATGGGCCTGCTGCCACCGCGGGGTCCAGTCGCCCCCGGAAGGCGCGGCCGTAGCGGCCACGGCAAGCGGCAGTTCTTTCGCGGCGAGCGCAGCAGAGGAACCAAGGGCAACGGGCGCGCCCCTGCCCGGCGCAGCGCCCTTTGCCGCCCGGGCCTCGCCAGGCAAACGGGCTTCTTTTCGGTAAGCGTCGGACTGCAAGATCACCCGGCGGGTGGTCTCGCGGCTCTCGCGCAGCTCTTTTTGCAGCAGGCGCACCCGCTCCAAGATCCGCTGCTCCGGCGCGGCGGGCGCGGGCTTTTCCTGCGCCTCTTTTTTGCCCTTTGCCTTTTCTTTGGGCGCTTCTACTTTGACGTTTACCTCGAACTGCAAATGCAGTTCGGCGGGCTTTGCCGCAGCGGCTTCCTCCCCTTGCTCCTCTTCGAGCAGCGCGAGGGGCACCGGCTGGTAAAACCCCAGGTGCAGCTGCGAACGCCTCACGACCTCCTGATTGAACACCTGCGACAGCATACCAAAGGGGGACAGGCCCAAGCGGTCCTGCCCCACTACCGCCATATCCGGTTTAATCACAGAGATGTCTTTGACGTCCTTTTCCATCAGCAGCACCCGTTGTAGATCAACTCTATGCGGCTCACGGCCAGCGCGGCCTGATTGCTGTTCAGGTCCGGGCCGACATATTTCTGCAAATACGCCCCCACAATGGACCAGATCCTCTGTGAGGAGCCAAAACTATCCTTTAAGGTGACCGTCCCCGCCAAGGGGATGGACATGCCCAGGATACACATATTCATCAACAGAGAAACGGAGTCGACGCTCGTGACCACGCCCTGTTCCAGCACCAGCACCTGGGGCTTGTTTTCCTTAAAGAAAAACCGGGGGTAGTTGAGGCCGCCTTCGTTGTAAACTTCGTACTCCAGTTCCATGTTCAAGCCGGTCACAGAGGTAAAGCGCCCCAAAAGCGCCGCGCCCGGGCCGATCAGGCTCACTTCAAAATAAGCGCCGGACAAATAGGATCCTTCTGCCACCTCTGTCACCTCGCTTTTCTGCTTTATGTTTCAAACTGTGATCGGTCACGACTTGATTGTACACGAAAATCCCTCGCCGGAACAGCCCGTGCTGTAAACTCAGGCCCCGGGCGGCGGATTGGTGATGCGCTCCATGCCCGTAATGGCAAAGGTCAGGCTTTCAGAAAGCACTTCGCTGCGCCCGCCGTCCATGGGGGCGAGCTCGTAGCCGATGGGCAGCGCGTTTTTGAGCGACCAAACAACGCCGCGGTTGCCTTGGTCGTCGAGCGCCACGATGTTGATGGTGCGGTAAAGGTTGCTCCCCGTGGGGCCGCTGTTGGCAGCGGCTGCCGCCGAAAAGAGCCAGTCGAGAAAATCGTTGTCCCCCACCACGCCCTTGGTGAGCGTGACCGGGGCAAAGCGCGTAAAGACCGGCACGTATTCCTGCACGCCGCGGCCGTCGTTGCCGGAGCGGGCCTGTATGGTCTCCACTTCCATCTTCACGCCCGAAAACTGGGTGAACGCAGCCACGACAGCCCCGCTGTTCTCGACTTCCACCAAAAAGCGGAACGCCTTGAACGGCTCCTGATACAAAATGCCCATGGCCGGGTCTTCCCCCTTTTGTTAACGGAATTCAAACGTTTTTTGTTCAGGACCGCTGAGCTTTTGATTGACGGCCGAAACCTCCCTGCACCAACGGCGGCGCTCCAGGTGGTCCAACGCCATCACTTCGCGGTGGGACCAGTGCAAATAGTAGGACAGGAACGTCATCTCCTGGTAGAGCTGTTCCTGGGGGTAGAGCACCAGCCCTAGCTCAATAAAAAATCCAGCGGCACCTCGATCTCCTGATTGCAATGCGGGCAAGTCACCTTGTACACCGGCAGTTCAGACATGTTGATGCGCTGGTAAAGATCCTGCAAATAAGCAAGGTCCATGGTGAAGAGCCCCTCGATCACCCGGGTGTTGATGCTGCTCAGCGTCCCCAGGCGGGTGATGACCCGGGAGAGCAAAATGATGGTGAGATACCCCGAATTCTGCTGCACCCTGGGGTCTCTCAGGGGCAGGATCTCGTCGGCAGCGGTGGCCAGGCGCATGGTGCCGCGCTTGTGCACATCGCCGTTTTTGTCTACATAGCCGCGGGGAAGCTCAAATTCAAATTCGGTTTCCATGCCGTTCTCCTCTTCGCGGCGATGCGCCCCCGCCGGCTTTGCGCCGGCGGGGGATGCGCCGCGTTTTTCCGGCCGTCAGCCGGCGTTCGGTTAGATGGGCGAGGGCTCGCCGGCGGCAGCGCCGGGGGTGTGCTCCAGGCCTTCGTGGCACAGTTCCAGGCTCTGGATGGCCACTTCGCCGCCCATACCGTTGAGGTCGGGCACGGTGTAGCCCACGGGCCAGGCGTTGATGAGGTTCCACGAGGGGCCGGGGTTGCCGGCGTCGTCGATCAGCGTGATGGTGACGTTATGCCGCACCAATCCGGTGGGCGGCGCGGTGTTGGTGGGTGCAACGGAGTAGACCCAGTCGAGGAAGTCGGAATCGTCCGAAACGCCCCAGCGCAGGGTGACGTTGCCGAACTTGGTCAGGCCCATGAGCTTGCGGGGGGTGTTCCTGAGGTCGTCGCCTTCGCGGTATTCCACGGCGTCCACCGAAGAGCTCATACCGGAGACTTCCGAGAAGCCCGCGCGGCTGATGCCGTCGATTTCCACCTGATATCGAAATACTCTGTATGGATAACTGATAGCCATTGATGTTCTCGTCCTTTCTTAGTGTAGGGGAAATCGCCTTACTCGCCGCTCGTCGCAGTCTTCTGGGTGATGCGGAAGATGACGAATTCAGCAGGCTTCACGGGCGCGATGCCGATCTGGCAGATCAGGCGGCCGTTGTCGATATCGTCCTGGGTCATGGTGGTGGGCCCGCACTCCACAAAGTAGGCCTGGTCGGGGCTGGAGCCGGCCAGGGCGCCGTCGCGCCAGCAGGTGGCCAGGAAGGCTTCGATGGTACGGGTCACGCGGCCCCAAAGGGTCTCGCTGTTGGGCTCAAAGACCACCCAGTTGGTGTTGGCCTTGATGGACTCTTCCACGTAGATGAACAAGCGGCGCACGTTCAGGTACTTCCACAGCCCGTTGGAGCTGATGGTGCGGGCGCCCCACACGCGGATGCCGCGGCCGGGGAAGGCGCGAATGAGGTTGACGCCAATGGGGTTCAGAATGTCCTGCTCGCCGTTGTTGTAGTTGCACGAAAGGCCCGTGCAGCCGCGCACAACTTCGTTGGCGGGCGCCTTGTGCACACCGCGCTCGTTGTCGCTGCGGGCGTAAATGCCGGCCATCGCGCCAGAGGGCGGGAAGTACGCGGGGCGCTTGGCGCCGGCATCGTACATCTGCAGCCAGGGGTGGTACATGGCGGCATAGGTGGAATCGTACATGTCGCGGAAGTTCGCAACGTCGTTGGTCTTCTTCAGATCCATCGGCACGTCGAGGATGGCGAAGCAGCTCTTGCGGCCTTCGCAGAAGCCGATGAGCGCCGACTGCACCTCGGGCGTGGTCACGCCGGGGATGGCCATGATGGAGACGTTGCTGTTTTCGAGGAAGGCCTGCAGGCCGGTACGCCTGCCGGGGCCGTCGTCCTTGCCCAAATAGGCGTCGGCCGTGACCTTCAGCACCGAACCGTTGCTGCCGCCGGCGGGGGTGAGCACCATTTCGGCGCCGGTGCCGCCGCACAGCTCATAGGGGGTGATGCCGGCAGCCTTGGCGGGCGCGGCGGGCGCGGGAGCGGCTTCGCCTTCCTTCTTGTCGTCCTTTTTGTCATCCTTGGCGGGCGCGGCGGCCTTGGCGGGCGCAGCCGCCACGATCTCCACCCGAATGAGGTCGCTCTTGGCGGTCTTGATGGGCGCGTAGTTGAGCGCGTCGGGCTTCAAAGAAAGGTTTTCAAAGACCTCCACGGTCTCGTCGAGGCGGGCGGTGATGGTGATCTCGCAGGTACGGATGTACTTTGCGGTGCCCACCTTGGTGTCGGCCACGTTGAGGGTGCAGGGGGCGTCGAGAGTGACGACCTTGTCGAGCACGCTCTTGACGGTGGCGTAAGCGGACTTCACGCCGTCGAACAGCTCCACCACGTCGCCGGGGTTGAAGCCGTCGGCGTTCTTAAGGGTAAGGTCGGCGCCGTTCACGGCGAACACCTGGGTCTTCGCCTTGTAGGAGGGCGCCACGGTCACGCGCATGTTCTCGGCCCAAGAGCCGGGGCTGGCGGCGCTGATCTTCAGCACGCCGGCGGTCACACTGCCGGCCTTGGCGTCGTCGGGCACAGCGCGCATGATGTAGGCGCGCGAGCCGCCGTTGGCGAAGAACTGCTCCACTGCGTAGGGAAGGAAACGGGCCGCGCCGTAACCTGCCTCGCTGAGGTAGCCGCCGTACATCCGCTTGTAGTCGGCAAAACTGGTGACCAGCTGGGGCTGGCCGATCACGGGGCCGCGCTCGGCCAGGCCCACAAAGCCCGCCGTGCTGGTGCTGACGCCCTGCATGGGCACTGCACCCGAATCATACTCCTCTACATACACACCTGGGGACAAATACTCTGCCATTGTTTCGCTTCACGCCACATATTGGCTGTGCGCCGGCTGTGACGCTCCTCTCCTTTCGTCTTGATATGGGTCGTCATGAATGGATTAGGAAAGATATATAGGATTGGCAGGAACACCTGCCGGGGTCTGATCGCCCCGCCGGCCGCGCAAGGGAACAAGCGCCCGGAACAGCTCTCAAACGGCCCGTCAAGGTCCAAAGCACACGGGGGTCATTTGCCGCACAAGCGGCCCCAATAGCGGGCGATGGCGGCGGCGTTGGTCTCTATGGCTTCGATCAGGCGGCGGCGGGCCCCGTAGGGATCCTTCAGGTCCGCCCGGGTGCGGAAAACGGGGCGGCCGTCTTTGGGAAGGAACACGGCGCCTTGTGTGAGCCGGCTGTTGATCTCGCTCCAGCGCTCCAACGCCCTGGCGCGGTCGGCGGCTTCAAAAGGCCAGCGCCCGTAGCAAAGCGCCTGGCCGTCTTCACAGCGGCAGGCCATTTCCCACACCGCGCCCTCTTTTTGCAGGCGAAAGCGGATCCAGCCCGCCTCTTCCTTCCAGTCGGCCCCGCTGCCGGCGAGCAGCGCCACGAGCAGCGCCCGGGTATCCTTGGCTTCCACCGCGCTCCCTCCTCGTCATACTTCCATGGGCGCGCCCTCCCCCAAGGGGAAAAACGCCGCAAAATCCGGCGGGGCTGTGAGCGGCAGTTCTGCCTGTGCTGCCCGAAGGGGCGTGACGGCAAGCGCCCCTTCGGGCAGCGCAGGCGCGCTCCGTTCGTTTTGTTCGCCCCGCTTCTGCAGCAGCGCGAGCAGGGCGCTGTTGCCCACGCCAGCCTGCAATTCAAGCGCCGCCTGCTGCGGGATCTGGCCCAGGGCCATCCCCCCCATCAGGGCGGTCAGCGCCGCCGCCGGGTCCAGGCGGGCCTTCTGCGCCCGCTCCTTCGCCTGCTGTTCGGGCTTCCGCTCGGTCTGGCGGGCCTCCCCGCCGCGCTGGGCCTTCTGGATCATGGGGCGGTTCGCCTCCTTCGGGCGATTCGGGCGGCTCCGGCCAGCCCTCTTCGGGTTCGAGCAGCGCCGCCGCAAGTTCTTCCACTGCGCCGGGCTCTTCCAGCTCGGCGAGCATCTCTGCCGCCCGGTCGGAAAACAGCCGCAGCTTGTTGGTAAATTCCACTTTCATTTGGGCCTTTTTGTGGAGCAGCGCCCTGGCGTGCACCAGCGCGTTCTGCAGTACCGGCCGCTCTTCGGGGGCCGGCCCGGCCCTCAGTTTATCTTCGTATTCGGCAATGAGCGCGCGCTCTTTGCTGTCGTCTAAAAAAGGGTACATGGCGCGCAGCGTTTCGCCGCCTTTGTCCTTTTCAAACTCCCCGCTGCCCTTTGCCAGGTCTTCCATAGACTGCACCACCCGCCGGGCGTCCCGCAGGGTATCCACCACCACGCCCACGGCGCTGGCCGCAAAGCCGCGGTTGAACTGCACCATGTCGGGGTCGTGGCCGGGAATGTTGCGGCGCTGGCTGCCCACGCCGAACAGGCTCTCCTGCTGGCTGCGCTTGGGGCCGCTTTGGCCAACGGTGCGCTTTAAGCAGGAAACGAGCATCATTTTGCCGGTGCCTTCGAGCACCGCGCCCGAAAGCGTGCCGCGCTGAAAGGCGGTTTGGGCAAAGGCTTCCATGGGGATGCCGCTGTTGGGGAGCGTCCGCTGCCGACCTTCCTGCCCGCGCGGTCGCCGGCTTTGCGCCGCGTGCCCGCCCTGCCGTTCCTGTTCGGCCTGTTCGTTTTCTTCTTCAGAAAACCCGCCGCCGCTTTCTTCCAAAAGTGTTGCGGCGTGGCTGCGGCCGATGCAGTCGAAGGTCATTTGGAACTGCTCCGTCACGTGGTACAAAGGGTCCCGGCGGTTAAAATACTCCGTTCCCGAAGCCCAGGCCAGCTGCCGTTCGACCGCTTCGCGCGTTGCTTCGGGCGCTTCCCGGCGCTTTTTGCGGGCGATCTGCGCGCGCATCCTTTTTCCTCCTTCAAGGCCGGCACAGCAGGCGTCTGACGCACTGTTCCACCCGGCCGCGCGAGAGCGGGCGCACCACGAAGCCCGCGGTGTGGATGCGGTAGCTGTGCATGATGTAGCGCTCGCTGTCGTCTATGAGCACCACCTGGCAGGCGCGGTCTTCCTCGCGCAGCCGGCGGGCCGTCAAAAACCCCTGCGCGCCGCCTGCGCCCACAAAAACCGTCTGGAACCGGCCCGGCCAAAAGGCCGCCCAGAACTCTTCCAGGTTTTTAAACGGAAGGCATTCTGCCGCCAGCCCCTCCTGGGCGCAGCACCGGCCGATCCAATCGCACAGCTCCCGGGTCTCGTTGGGCGAGCCGCCGCAGACAGCAAAACGCATCTCTCCCACCTTTCCCCGTGCGCCGGGCGGCGCTGCCGGTCGCTCCACACAAAAGGTCTGCCGTTTCCCCGGCACGGTTTTATTATAAAAGGAGTTTGGCAAAAATGGTAGAGAAACGGCACGAAAAGAGCTGAACTGTCATAAAATGCAAAGTCGCCCCCCTTCCTCTTGTGTTAAAATAGAAAAAACAAGAACTTTTCGCGCTTTGCGCAGAAAAGGCCCGCGCCGCCCAAGGGGCTCTGCCCGTTGGGCAAAAGCCTATGGCCCAAACAAAGGAGGCCCTTATGACCATCGTCTCTTTCCGCCGGCTCGACGTGCAGAACCCCGGCGTTTTTTCGCAGTACCTGCTGCCCGGCGCGTTAAAGGGCGCGGGGACTGCCGCCGGAGAATTTGCCCTTTTCGGCGCGGTGTGGGACCAGTCGGCCTGCGGCGCGGCGGCCGCGCGCTTCCAAAACGGCCGCGGCGAGATCCTCAGCCTGTTCGTCGACCCGCTGGCCCGCCGGCAGGGCGTCGGCACAAAGCTCGCAGAGCTGCTGCTCCAAGAAAGCGCCGGCCGGGGCGCAGCGGAGCTTTCCGGTTCCTACGTGCTCACGGGCGAAGCGCTCGAGGGCATGGACGCGTTCTTTGCCAGCCTGGGCGCAGAACCGGAATTTTGGGCCCCTGCGTTCGGCATGGATTCCTCGCTCTTTCGAGAGTCCCGCTTTTTTGCCAAGATCTTTCGCCCCACCTTCCGGCCCAACGCGCACATCCAGCCCTTTTCGTCCCTTTCGGGCGAACAGCTCGGCGCGCTTGCAGAGCGCCGCGATATTCCTTCCTATTTGTTGCCCGCCGCCTGTGCCGCCCGGCTGGATCCGGCGCTTTCCCTGGCGTGGGTGGACGAAGGGCGCATCACCGCCTATGTGCTCGGCGGCGAGACCGGGCAGAACAGCTACACCCTGCTCGCCGCCTGGCGGGAAGCAGAGGCGCCTTCCACCTGCTTTTTCCATTTGCTCTACGCCCAGCTCAACCGCTGCTTTTACCGCTGCGGCGGGGATTTCTTCTATTATCTTTCGGCCGTCACGCCAGAGACGGCAGCCCTTGCCGACCGCTTGACCGAAGGGTGTTACACCCTGTTTGAAGAACACATCGTGCGGCTGCCCCTG
>CALWSW010000067.1 GCA_944384305.1 uncultured Christensenellaceae bacterium
GCAAAGACTGACTCGCTGACAGGGCTTTACAACTACGGCGGCGCAGAAGAGCGCGTAGCCGAAGCGCTGGGCCAGGGAACGAGCGGCGCGCTGCTGTTTATCGACCTGGACGACTTTAAGTTGGTAAACGATACCCTGGGCCACCAGCAAGGCGACCAGCTGCTCAAAAAGATCGCCAGCGTTTTGCGCCTGCAGACCCGCGAGGGCGACATTCACGCCCGCGTGGGGGGCGACGAGTTCGTGGTGTATTTAAAAAACATCAAAGAGCCGGAGCAGGCGCTCAACTGTGCAAAGCGCATCTGCGAGTCCATCAACCGCCTTTCGCTGCCCCAGCAGGGCGCGCCCTCGGTCTCGTGCAGCATCGGCATTGCCTTTGCCCCGGCAGACGGCGTGAACTACGCGGCGCTTTCCAGCGCGGCCGACCGCCGCGCTTACCGCGCCAAGGCCCAGGGCAAGGACCGCTTTGCCTACCGCGACTGAGCCGTAACTTTTTTGCAACAGGGGGGAATGGCCTTTGAACGAAGTGCTGCGCCAGGAAAAGAAATTTGCCGTGGACCTTTACAGCGGCATGGCGTTGTGCGGCAGGCTGGGCGGCGTGATGCACGCCGACAAGCACAACGGCCCCTTGGGCTACACCGTGCGCTCGCTGTATTTTGACACGCCGGACGACCAGGACTTTGCCGACAAGGTGGACGGGCTGGAGCTTAGGCGCAAGCTGCGGCTGCGCGTTTACCACCCTACCGACGCCTTTGCCATGCTTGAAATGAAGCAAAAGGAAGGGGCCTACCAAAAAAAGCGCTCGCTGCGCCTGCCGCGCGAGGATGCGGTTTGTTTGACCAAGGGTGACTACCGGCCGCTTTTGGCCTACCAGGAACCCTTTGCCGCCGAGTGCTTCGGGCTGATGACCTGCCGCTGCTACCGCCCCAAAGCCGTGGTGGAGTATTTGCGGCGGGCTTACGTGGCGCGGGAGAACAGCATCCGCATCACGCTGGACAGCCGCATCATGGCAACTGAATCCTGCTTTGACATTTTTTCGGAACAGCTGCCCCTGTACCCCGTGCTGGACGCTTTTAACGCCGTGCTCGAGGTGAAGTACAACGGCTTTTTGCTCAGCTACATCAAGGATATGCTGAACGCTGCCCAGCGTTCGGAGCTTTCCATCAGCAAATACTGCCTGGCCCGCAAGGTCTCCCTTGGCGAGCTGGCCTAGCTTTAACGATTCGGGAGGGAACAACGAATGAGAGAGTATTTACTGGAGCTTTTGGAAACCACGGGCGATCTGCAGCTCGAAAGCATCGCGCTGCGCATCATCGTTTCCATCGTCATTGCGGCCTTTATTTTCCTTTCTTACCGGCTGTCGCACAGCGGCAGCATTTACAGCCGCAAGTTCAACGTTTCTTTGATTGCGCTCACGGTCATTACCGCCACGGTCATGATCGTCATCGGCAACAACATCGCGCTTTCGCTGGGCATGGTGGGCGCGCTCTCCATCGTCCGCTTCCGCACGGCCATCAAGGATTCGCGCGACACCGTTTACATCTTCTGGGCCATTGTGGCCGGCATTTGCTGCGGCGCGGGCGACTACGTGGTGGCGGCGCTGGGCAGCGCGGGCGTGTTTGTGGTGCTGCTGCTCTTTGGGCGCATCCGCAACGACAACCGCGCGCTGCTGATCCTGCGCACAGCCAGAAACAACGAGCAAAAGGTAGAGGCGCTGTTTTTTCAGTACTACGACCGCAAGGCCGTGCTGCGCTCCAAAAACACCACGCCCGAAACGGTGGAGTTCATTTATGAACTGAACGGCAAGTATTTGAAGAAGCCGGGCGGCAAGGAAGCGAGCGAAAAGACCATTACCGAAGCCGTGTACGAAATCGGCAGCATCGAATACTTCAATATTGTGATGCAAAACGACGATATTGCGGGCTAAACACAGTTTTTAAACCGGGTTTTTTTAAAAACGCTGCGGCGGCTGACCGGCGGCCGGCCAAAAGAAAGGGGGTGCGGGGCCCATGAAATACAAAATTTTTTGCGCGGTGTTCGTGCTGCTTTTGCTTGTGGGCGCCGTTGCGGCCACGGCGGCCGACGAGTCGCTGGGCGTTGCGCGCGTGCACCAGCACCTTTCCGCCCGCCAGCCGGACGAAGGCTGCGATTGCGGCGGCAGCGAGCTTTGCACCCATTTGCCGCTGGTTGTGATTGAAACAGGGGGGCAGACAATCCCCGGTGAACCGATCTCAGAGAATGGGCAGATCGTAGATTACACCACGACAGAAACGGGTGAAGCTGAAATAGTGGTCACCATTAAAACCATCGAGGAGGATGGTGCTTGGCATCATCCTTCCGATGAAGCCACCCAAACAACGCAGGCACTTTTTCGCATTCGCGGCAACAGCTCTCGGCGATTCCCGAAAAAGAGCTACCGCCTGAAACTGGTTGCAGACGATGCCGGAACCGAGAAGAATCCCCTTCCCCTGCTGGGCATGAGTGCCGACGACGACTGGGCGCTTCACGGCCCGTTTTTAGATAAGACGCTCATTCGCAATTATATGTGGATGAACATTTCAGCCGAGGTCATGGGCTACGCCCCCAACGTGCGCTTTTGTGAAGTGATTTTGGACGGAGAGTACCAGGGGCTTTATTTGCTGATGGAGACCATTAAAAAAAGCGACGAGCGGGTGAACCTTACCGATTACGAGAACGGCGCGCTCCAAACCAGTTACTTGCTGCGGATGGACGCAATAGAACGAACCTTTTTCCGGGGCGAGGAGGATATGGTTGCCTTGGACAACTATACCTGGTACACGCACCGTCTGGAATTCGCCGAAACGGAAAAAACAGGAATCGAAGTTCTATACCCAAATGAAACAGTGCTTACAGAGGAACTGCTGGACTACATTCAGAGGGATGTCAGTGCGTTTGAGAGGGGTCTGTACTCTTCCGATATGCTCAGCGGCCTCTATGATTATGATGATGTGATCGATGTGGATTCCTTTGTGGATTATTACATTCTTCAGGAGTTCCTTGCCAACAACGACGCGTTTTCCAGGTCCACCTACCTTTACCGGGATGTCCGGGGCAAGCTGACACTCGGCCCTGTGTGGGACTACAACAACGTGCTGAACAATTTTATTCGCCGTTTTGGCTATGAGGGGTTCCTGCTGACAAACCGAACCTGGATCTCCCGTCTGATGACGGATGAAGATTTTGTAGAGAGGGTCATCCGCCGGTACCGCCAGCTGCGTCAGGGGGGTTTGTCTGAAGAGTATTTGCTTTCATATATCGATGAAGTTATAGAATATCTCGGTCCAGCCATCGAGCGGAATGATGAAGTGTGGGGCTACAGCTACGACCCCAGCGTTCTTGAATACGGGCAGTACAGAATTCCGGACCCTGGTCAAACGCTCGAGGATGTGAACCCCGGCAGTCATGAGCAGGCGGTGGAGTGGATGATAGACTATATGCTGACCCGAGGGCGGTGGATGGACGAACACATTGAAGATTTGCGCCAGTACTGTCATCCTTCCCGAACGGCTTCAGAACGCGTGGAATAATGAGGTGCCGCCGTGAACCAATTGAAGCGATTTATTATTGGCATCAGCATACTTGTGGCGTTGGTGTTTGTCGGGCTTTACGCCGTTTATGTACGAGGTTTTTACATCGATTTTGATCCGCAGGCGCCCGTGCCGGTGTTCCGCACGCAAGGGAAAGAGCTGCTGCGGCAAACGGCGCAGGGTGACTGGGAGCCTTTGGAGATCCGCGGGGTTGACCTGGAATCCAATCTTTCTGGGTACTATGCCATGGAGTTTGCGCTAGACTATGAGGATTACGCCCGCTATTTGGAGCTGATTGGTCAAATGGGAGCCAACGCCGTGCGCGTGTTCACCATCTTGGATGCGGAATTCTACCACGCTTTTTACGATTATAACACAACGCACGATGAACCTATTTACCTGCTTCAAGGGCTGCGGGTGGTCGACAGCGCCAACTACGGCGCTGAGGACGCGTACCAGCACGATTTTTTGGATCTGCTGCTGGAAAATGGCGTGGCTGCAGTAGATGTAATCCACGGACGGCGGCAGATCGTTTTGAGCGACAGCACCGGCACTGGTTTTTATAGCTGGGATGTATCCCCTTGGGTCCTGGGCTATTTGGTTGGTCACGAGTGGGACAGTGGCAATATTGCCTATACCAACAATAGCACCACTTACAGCGAAAGCTACGAGGGGACCTATTTTGTTACGGGGCCGGAAGCTTCGCGCTTTGAAGCCGCCATGGCCATGATTATGGACCGAATCGTTTCCTACGAGAGTGAAAAGTATGGCGAGCAGCGGCTAGTTTCCTTCATCAACGATCCCAGCAACGACCCCTTTGAGTTCGATGATCTTTACGCAGCCCGGTATTTGAAGTTTAACCAGATCGATGCCGAAAACATCCTTCCCACTGAAAAACTGCTTTCCGGTTACTTTGCCTCCTACCGGCTCCAGTACTTTTGTGCCGACTTTTTGGAGTATCTTTCGGAAGAGCAGCGCCAGGAAATTGCGCCGCTCTTAGTCGATTTGGATACCTCGGATATCTACAACGGGTACCTGGATCTTTTGAGCCGCTACCACACTATGCCAGTGCTAGCCGCGGGCTACGGCTTTTCCACCTCCCGGGCGGAAATATTTGAGGGCGAAGCCGCGCTGAACGAGCAGGAACAGGGAGAAGCTCTGGTTCAGGTTTGGCAGGACGCACGGCGGTGCGGCTGGTCGGGCGGCTTTGTTACCAACTGGCAGGACTCGTGGGAACGCCGTTCGTGGAATACTGCTCATTCTGTTTATTCTGAACGCGAACCCACTTGGCAGGATGTGCAGACCGAGGGCCAATGTTATGGCCTGATGGAATACTGGCTGGGGGAAGGGCCTGCCTGCTACGTGGACGGCGACACCAGCGAGTGGACGGAGGAGGACGTCATTCTTTCCACCGGTGAAGGGACGCTTTCCATGAAGTACGACGAGAAGTTTTTGTGCTTTTATGTAGAGCTGAAGGACTTTGACCCCGAGACCGGCGTGCTGTACCTGCCGGTGGATACCACCCCCAAGACCGGCAGCACGTTCTGCGAGAACTACGAAATTTCCTTTGAGCGGCCCTGCGACTTTGTGATCTGCATCGACGGCGAGGACAACAGCCGGGTGGTAGTACAGGAGCGCTATGATGTTCTCTGGGCCATGCGAGCAGAAGAACTGGAGCGTGTCAGTCCCTATGACGAAGTGCGCGATAAGGATTCGCCGGTGTTTCGTCCTATTGAACTAATCGTTCAGGCAGCGGAGCCGTCTCCGGCAAATCAATGGGTGCCTGCGGTTAGCTACGAGACCGGCAAGCTGCGCCTGGGCAATGCCAACCCCGAGGCGGAGGAGTTCGATTCTTTGGCCGACTTCTGCTACGCCGAAAGCGGCGTAGAGATCCGTCTGCCGTGGCAGCTTTTGAACTTTTCGAACCCTTCAGAAATGATGATCCACGACGACTACTTCGAGAATTACGGCGTGGAAAGTATCCACATAGACGAAATGTACGTGGGGTTTGCAACAGAAAAAAGCGCGCAGGAAGGGCGCATCCCCCTGGGCAAGCTGGAGCTTACGGGCTGGGGCAAAACGGTGACCAGCCACGAGCGGCTGAAGGAATCGTACTACATGCTCAAGGAGTATTGGACGGGCGCTTGAGGCGGGCGCGAACGTGAGGTGAAGGAACGTGGGCAGTGAAGTCCTCATTTATGGCTACGGCATCGTGTGCCTGTGCATGTTGGCTTACAACCTGTGCTACAGTGTGCACCTGCGCCTGGGCGACCGGCGGCAGGAGCGCCGCGTGCGGTGGATGGGCGGCCTGGTGGAAGCGCAGCTCGCGCGCATCAGGGAAGGCCAGCCGGTGTTAAAGTGGCACCTCCCCGCCATGCAGAGCCGGCTGATCCGGCTGAACAACCTGCTGGCCATGCAGCAATTTTTGCAGGATAGCACAGAAAGCCCCCAGGTGCTGGGCGAGTATTTTTTGCAGACCCGCGAAATGCTGCTGAACCTGGCCGGAATTTACGCCAAGCGGGAAGATACGCAAACCGCCTGCTTCTGCCATTTGCTCACCATAAACGCCAAGTTTGTGGAACCGATGGCAAAGGAGCTGGAACCGGTGCTTTTGCGCTCGATCCGCAAGCAGAGCCTGTACTGCCGGGTAAACGCCTTAAAGGCGCTGTGCGCTTTTTGCAGCGCCCAGGGGGTATACAGCGCCTTTCGATTTTTGGCGCGCGGCGAGGGCACGCCCATTCACGAAAAAGTGCTGGTAGAAGCGCTTTTGATCCACCAGTACCCCGGCGCGCTCATCGGGCTTTTGTGGCAGGGGTTCGACCATTTTGCGCCGGCCTTTCAGCGCGCCGCGCTCGACTACATCCGCTTTCAAAGCGGCGATTACTGCCAGGAGATGCTGCGGGTGCTCACCGACGAAACGCTCGACAAAGAAGTGCGGCTTTCGGCCATTCGCTACTTCGGCCGCTACCCCTACGAACCGGCGCGCCAGGTGCTCATTGACCTGGTAAAGAACTTTGACCCGGTAGAGTGGGAATACGCCGCCATTTCGGCCTCCAGCCTTGCGCGCTACTACGGCGGCGAGGTGGAGCGTGTGCTTACGGCGGCGCTGCGCAGCGTCAACTGGTATGTGCGCCAAAACGCCGCGGCCAGCCTGGAGGCGCACGGGGTATCGTACGGAGATCTGACCGACATTGTGACCGGCAGCGACCGCTACGCCCGCGAGACCCTGACCTACCGGCTAGAGACCCGGCGGCTGAAGGAAAAGTACACGCCGCCTTCTGAAGCCCCGGGCGCAAAAGGCCAAGAAGGAGTGCTGGCGGCAGAAGGAACAGAACAGAACACGGAGGTGCAAAACGCCACATGAGGGATTTTATTCAGTACTTTTTGCTGTGCGTGGAGTTCTTCTTTGTTCTTTACATGATGGGTTACGCCAGCTTTCTGTTTCTTTCGGTCTCGGTCGGTTCTTCGGAGCTGTACGCCGCCAAGCGCCGCAACACCCTAAAAAACGAACTGGGCAACGACTATTACCTGCCGGTGTCGATCATTATACCGGCGCGCAACGAAGAGGTGACCATTGAGTCGACCGTGCGCTCGCTGCTCGCTCTGGACTACCGATTATACGAGATCATCGTGGTGGACGACGGCTCTACCGACGACACTGCCCGCATCGTGCGGGAGACCTTTCACATGTGGCCGGTCAACCGGCCCATCCAGCGGCGGGTGCCCTGCCAGCGGGATGTGGCGGTGTACGAGACCCGCGCCTTTAAGGTACCCATTACGCTCGTAAGCAAAGAGAACGGTGGCAAGGCCGACGCGCTGAACATGGGCATCAACGCTTCGAGCTACCCGTACTTTTTGTGCATCGACGCCGACTCGGTGCTGCAGTACGACTCGCTGGAAAAGGTGGTGCGGCCCATTTTAGAGGACGCGCGCGTGGTGGCGGTGGGCGGCGCGGTGCGCCCCTGCAACGGCGCCGAGATTGAAAACGGGCGGGTGGTGCGCTACCGGATGCCCCGCAAGCTCCTGCCCTGTATGCAGGTGCTGGAATACGACCGGTCGTTCCTGGCTTCGCGCATTTTGTTCGATAAGTTCAACGGCAACATCATCATTTCGGGCGCGTTCGGGTTGTTCCAAAAAGACCTGGTGGTGGCCGTGGGCGGCTACGACAGCACGACCATGGGCGAGGATATGGAGCTGGTGGTCAAGCTGCACGTGTACTGCCGCGAACACAGCATTCCCTACCGCATCCGCTACGCGCCGGACGCGGTGTGCTGGACCCAGGTGCCCGAAAAGCTGCGCGACCTTTGCAAGCAGCGCCGCCGCTGGCACATTGGCCTGTTTCAGAGCATGACGAAGTACCGCAACATCTTTGGCGGGGTAAAGTACGGGCTGGTGGGCTTTATTTCTTACCTGTATTTTCTCATTTACGAGCTGCTTTCGCCCTACATTGAGGTGTTTGGCGTGTTCGCCACGCTGCTGGCCTTTGCGGTAGACCTCATCAACGTGCCGTTTATGGTGCTGTTCTTTGCCATTTACGTGGCGTATACGGCCATTCTTTCGCTCACGGCCTTTTTTGCCCGGGTGCACACCGTGGACTTAAAGCTGCACGTTACCGATATTTTAAAATCCATTGCGCTGTGCGCCATAGAGGTATCGTGCCTGCGGTTCGTGATGGCGTGGGTGCGCATGACGGCCTTGATCGGCTACCGCAGAAAGAAGCACACTTGGGGCAAGATCGAACGGCAAAAGATCGAATTGAAGTAACCCAAGACGCAGCAGGCAGTAAGAAAGGAGTTTTACGGTGGGAACGAGGGCGGCAAGCGCCGCACGGCCCCGAAAATGCCAAAATTTTCGGGGAAGGGGGTACCAAACCTTCATTATTTTGCAAATTAACAACATGTCTGGCGAGTGAAGGGGGCCATGCTCCGTGTGGGCTCGTGGCGCGGTTTTTGAAAGGCCGCGCAAGGCGCGCCTGAACGGGGGAAAACAAACCATGAGCGCAAATAAACTGATCTATGTGGCCGGAAATCCCGATCTTTACCCGTTGGAGTATTACGACCCGGAGACCGAAAGCTACCAGGGGGCGATCCCCCAATTGCTGGCGCAGTTTGCCGAAGCCTACGGCTACGACCTGCGCTATTACCTGCCCGGCGAAGAGGACCGGCGGGTAGAATTTGCCGAGAATTTACAGGTGGATGTGATCTCGGGCTGCGTGGAAGGCGAGCGGTTCGACAACATTGCGGGCGAGCCTGCGGCATTCTTTTTTGCGGGCGGAGAACAAACGCCTTACCGTTTGCTGTTTACCCGCGCGGCGCCCGAGGGGCTGCAGGAAGACCTGAGGGCCTTTGCCCAAGAAGTGACGCAACTGGAAGGGACGCAGGCACTAAAAGAAGGCGCGCCCAGGGAAAGCAGCCCGGCGTTTTGGCCGGTGGTGGGCACGCTGGGCGCAGCGGTATGCCTGTTGTTTGCCTGCCTGGTGCTCGCTGTGCGGCGCTATAAAAACAAGATCCGGAAAATGCGCAGGCGCCTGCTGCACGACGAGGTGAGCGGCCTGGAAAGCAAGGAGTATTTGCAGGAGATCTACACCCAAAAAGCCGGCAGCGAAGACCGCGTGCTGTACCATTTGGTGTATTTTCGTTTTGCCAACAGCCACATTGAGCGGCTGGGCGGGCAAAACGCCGTGCTGGAACTGCAGCGCCACGCTGTAGAAGTGGTAAAGCACGCTACGAGCGGCTCGGGCGAAGCGGCGCGCCTGCCCAACGGCGACCTTGCGGTGCTGAAGCAGGCGGTGAGCGCCCAGGCGGCCGAGGAATGGGCGGCGGCGGTGCTGAAGGATATGCGCACACTGCCGCAGGACGAGGCGCTCATTCGCTCGGACGACGTGGTGGCGGGCATCTTTCCGCTGGAAACGGCCGAAGTCGCCTTTGACAGCGCGCTATTTTACGCCCGCCAGGCAGCGTTTGACGCCCGCATCGAACAGACCGACTGCAAGGTGTGCAATTCCTTTACCCGCAGCGCCTACGAAGAGGAGCGCCAGCTGCTCGCCGATTTTGACTCGGGCCTGCAAAAAGCGGAGTTCCAAATTTACCTGCAGTTCGTGGTGGACGCGCAGACTTTTGAACGATCGGGCGCTGAGGCGCTTTCGCGGTGGCAGCACCCCACCCGCGGGCTGCTGGCGCCGGCAGCCTACGTGCCGCTGCTGGAGCGCGAAGGCAGGATAGAAAGCCTGGACCACTATAACTTTAAGAGGGTGTGCGCCTTTTTGAACGACCTGGCGCGCAGCGGTGTGTTTGGGTTCCGGCTTTCCTGCAATTTTTCCAGAAGGACATTTTCGCGCAAGGATTTTGTGGGGCGCTGCGCCGGGGTCATTGAACGCTGCACCTTCAACCGCGAGGATCTTGTGCTGGAGGTAACAGAAAGCCAGTTTTTGAACGCGGCCGACCAGGAACAGATGCTGAAGAACATCGAAGCCATGCGGGCCATGGGCGTTCAGGTGATCTTTGACGACTTCGGCATGGGCTTCTCTTCCTTCCGCGACCTGCAGGAATACCCCATGGACGGCTTGAAGCTCGACAAAGACCTGCTGGACCATATGTCTACCGAGCGGGGCAGGGTCATTCTTTCTTCTTTGGTGCAGATCGCGCACGAGCTGGGGGCCAGAGTGATCGCCGAGGGCGTGGAACACGACAACCAGGTGAAGCTGCTGCAGGAACTGGGCTGCAACCTGCTGCAGGGCTACCGCTTTGCCGTACCCATCCCAGAAGGCGAGGCGCTGGGCATTTTGCTCAGGCTGTAACACGTAAAAAAGGGTCGGTACCGTGCCGCAGAACGGCCGGAAGGGCGTGCTGCGGCAGAGTGCGTTTTGGGCGCGTGGCCCTGCGCGCGGTTCTTGGCCGGCTTTTCCGTCTGTTGAGGCTAGGTGTAGGATTGTCAAACATATTGGACGGTGAAGAGGGAAGGAGAAGAGTAGTTTAAGGGCCTCATAGGGAAGTTGTTA
>CALWSW010000068.1 GCA_944384305.1 uncultured Christensenellaceae bacterium
CGGGGCCCCCGCATAATCGAGTGAAGCGAGATTATGTGGGGTGAGCTGAAGGGGCGCGTTGCCCCGCGGTCAAGTTCCCAAAGCATCCGAGACCCGAAGGGTCGAGCTAATGCTTTGGAACTTGCCGCAAAAAAGAGCCCCGCCGAGGGCCGTCCCGGTAAAACAGAAGTTTGTTAAGAGGTAGAAGTTTCGCTTTTGCAAAAACGCCTACCCCGGGCTGTGGGGTGACGAAGGTTCTGCGAATCTACATCGTGAGAGAGAAACAAAGGTTGTACGAACCCCGGGGCCCCCGCTCAATCGAACGAAGTGAGATTGTGTGGGGTGGGTTAGCCCGCCCAAGTAGTGCAAGGAGAAAGGTCTTTTTTGTAGGAAAATGAACACAGGCGGATCTAACCAGAAGCGGTCAAAAAAAGTTGCCGCACCGGCGGAGAGACGGCAGAAGAAAGCGGGTCTGGCTGAAGCGGTCAGAAAGAAATACCGCCCCGGCGGAGAGACAGCAAAAGAAAGCGGGTCTGGCCAAAAGCGGCCAGAAAGAGAAACCGCCCCGGCGGAGAACGAAAAAGCGAAAGGGAGATCGTTTGAAAAAATCCGAAACGTCTGCGCACGGTAATGGTGCCCGGCAAAGGACGATTCCGCCCCGGCGGGGAGACGGGAAATTGCAAAGGTTTTACGTATTTAGCCCGCCCAAGTGGTACAAGGAGAAAAGTCTTTTTTGCAAAAATCAGAAAATGGTGCGAAGAACAAACGTTGAGAAAAGAGTTGCCGCACCGGCAGACCCACCCCACACAGCCCACCCCAAACTTCCTCGTTTCACTCGGAAGTTCAGGGACCCCGAGCGCGCTTCTCAGCTTCGTAGGAGTAAATTCCGGCGCGGGGACCCCGGGTGAAGTCCTCTCGCTTCCATAGTAGGTTCCATCCTGGCGGGGCAGGATAGCCCACCCCACATATTCTCGCTGCGCTCGAATAAGCGGGGACCCCGGGCAAGATCATCAGCTTTGTGAGTGCTAACTCCTGTGCGGGGACCCCGGGTGAGGGGCCGCGCCTCGCAGAAGAAAACCACAGGCGGGCCTGGCCAGAAGCGGCCAGAAAAAATTGCAACCGGAAGGCCGGAGGGTTATACTGGATACAAACCGACCCCACCTTAGGAGGAACAACATGAAACCCGTCATTGGCATATTGGCGCCCTTTTTGACCCCTTCCCAGCGCGCGGCCATCGCCGCCGCGGCCGAAGAAAACGGCTTTGCCCTGCGGGAATTTGCGACCGCTGAAGAACTGGAAGAAAACTGCGCAGAGTGCGAGGTGCTTTACGGCTACCTCAGCCCCTCGGTGCTGCCCAAGGCCAGGGCGCTCAAATGGTTCCAGAGCGCTTCTGCCGGGGTGGACCAGTTCTGCGACCCGGCGCTGTGGCAAAACCCCGACGCTGTTTTGACCAACTCCTCGGGCGTGTACGGCGTGACCATTTCGGAGCACATGATCTGCCTGGTGCTGATGCTGATGCGCAGGATCCCCGAGTACATGGCCTGCGCCCAGCGGCGGGAGTGGGGGCCGCAGATGCCCCTGCGCTCCATTTACGGCAGCACCATCGCCGTGGTGGGCACGGGCGATTTGGGCACCAGCTTCGCCAGGCGCGCCAAGGCCCTGGGCGCGCGCTGTGTGCGCGGCGTGAAGCGCAGCCCCGCGCCCGCCGGCCCCTGCTACGACGAAACCTACACCGCGGACCGGCTGAAGGAAGCCGTGGCGGACTGCGACGTGGTGGCCCTTTGCCTGCCCCACACCAAGGAGACCGCCGGCATGATCGACGCTTCGGTTCTCGCCGCCATGGCCCCGCGCACCCTGCTCGTGAACGTTGGGCGGGGCAGTTCGGTGGACCAGGAGGCGCTCATCGAAGCGCTCAACAGCGGCAGGCTCGCCGGCGCGGCGCTGGACGTCATGGTGCCCGAGCCCCTGCCCAAGGACCACCCGCTGTGGTCGGCGAAGAACCTGCTCATCACCCCCCACGTGGCGGGCAACATGTCGCTGGGGTGGACCTGCGAGTTCGACGCGCAGCTCTTCTGCGAAAACATCGCCCGCTACCGCGCCGGCGAGCCCTTAAAAAACACCATCGACCGCACCCGCGGCTACTGATGCCCGCGCCGCAAACGCGCCATAAAAAAAGGAGACCCGCCATGCAAAAGCCCCTCGCTTTGCTGCTCTTGCTGACCCTGGCGTTCACCCTGGCCGCCTGCGGTTCGCCCGCCGCGCCCGAAGAAAGCGCCCTGCCCGCGCCTTCGCCCACGCCCACGGCCGCCCCCACCGAAGCCCCCGCCCCCGCGCGCGACCCCGCCGCCGCCGAAGCGGCGCTCGGCCTTTTTGCCGCGCTGTTTGAAAACGGCCTTGCCCCCTGTTCGGCCGAAGGCGTGTGGGAACTCGCCCCCTGCGATGTATTGGCGGGCGACCCGGCCACCTTCGGGGAGTACAGCGGCAACCCCGTCAACTGGTCCAGCGCCTTTGCGCTGTACGACCTGGACCTTGACGGCGCGCCCGAGCTCATTTTGGAGAGCGGGCCGGTGGAAAAGACCATTTCGATCTTCGATGCCGCAGACGGCCAGGTGCACTACAAAGCCACCACCCTTTCGGGCAACTACAGCCCGGTCAACCCGGCGCTGTGGGTGTACGCCACCGAGTCCGGCAGCCGCCGCTTTTTCAGCGTGGGCACGGCCGGCACGGGCGCGGGCACGGTGGCCTTTGCCTACGAAATCGAGCCCGGCCTGAGCGTTGCCGAGCACTTCTACTCCTACTACGACGTGCCCGACGCCCTGGGCGGCAACCTGTATGAAGTGGAAGGGCAAAGCGTGAGCGAAGAGGAGTACACAGCGGCCTACGACGCCTTTTTCGGCAGCATGGAGCCGGTGGAACAGGTGCTCTTTACCGCCCTGGGGACCGACCCCTTGGCGGCTTATGAAGAATCGGCCGCGCTGTATTTGGCGTATTTCGCCGCCCAGCGCTGATCCAAAACAAGCGCAAAAAACCGCTGTTTGGAGCCATTGGTTTGGCCCGGACGGCGGTTTTTTGCGCAGGGGCAGCGGCGGGGACAAAAGCAGGCTGCGCCGGGTCCGCGCCGCTGTGCGCCGTTTGTTCGCAAAACATTCAAAAAAAGGAAGGGCCGGAAGGCTTGCGCCTTTAGGTACGATTTTTGGGAAAAAGCGTCCCTTTCCGCCTCACCGGCCGCTTCTTTCGCCCCGGCCCCGTTTTCTTGCCCCGCGCGGCCATCGTTCTCAGCGGCAGGGCGCAGCGCTCCTTGCCCGCTCACTCTTCCACGCACACTACCGGCAGGCGCGCCCCCCTGCGGCAAAGCAGCTCGTTGCTGATGCTGCCCAGCCGCTCTGCCACCCGAGGGGCGGAAAGCGCGCCGGTGGCCGTCGCTTCGACCAACACGCCCACATCCCCCGGAGCGGTGTTGGGCGCATCGGTCACGTCCACCATCAGCTGGTCCATGCACACCCGCCCGGCAATGGGCAGCACCTTTTCGCCAATGCGCACCCGCCCGACAGGGCCGGAAAGGCCGCGGGGCAATCCGTCGGCATAGCCGATGGCAAGCACGGCGATGCGGCTCTCCCGCTGCGCGGTAAAACGCCGACCGTACCCCACCGTCTCCCCCTTGGAAACGGTGCGCACCAGCGACACCCGCGCCTTTACAGAAAGCACCGGGCGCAGGTCAAGCTGCAAACGCGTCTGGCCGCCGGGGCTGGAAGGCACGCCGTAAAGCGCAATGCCCGCCCGGGCGTAATCGCAGCGCAGGCCAGGAAGGTTCAAAATGCCGTAGCTGCTCTGCACATGGTGCTTGGGCAGCGGAATGCCGCACCGCTTCAGCCTTTCGAGCAGCGCGTAAAAGCGGCGGACCTGCTCGTTTGTAAAGGCCTCGTCTTAGGGAGTCTGGCCGTCGGCGCAGCACAGGTGGGTGTAAATGCCCACGGCTGTCAGATGGCGCAGTGAGAGCGCCTCCCTTACCCCTGCGAGGTCGCGGCTGTCGATCCCCAGGCGGTGCATGCCGGTGTCGATTTTGACGTGGACTTTGAGCGGCGCTTTTTGCGCGTCGAGCGCGCGGGCGTAGTCCAGGCTGGGCAGGGTCTGCGCCAGGCCGTAGCGCCGCAGCTCTTTGGCGCGGCCCACATCCGTAACCCCTAGCACAAGAATCTCCCCCCGGATGCCGTAGCGGCGCAGGGCGATCCCCTCGTCGATGGTGGCCACCGCAAAGGCCGTTACCCCGGCGCGCTCCAAACACACCGCCGTTTCAAACCCGCCGTGACCGTAAGCTTCGGCCTTAACTACGGCCATCAAGGCGCAGCCCTGGGGCAGAGCGCTTTGCAGGGCCCGGGCGTTGTGGGCCAGGTTTTTGAGATTCACTTCTACCCAAGCCCGCTCCCTGGAGGCGCTTCCTTTCCTGGGCGGGCGGAGCTTGGAAAAAACCGCCGCTACCGCGCCTCCCGCCGCCGAGCCCAAACACACCGCCAGAAAGTGCGCCGCGCTGTTTTCCACCAACAGCCGCCAAAGTCCCAGCAGCCTTGCGGCGGCGCGCACCGCCACAATCACCCAGGGATGCAGCAGGTACACATTGCGCGAAAGGCTGCCCGCCCACGCCAGCCGCCCGCCGGGAATGCGGCACAGCGCCCGGAAGAGGAACAGGACGCACGGCGGCAAAAACGCCAGCATGCTGTCCTGCCTGGGCCAGCCCAGTGCGCGCAGCAAAACCGCTTCTGCCGCCATCAGCAAAAAGCACAGCAAGAAGGCGCAAACATCGCCCGCCGCCCCTTTTTTCTGCCACCCCTGTTTCGACCCGGCGCACCAGCCGCCCAGCACAAAAAACAGCGGAGCAAAAAACAGGCCGTTACGGGTGGGGCCGCACAACAAAAATACCTGGCTGTACAGCCTGCGCAGCAGCGGGCTTTGCGCCGCAAGGCCAAAGTAGCTGTCCCCCAGCAGACCCAAGACGTACAGCGCCCCAGCGGCAAGAAAGGCCCTGCGGTACCCCAGCCGCCAAACCGCAAAATAGGCGATGCTTCCGCCAAGCAGCGCGGCCGGCAAATACCACAGGTGGTAAAACGTGCCCTCGAACACCGCGCTGCGAAGAAAGCGAAGCAGTCCGTTTTGCCTCGCAAACGCCCCGCTGTAAAGGTTTAAAGGCAAATACAGCAGCATCCCCACGCCGTACAAAGCGGCGGTTTTTTTGAGAAAACGGCGCAGCCGCCCGGCGTCTTTTTGGTAGCGCGAAACCAGGAAAAACCCCGACGCCGTAAAGAAAAAGGGCACGGCCAGGCGGCAGAGCACCCGCGTGAGAAACCAGTCGGCCCCGGCGCTATACGACGCAAGCGGCGAGGTGTGCAGCGCCACCACCATGGCGGCGGCCGCCAGGCGAAAGCCGTCGATACCCCGAAACCCCTCTGCCGCCTTCACCGCCCGCCCTCCTTCCAAACTGTGGCCACTAGGCCGCCCATGTTGTCGCCCGAAATTTCGCACTGCGCGCCCACGGGCAGCAGCTTTTCGCCCCCTTCCCCGGCCGGAAAGCAGAAGATCTCGGCCGCGTAAGCGCCTCGGGCAAACCGCAGGGGCGCGCCGGCCGGGTAGGTGTGAAGAAGGGCCAAGTATTCTTCCAGCACCAGTCCCCGCTCCTGCATGATCCAGGCGTGAGGCCGGCCCACGTAGCGAAAGTGCCAGGGCTCGTAGGCAATGCCCGTGATGTGCTCTTTGCCCTTGGGGTACCGTTCCACAAAACCAAAATCGGCCGCCGCCCTGCGGAAAGCCGCGCACACGCCGTGGTTGGGAAAAGCCGGGCAAATGGGGTCGACGGGCCCGCTCAAAAGCGCCATGTCGAGCGCCAGGCCGGTCTGGTGCTCGCTGCAGCCGGGAAGCGCCACAAACTTTTGGGTGTATTCCGGCCCGTTTTCCCGCAGCGAGGTTTGGTACAGCGCTTCCTGCTCGCGCTGGGTGCGGTAGGCGCTCACCGGCAAAATGCGCTCCCCGGCGCCAACGCGTTCCAGCAGCAGTCGCAGGGCCGCCGCGGCCGCGGGCTGCAGCAGCAGGCGGGGGCCGGCGCGGCGAATGACCTGCAGCCTTTCCGCTGCGGCGCACTGCAGGGGGTGTTGGGCGTTGACCAGCACCAACGCCCCCCGTTTGCTCCGTTCTTTTGAAAAAATCCTGTTCATGGCAGCACCGCAAGGCGCAAGAGCCGGCCGACAACTTCTTTTAGGCTCAGGCCAGCCTCCTGCATCATTTGGGGATAGCGGCTGTGCGCGGTAAGACCGGGGATGGTGTTGACTTCGTTAAACACAATCTGCCCCCGCGGGGTCAAAAACAGATCGACCCGCGCAAATCCCCTGCACCCCAGCGCCCGGTAAACGGCGACGGCGGCCTGCTGAATCCGTTGCTCGGCGGCGGCGTCCACCCGGGCGGGCAGGTGAATCTTGGCGGTTTTAAGGGTGTACTTTTCCTCGTAGTCGAACACCCCGCCGCACAGCTCGATCTCGTCCACCCGCCCTACGGTCAATTTCTCGTTGCCCAAAATGGCGCAGCCTACCTCGAAGCCTTCGACCTCTTCTTCGACGAGCACTTGGCTGTCTTCTAGCAGCGCCAAATCGATGGCGCTTGGCAGTTCTTCCGGCCGCGCAGCCCGGCTGACGCCCAGCGAAGAGCCGGAGCGCAAGGGCTTGACGAACAGCGGGAAGCGCAGCGTTTGGAGCGCCTGTTGAAGGCCTTCCGCCCGCTCCGCCCGGCCAAACGCCACCCCGCGCGGCACGGCAACGCCCGCACAATGCGCCAACAGGTGGGCGCGGTGTTTGTCCATGCACAAGGCGGAAGAGAGCGTGCCGCACCCCGCCACCGGCAGCCCGGAAAGCTCGAGCAGTCCCTGTACCCGGCCGTCCTCGCCGTTTTGGCCGTGCAGTACGGGGAAGGCGAGGTCGAGCGGCACAAATACCTGCGCGCCTTTGGCCAGCCTCCAAAACCCCCGCTGGGACGGACTGGCAGAAAACACGGCGGGGGCGTTATGGGCGGTATCCGCCCACCAATCGTCCGCCAAAATAGCTTCGTACGGCCCGGTGTAGTGCCGCCATTCCCCCTGGCGGGTGATGCCGATGGGAAACACTTCGTACTGCGCGGGGTCGATGCAGGCAAGCACGGCGGCCGCCGACTGCAGCGACACCGCGTATTCGCCCGAGCGCCCGCCAAACAATACCGCCAGCCTGCGCTTTTCGTTTTTCATGTGCTCTCCTTTCTCTGTTCGCACGGCCGCCCGTTTTGCTCCCGCCCGGGGGCTCTTTTTACCTGCGTGCTCGCGGGCAGGGGATAGCCGATGATGCAGCGGTTGGCGTAAAGCTCTGTTGCCTTTGTTTGCCCGCTTTCCACATCGGTTTCTTCCCGGCAGACCACGGCGGTCTGCACCACAGACCCGCCCTCTTCTTGGTACGTAACCGAAGAGTTGAACACCCGGTAGGTTTTGCCCAGCGGGTTGTTGCACAAAATTTCGCCGCGAAGCTCCCCCTCTTTGACCTCCACCACCAGCTGGAAAGTGTTGGCGGTGGCGTTTTTCACCTGCAGATCCCGCCAGCCTTCGCTGACGGTGGCGTCCACCCCCGCGGGAAGGCCGGTTTCTGCCGGCGGAAAGTCCTGCACGGCGTGGCCGTGGCGCTCTACCACCGCAAGAGGAGTGTGCAAAAACATCCAAAAGAGCAGGTTGCTCAGCTGGCACAGCCCGCCGCCATAAGCCGCTGTGATCCTTCCGTCGGCAAAAACTAAGCCCTCTTTGTAGGGCGTGCGCTTATCGGCATGGCGCACCAAATAGAAAAACGAAAAAGTCTCCCCCGGCAAAATGAGTAGCCCGTTTAGGGTGTTGGCCGCCAGGCGCAGGTTGTGCGCCTTGTTGTATTGGTAGCGAATATCCTGCCCGCTGCGGGGGTTGATGAGCGCGGAAGCGCTGGCAAAAACCGCCTGCGGCAGGCGGCCCGGCGCGATCGTTGTGGCGTAGCGGTTGCCGCTTAGGCGCATGGCCAGCAGGCGGCAGGTCTTTTTTTGCCACCGTCGCAGGGGCAGCAGGCAGGGAAACCTTTGGGTCAGCCGTTTTCTTGGCATGCCGCTTTTGCTCCTTTCCAAAGGGGCGCAGCCTTCCGCAAAAAACGCCCCCTCTTTCTTTGGCAGTATCGTACCAAAAAGAGGGGGCGTACTTCTTTCGTTTTAGCGCAAGGCTTTCTGCGGCTTTTCCTTGGGGTTCCTTACGATTTTCCTACGCCGGGGCGCTCCTGCTCCGCAAAAGGCAGCGTAACCACAAAAGTGATGCGCTCGTTTTCGCTTTCTGCCCGAATGGTGCCGCCGTGCAGCTCTACAATGCGCTTGGCAATGGCCAGCCCCAGCCCCGCCCCGCCGGTCTTGGTCCCACGCGCAAAATCCAGCCGGTAAAACTGCTCGAAAATGCGGCCGAGCTGCTCGCTCTGAATGGTTTCGCCGCGGTTGCAAAAGGTCACCACAACGCAGCCGTCTCCGCGCGCCGCGGCAATCTCGATCGCGCTTTTGGGGTAGCTGTAGGCAACGGCATTTTGCAGCAGGTTATCGAACGCCCGCCGTAGTTTGTCGGCGTCGCAGCGCAGGGGCAGACTGCCCTCTACCTTTAGCTCGCAGGTGAGTTCCTTGGGGGCGAGCAGCGGCCGGAACTCGTAGGCGAGCTGTTCTAACAGGAGCGAAAGGTCGATGCTGCTGCGTTTTAGCGTCAGATCGGTGAGGTTAAAGCGGGCAATGTCGAAAAACTCGTTGATAAGGTCTTCCAGCCGCCCGGCTTTCTGCAGCGTGATGTCCAAGTATTTTTGCCGCAGCGCAGGCGGCAGGTCCTGCCCGTCGCACAACAGGTTCAAATAGCCGATGACCGAGGCCAGGGGGGTTTTTAGGTCGTGCGCCAGGTACAGCACCAGGTCGTTTTTCCGTCCGGTCTCCTCTTTGAGCTGCTGCTCGCGCACCTGCAGGGCGGCGCGCAGTTCGCCGGCCTGCGCGGCGGCCTCAGCGTATTCTTCGGGCAAGGCCTGCTCCTGCGCTTCCTGCGCGCGCGGCCCGTCGCGCAGCAGCTGCGCAATGCCGTGTACGCACTGCTTGACCCTGCGCTTGGCGTAAGCGCGGGCGGAGAGCGCGCACAGCAGCGCAGCGGCAAACGCCAGAACGAGCAGCGTGCAAAACAGCAGGTTTTTGATGGCCGTCCAGTTCAAATGCTGGTAGATGGTGTCGGTTCCGGTTGTGGGATTGGTTTGTACCAGGGTAATGGTAAAGTTTTGGTCAAACCAAGAAACAAAAGCGCCGTCGAACACCACGTCCACCAAATAAAACAGCGCCCCCAGTCCCAGAACGATCGCCAACGCCAGCCCCAGCGCCCTTTTTGCGGTTTTTTGCCACTTATTCGATTTCATACCCCACGCCCCAAACGGTTTTTACAAACTTCGGTTTTCTGGCTGGTTCCTGCATTTTTTCCCGCAGGCGGCCAATGTGCGCCATGACGGTGTTGTTGCTGTTGAAGTACTTTTCCTTCCACACAGCCTCAAACAGTTCTTCGGTGGGCACCACCCGGCCCTGGTTTTCGCACAGGTACCACAAAATGGAAAACTCAATGGGCGTGAGCTGCAGTTCCCGCCCAAAGAGCGTGCACTTGTGGCTGTCCTTGTTGATGACAAGGCCGCGGATATCGTGCTCGTTGGCGGGCGGCTCCTGCCCGGCGGCCGCGCGGTTATAACTGCGCCACCGCCGCAGCTGGGTCTTGACCCGCGCCACCACTTCCAAGGGGTTGAAGGGCTTGGTGATGTAGTCGTCTGCACCCAGGGTTAGCCCCAGGATTTTATCGCCGTCTTCCACCCGCGCTGTCAACATGATGACGGGAAAGAAAAAGCGTTCCCGGATTTTTTGGCACAAAGAAAAGCCGTCAGTATCGGGCAACATCACGTCGAGAATGGCCAGATCACACGGCTCCTCCGCCAGGCACTGCAGCGCCCCGGCTCCGCTCAGGCATTTGCGCACGGCGTAGCCGTCGTTCTTCAAATACACCTCCAACAAATCGGCGATCTCTTGTTCATCGTCCACGACCAGGATCTTTCCGCTCATGCTGCGCCCCCTTCCGTTTTGCCCGGCAGCTTTGCGCCCGGCAGCTGACTACAGTATAGCTTTTGCCCGGCCGGCCGTACAATCTTCCGGCGCAAATCGTAAGGTTTTTGTCAGTTTTGCCGCCCCTTGCGGCGCGCGGTTCGGCGCTTACCTTTCCCTGCCCGCCGTCTTGGGGCAACAAAAAAGCTCTGCCATACAAAGCAGAACTTTTTTGGAAAACAAGAACGGCTCTTAAGCGAAGCCCAGCCCCGCAGCGCGCAGCGCCGCTTCGATGACGTGCCCCACGAGCACGCCGGTGGTCACGGCGCCCACGCCGCCCGGCACGGGGGTGATGGCCCGCACCACGCCCATGGCGGCCTCGAAGTCGGCGTCGCCCACCAGCTTGCCCTCTGCGTCGACGTTGATGCCCACGTCGATGACCACCTGCCCCGGCGCAAAGC
>CALWSW010000069.1 GCA_944384305.1 uncultured Christensenellaceae bacterium
GTCGCCTATTTCGCGAGTTTTTCACCGTTCGCTTGGTCGCACCTTTTCGGTGCTCCCGGCCAGCGAACGGTGCAGGGCTGCTTTTCTTCCAGAAAAGCTTTGCGAATCTGACAAATAAATCGTCAGATTCGATCAAATAAATTCTAAAACAGCCGATGTTCCCAAAACTGTGATTCCGTACGTTTGTTTTGCAACACGTCCCGCCGATCACAAGCTCTGCCCTCTGCAGAGGGCAGGTACAAAGAGCCGACCGCGTTTTGCGGCCGGTTCTCTTTTATTCCCTGCTTCTGCGCCTCCGCCCGATCTCCTCAGTTCCCTCACGGCGGGCGCTGTGGTAAAATAACTACAAAACCAAAAGAGGAGCTCCCCATGAAGCCGGAAGATCACTATCATTACTCCACTTCAGAACTCGCCCGCTATTACGGCCTGACCGCCAAAGGCCTGGCTTTTTACGAAGACAAGGGGATCATCTCCCCCCGCCGGATCCCCGGCTCCAAATACCGGGAGTTCACTCTTGTTGACTGCTACCATCTGTACGACTCCAAGTTTTACTCCAACTGCGGCTTTTCTCTGGCGGAAACTGCCGACCTCATCCAGCACAAGAACCTGGCCTTTGTGCAGAACGAACTCCATCAAAAGTCCCTGCAGATCCAGCAGGAAATTCTTTACAAAGAACGGCTCAAACACCATGTGGACCGCATTGCCGGCCTCATGGCGCACATCGAGGAGCTGACCCAGCAGTTCCAGGTGGTAAACAGCCCTTCGTTCTACCGCCTTTTTGTGCGGCACTACTGTTCCCCCCACAGCAGCACGCCCGAGCAGTCCCGGGAATTTGCCCGCTGGAACCACGACGTTCCCATCAACGTAGCTTCTTTAAAATACAGCAGGGAAGAACTTTTGCAGGGCGCTCCTTTTTTGAACGTGGGCATCGGCAACATCATCCTCGAGGAGGATTTTCAGCGTCTCAACTATTCCCCTTCTTCCCGTACCGAATACCTGCCTTCCTGCCTGTGTGTCTACACCGTGATCCAGGGCAGCGAGGAAGAACTGTATCTGCCCGGCCGGCTCGCCCCCTGTTTGGACTTCATCAGCAAAAACCACTACCAGCTTGCCGGCGACCCCTTCACCTCTATGATAACAGTAGCCAATACGCCCGAGGGGCGCATCCGCTTTGACGAAGTTTGGTTCCCGGTAGAAAAAGCCGGGGCAGCTGCTCCCTGCAAATCTCCCCAAACATCCCCGGAAGCAGGCTGACGCTGCGCGCGGGCCTTTGCCGCTTTTCCTGTTAAAACGCCCCACTTGAAGGAAGGCAAAACGCTCTGCCCCGCGTCGGCGCGCGCCCCGAAGGCGCGGGCTTCTGCGGCGCTGCCGGCGGTTTGGGTTTGCGCCCAGCGCCCGGCCAAGCAGCTTTCTTACCAGTATTTTAAAGCCATTTTTCTGCTTAAAACAGACAATTTATTCTAAAAACAGCCGCTGCGGCTTGCAATTCGCGGCGGTTTACGTTATTCTTAAAAAAAGCAGTTTTTGCGGCCTCTTGTGCCGCTTGTTTGGTGTGCGCAAAGCGCGGCACGCCCCATTCCCTCTCGCCCACAGGCGGGAAAGGTCTTTCGATGAGCAACAGTGTTTTTTCCATTATCCGCACCAAATACAACACGCTTTCCGACTCGCAGAAGCGGGTGGCAGACTATGTGCTCGCCAACGCCGACAAGGTCATGCTCAGCTCATTGAGCGAACTGGCCTCGGCCATTTTGGTGAGCGAGACCACGGTCATTCGCTTTTTGCGCAAGCTGGGGTACGATTCCTACCAGGTATTTCGGGTGAACATTGCCCAGGAGCTTTCCAGCGGCAAGGCGCAGAACATCTACGGCGAGATCCTGCAGGACGACTGCGCAGGGGCGATCATTCAAAAGGTCGTGGAATCCACCGCGCGCTCCATCCGCGACAGCGCCGAAGTCATTTCCCCGGAAATGCTCGACCACACCGTCGACCTTATTTTGGGGGCGCAGTCCATCTTCCTCATCGGCATCGGCGCCTCGGCTGCGCCGGCGTTTGATTTGCAGCACAAGCTCCTGAAGCTGGGCCTCAACGCCTGTTTCTGCCACGACCCGCACATGATCAACATCCGCTGCAGCATTTTGAAGGAAGGCGCGCTGCTCATTGCCTTTTCCCACTCGGGCGAAAGCCGCGAGATCCTGGACGGCGTGCGCTGCGCCAAGGCCGCGGGCGCGGCCGTCGCAGCGGTAACGAGTTACCCCAAGTCCTCGCTGGCCACCGCCGCCGACGCGCTGCTTTTGAGCTCTTCGCAGGAGATGCAGTACCGCTCAGACTCCATGATTTCGCGCATCATCCAAATGACTATCATCGACATGATCTACGTGCGCTGCGCGCTGAAGATGGGCGGCAGCGCCCACGAATTCATCAACCGTTCCCGCTTGGCGGTGGCGAAGAACAAAACCTGATCCCCCGGCAACAAAAACCATCCCCCGGCTTTTTGCCGGGGGATGGTTTTTGTTGCCGGGCGCTGCCGGCTCAGGCGGCGTCCTGATCCCTGCGGCTGGAACGCACAGCCTTCTTTTCCGAAGTGTTCTTCTTTTTGACGACCGACATGGCGATCAACCCGCCCACAAAGCACAGGTAGTAGGTGATGATGCGCCACAGCAGCATGCCGCTGCTGAGCGTGGCCGCCGTAAAGAACAGCGTGAACAGCAAATAAAAGCTGCCTTCTGCCGCGCCGGAACCGCCGGGCAGCGGAATGAGGGAAGAAATGGCGTACACATAGGCGCTGGCCGCCGTCATTAGCAGCACCGAAGCGCCCTCCAGGCGGAAGCTGCGGTAAATGAAATAGGGCACCAGGAAGTAGAACAGCAGCTGCACAAGCGTGAGCACGACATTGAGGATCTGCATCACATAAGACTTATCGTACAGCTTGTTGCCCGCGCGGAAGAGCTTGAGTTGCTCTTCGACCTTGTCGCGCGTGTTCTGGGGGTTCTTGAGGATGCGCATTTTGCTGAGCAGCCGGATGACGCCGTTCGAAATCGAACGCGTAAGCTTGGGGCTTTCGGCCAGCATAACGAGCACCGTCAGGTAAATGAGGTTGAGCCCCACGCCGATGATGGTAAGGATGCTGAACCGCGGGATGTTGGTGGCAAAAAAGGAATAGCCGTAAATAATGGAAGCCACCGAAAACACCGTGACGCAGAACTGGAAGATAAGCGACCGCCGGGCGATGACGGCGCTGGCCTTGCCGGCGTCCATCCCGTCGTTCACGGTCATCTCGTAGATCTGCATCGGCTGCCCGCCCGAGGCAAAGGGTGTGATGGCGTTGTAGAGCTGGCCGATCATGGCCACGCGGAAGGTACGGGAAAACTTTCTGCCCCGGTAGATGTGCCGGATCATCAAATGGAGCGTGACCGACTCGAGCAGCCAGTATAGGAACATGCACAAAACGGCTATCGCCAGCATGTTGAGGTCCAAAGAGAGTATAGTATCCGCCAAAGAATCCAGCCCTGTGCTGATGCAGAAGTACCCCACAACGCACAGCGAGATGCAGATTCCCACAATGGTGATGATATTCTTTTTGATAAAGGCCTTCATAAAAAAACCCCCGGCGGCGCACAAAAAACGCCCGCCCAGCACGCAAAGATTTTCTATTCTATTATCTACTGTTTTGCTTCAAAAAGCAAATGAAAAAACGCTGAAATAAGATTATTTTCACACAATATTTCCGCCTTTAATATTTACAGGCAGCAAAGATCCAACACCCGCCAAAAAAATTGTAGATCCGCAAAAAACCATAACGGCCATTGTACTTCTTCGCGCTTCGTGCTATATTGGCACTGCCCTTTAAGTACAAAATGCCAGCCGCACAAGCCCAAAGGAGCCCCATGGAAAAGCATTTTACCGCCACCGGCATCGTTTTGAACGACGCCCACCAAGTCCTTATGATCCGCCACAAAAAGCTGGGGGTATGGCTGCCGCCCGGCGGCCACGTGGAAGAAAACGAGCTGCCGGATGAAGCCGTGCTGCGCGAGGTGCTGGAAGAGACCGGTATCCAAGCCAGGATCCTTCCCAACGCCGAGGAACCCGCGCTTTCCGATGCCGCCGCCACCCCGCTGCACAACCCCAGGTACGTGCTGCTCGAGGACATCGGCCAGACCGGAACGCATTTTCACATCGACCTGGTGTACTTCTGCCGGGCGGTCTCGGGGCACGAGCATTTGAACACCCGCGAGACCGAGGGCCTGTGCTGGATGGACGAAGCCGCCCTGGCCGCCTGTGAGACCTACCACAACTGCCGGCACATCATTTTAAAGGCCATTGCGCTTTCCCGCGCGGGGGCTTTGGAAGGCTAAAGGCGCATCCTCCCCCACTTCCTCCATGGATCTGGCAGAATAACGGCAGCAATTGCTTTAATTTTTTTATTTTTTGCCAAGCCGCGCGCTTTTTTCTGCCAACAGCCCTGTTTTCCCCCCGCACGCCAGCCTGTTTGCTCGCTAATCAGTCTTTGGCACGCGGTATTTCTCTATTTTGTCTGAATATAAACGAAGACCCTGCGCACACCTGCCAGGATCTTCTTTGTTTTTGCCTTTCTTTGGCGTTTTTCCTTCACTTTGCAGGCCGCGCGCCGTGCGCCGCGGCATAAGGCGAAGGGCGCTCTTCCACGGCGTAGCCAAACCCGCTCTCCTGCATCAGGGCCATAAAGGGGTCAGGGTCGAAGTACTCGGGAGAATACACGCCTGGCTCCCGCCAGATCCCCTTGCCGATGAGCTCAACGGCCAGCGCCGCGCCGAACCCGGTTTGGGTGACCACGGCCTGGGTGCCCCAGTCGTGCTCCGAACGCTCGTTGCTGTAGGTCTGATACAAAAAGACTTCGCGCTCCAGTCCCTCTTTTTTGCCGATACAGTGCGCGCCCACACACATGCGGCCGGTCATTTCGGCGCCGATGTCTACCGGCTGGGGGGCACAGGCGGCCACGACGTCCCGCGGGACGACGGTGCCGCCCGGAACCGAAACGGGCTTGAGGCTGCGCAGGCCGAGCTTTTCGATGACCCGCAGGGCGTTGATGAGCGCCGGGTCGAGGTAAATGCGAAAAGACGCCCGCTTGAGCCCGTAGGGCTGTAAATAGCGCGGCAGGGTGACGGTCTCTTCGTGCTCTACCTTGTAAAACAGCTCTTCGCCGATCCCCTCGGGCAGGCAGAAGGGCTCGCCCTCCTTCAGCGGCTTTTCGACGATCAGCCCGCCTTTTTCTTCATCGTACTCGACGTTGGGGTTCATGACCTCGTCCATCACCGTCCAAACGTTAAAGCCAAAGGTCACGTCGTCTTCCGCCGCGCCGGGCACCGAAAGGTCGCCGCCGTCTTTTATGTGCACTTCCGTGAGCTCGTCGAACAGATGAAGGGCGGCGTACTTTGCAAAGACGTTGACCACGCCGGGGTCGATGCCGATGCAGATGAGCGCCATGCGCCCCTTTTGCTTCCACTGCTCGTGGCGGTCGAAATTGTACTTGCACATGGGTTCTGTGTAGCTGTTTTCAATGCCCAGGCCGTAAGCCGGGCGCTCCATGGGGACCGACCACGTGCCCATGGAGGCGTAATCTGCCCCAGCCGCGTAAGCCGCTTCAAAAATGCGGTTGCTCACAAAAGGAGGCGCGGCGTCCATCACAAAATCGATGTGGTGTTCGCGCGCCAGGCGGGCCATAGCGTCCGGGTCGGAAGCGTCGATGGCCGCGGGCATGAAGCGCGCCGGGTCGCCCAATTCTTCCGCCACCCGCTCTGCGCGCTCTTTGTCGCAGTCGCCCACAAGCACGAACTGCAGCCATTCGCCCGCTGTATCCCGGCTCTTTAAGATCTTGAGCAGGCTCTCGCCAACGGCGCCCGCTCCTACGAGCATCATTCTCATAACGTTTCCTTTCTTTTCTCGTTGTCGGTCGCTCGCCGCCCGCTCCGCCCCTCGGGCTCGGAATGCAGCGGGCGCACAATAAAAAAGCAGAGAAGCCGCGGCGGACAGCAATGCTGATCCTCCCTGCTTCTCTGTACGTGTGCCAGTGGGTTATCTCCTCTTCGGCGGCGCGGCGTGCGCGCACTCTCCAGAGCATCGTCAAACAGCCATCCTTTTGCCTGCCAGTTTCCCCGCCGGCCGGTGACGCCGGCGGATTGCCGCTTCGGCGGCGCTACGCGCTCTCTAAAGCTGTTCTCATCCGATCCGTTCTTCAATTTTCCATCGCTATTATCGCACGCTGCGGCGGGGTTGTCAATCCGCTTGAAGCCGCCCGCCTGTTTTTGTTATACTGCTACTTGGCGCAGGCCTTAAAAGAGCCTGCGCGGGAAGGAAGATAGGTTCATGAAAAAACTGGTCATTTTGGGCGCGGGGCAGATGGGCCATGCGCTGCGCACGCTCTTAAACCCCAACGCCGTAGAGCTCGTGGCCTTTGGCGACAACATGGCCTCGGGCGAAGACGAAGGCGTGCCTGTGCTTTCGGTGGCAGAAGCCGCCCAGCTCGGGCCCGACCTGATGATCGCCGCGGTCTCGGGGGAAGAACGGTGCGCACAGCTTGAAGCACAGGCCCGTTGGGAAGGTTACCGCGGCGAACTGCTTCGGCTTTCCGACCTGCGGGAATACTTTGACCTGCGCGCCGCCGAATTCGCGCTCATCGCCGGGCGGCTGAACGCCCGCAAGGTCCCGGGGTGCGTGGCAGAACTGGGCGTGTTCCAGGGCGATACCGCCCGGGTGCTCAACGCCTTGTTTCCCGACCGCACGCTCTATTTGTTCGACACCTTTACGGGTTTTACCGAGGTCGATCTGCTGGCCGAGCACCAGGCCACCGGCGCGCCCATCCGGCCGGAAGAATTTGCCGACACCAGCGTAGAGGCCGTCAAAAGCCGCCTGCCCTTCCCCGAGCGCGCGGTGTTTTGCCCCGGCCGTTTCCCCGAGACCGCCGAGGGCCTGGAGGAGCGCTTTGCGCTCGTCAGCCTGGACCCCGACCTGTACGCCCCCACCCTGGCGGGGCTCAACTACTTCGTCCCCCGCCTTGCGCCGGGCGGCGTGATCGTGCTGCACGACTACGGCAACGGCCGCTTCCCCGGCGTAAAAAAAGCCGTGGCGGAATACGAGGCGCAAAACGGCCCCTTCTGCCTGCTGCCGCTGTGCGATATGCACCGTTCGGCGATCTTGATGCGGCCCTGGTAAAAGGCCGGCTGTGCCCCCGCGCTTTCGGCGCGCAGCGCAAAAACCGCGGGGCCCAGCCGGCACAGGGCGCCTTTGTTTGCAAAAGCTTTGCGGGCCGAAAAGAGCCCCTGCCCTGTTGTTTGAAAAGTCTCTGCTGTATTTTCACACCTGCGCCTTCGGGCGCATATTTTGCTTCCCGCCCTTTTCCCCTTTTCGCCGCCATTGTAAACAAAACACAGCCTCAAAGGAAACAGCAAACCAAATCACGATGTAAAACGCAAGTGTGTGCTCGGCCCAAAAAATATTTTTAAAAATTTTATCAAAAACCTCTTTACAAAATTACACACTCATGGTATAGTTCAATCAACAAGAAGCCAAAGCTTCTAAAACCGATCATTCCCATACCGCCGGCAGTGGGTGCCGGAAGGTATCTCGGTCCCGAAGCGATTCCCGACCGGTCAACGTAAAAAAGGAGGTGTTTCCGTTGTTCTAGGCAGTTGTTTACCGCTTTCACTGCACAAAAGGCGAAACATCAGTGTTGTGCAGAACAGAAAGCACAAACCCTGCGCATCCCCTTAGGAAAAGCGCCCGTCTTCTTTCTGAAGTTGTTCCGCTGAAGATCAGATCCATAGATAGCGATCAAAACCGGTGCAAAGGCAAAAAAGCAAAAGCACTGATTCGTTTCAGGAAGAAGTACAGAGCCAAACAGCCGGTCAAAACAGCAAACGGCGCGGCAGAAACTGAAACAACAGGATCTGCTCAGTGGCAGAAAATGCGCCGGACGACCTTTTTCTTACCGCTCTTTTACACCGTACGCAGCGTGGCTTACGACCCTGTTCCCTGTAGGTTTTTAAACCATGACCGGAGCCGAAAAGACTGCCGAAGCACAGGATGGTTACAGTGGCAAGAGCGCGCAAAACCATAAGCGCAGTCCAGACGAGGAAATGCCCGCCCGTGACTGCAGCGGTAGACCGTCGTGAACGGGTAAAAGCGCAAGTAAAAAGGCAGCGTGTTTTAACCTGACAAAAGGCAATGGCTGCCGGGCAAAAAGGATCGAAATCAAATCGATTCGCCGCTTTTCCAAACCTTTCATCCCTACACCCGAATACAACGCTCTCTGCAAGGCAGACGCCGACACGGTTTTACCGGCCGGACGCAAGGCGCCCCCCGCAACAGAAAAAGCGGCGGACGCGCTCACAAGCTTTATGACGACGGCGATTTTTCCCAAAGACGAAACAGAACGCCGCCTGACCGATGTTGCACCGCCCGAAAAACGCGGAAAAGACCGCCGTAAGGATGATACAGCTGATGCAGTGAAGCAAAGCCGTTGAGTTCCTGTTCGACAGTACGGCAAGGCTTTGACCGCAAAGATAGAAAGAAAAAACGGGTGAAATCGAAAAAAGCTTGGCAGTGGGCATTGAGGTCTAAAAAGACCGCGAATCTCCGGTGGCAATGGTCTGCCGCAGCTTGAAACATACCGGCCACAAGCTCAAAACGCAGCGTAAAGCGAAAGAGCAGATGAAAAATTCTATGTGGTTGGGAAGAAACAAGATCTTCCTTTTAAGAGGCGGGCTGAAAGATGCTTCGCACAGGATTTTAAAAGGCAGCCGTTGGCAGTAACAACGCGCATCCCGTGCCAGCAGCGCAAAAAAAGATCTGAAAAAAAGAGCAAGGCAGTGCAGCGCCAGAATCTTTGGATGAAAGGACGTTTTCCACAAATTAAAAATAGCCGGCAAATCAAAAGGATCCGGCCGGCGCAGGAGGTCCAATCTGAACATGCAAGACCAGACGTTTGCGGAAAGGTAAACCCCAAATTGTGAGTGAGCCTTTCCGCTTTTTCTTTTGCTTTTTGCTCCGCGCTGTTGGCGCGGTTTTTTTGCGGCGTTTTCTCCTTCGTCTTCCTTGCCGATCAAAAACATTCTGTGCAGAAAACAGGCCGGCGCGCCACGCCGGCCTGTTTGTGGCTTGTTTGGTTTTGTTCAGCACTCCACCCGCACGGCACTGCCGCCCGTGGGCTTTTTGGTCACGACGATCTGCCGGTCGATGCGGGCTTTGAGTTCCGCCACGTGCGAAATGATGCCCACCAGCCGGTCGCCTTCGGCGAGGTCGGCCAAGGCGTTGACGGCTTTTTCCAGCGCGTCTTCGTCGAGCGAACCAAAGCCCTCATCCACAAACATAGCGTCGAGCTGGATGCCGCCCGAGGAGGATTGGATCTCGTCGGAAAGGCCCAGGGCCAGCGAAAGCGACGCCTGGAAAGACTCACCCCCCGAAAGGGTCTGCACACTGCGGGTGGTGCCGTTGTAATGATCCACCACGTCCAGTTCCAACCCGGTCTGGCGGCGCAGGTCGCCGGCTTCACGCCGGCGAATGAGCTCGTACTGGCCGCTGGTCATGCGCATCAGGCGGACGTTGGCGCGGTTTAAAATGCGGTCAAAAAACATCATTTGCGCAAAAGCTTCCAACGTGATCTTTTCCCTGCCGCTGACCGTGCCGTTGGCCGTGTCGGAAAGCGCTTTGAGCCAGGCGAGCTTTTCGTAGCCTGCTGCGAGCGCCGCAGCGTGCTGCTCCAGCGACTTTTGCGCCCGCTCGTTGAGGGCGGCTTCCAGCCCCAGCGCTTCTATTTGGCCGCTCAGCTCCTCCTTTTTTTTCGCAAGGGCGCGCTGCAGCGCTTGTTCGGCCGGCAGGTCGGTTTCTTCCCGGCCTTTGAGCTGGTCTTCCAGCGCCGCGGCCGTAGCGCGCAGCTCATCCATTTCCTTTTGCGCGCGCTCGCAGGCAGCGCGGGCCTGCAGCTGATCCTGCTGCAGCTTTTGCCTTTGCCTGCTCCATTCGCCAAGCGTCTTTTGCGCTTCGCCGCGGCTTGAAAAACGCAGGCCTTCGCGCAGTTTTTGGGCGCGCCCGCCCAGCTCCGAGCAGGCGGCGCTCTGCGCCAACAGCTGCGCGCTCAGCCGGCACTCCTCTTCTTCCAGGGCGGTCATGCGGTCCTGTGCGGCGGCGATCTTTGCTTCGAGCTCTTTGGCGCGGCGCTGTTCGGCCTGCGCCTGCAAAAGCTCCTGCCGGATCTCCGCTTGGCGCTCGTTTAAGCGCGCGCCTTCCTGCTGCACGCGCGGCGTGATCTCTTCGGGGGCGCAGCCTTCAAAAAGCGCGCCGGCCTGCTTCAAAAGCGCTGTGCGCGAAGTTTCCGCCCGGCCGCGGCACTCGCCGGCGCGGGCCGAAAGCGCCGCTGTGCGCTCCACCGCCGACGCGCTTTCCCGCTTGAGTTTCTCGAGCGCCTGTTCGCTGGGCGCGTCTTCTGCCCGGCCT
>CALWSW010000070.1 GCA_944384305.1 uncultured Christensenellaceae bacterium
CGCGGGAGTTGGGGTCGTTTTTGAGCAGATCGTCGAGCACCGCGTCGGAGATCTGGTCGCAGATCTTGTCGGGGTGGCCCTCGGTCACGGATTCAGAAGTAAAGAGCCTGCGTGCCATGGTAGTTCCTCCATTGTATCGTTCCTTTGGCAGTTTGCCGCCCGCCGCGCGCGCCCCGCGCGCAAAGAAAACGCCCCGCGGTTTGGCAGGGCGTTAAAAGCGGCCGGACACAGCCTGTAAACACCCTCATCTTCCAGGCAAAGCGCCTGTGGGACTTGGCACCTTCGCGCACGCGCGGGTTGCCGTGGCTTCACAGGGCCCATTCCCTCAGCCACTCGCGATAAGGCGGCAGATTCAATTCACACTCAGTGTAACAGCTCCCTTCCCCGCGGTCAACGGAAAAGGCGGGAAATTGCGGCATTTTCTTGGTTTTGTGTAGCGCCCGGGGCCAGGTTTGCCTGCTTACTTTGGCTTTCGCTGTATTTTATCCCAGAGCAGGTACTGGTCGGTGTTGTCGATGGCGCGCAGGATGATCTCGGCGGTATCGGTGCGCATGGCGTCGTTCAACAGGGTGACCACATCCTTCATCTTGGCGCGGGCGGTCAGGCCATCGGCCGGGCAGGGGTTGTGCACCACCGGCAGGCCCAGGTTCTTTGCCGCGCCCTTGATGTGCTTTTCGGGCAGAAAGATCATAGGGCGAATGACCGTTACATCTGCCCGTTCCAGGTACGTGACGGGCGAAAAAAGGTGCAGGCGGTTTTCGTAGAGCAGGCTCATCAAAAAGGTCTCTACCACGTCGTCGCGGTGATGGCCCAGGGCGACCTTGTTGCAGCCGTGCGCGCGCGCAAGGGTGTTGAGCGCCCCGCGGCGCAGCTTGGCGCAGAGCGCGCAGGGGTTTTCTTCCTTGCGCAGGTCGAACACCACCTCTTTGATATCGGTCATTTGGAAGGTGTAGGGCACCTCGATCTTTTCACACCACACCGCCACGGCCGAAAAATCCATGCCCGGATAATTCATGCCCAGCGTGATGGCTTCCAGCTCGAAGGGATTCCTGGAGAAGCGGCGGTACAGCGCCAGCGCGGTCAGAAGCAGCATGCTGTCCTTTCCGCCAGAGACGCCGACGGCCACGCGGTCGCCGGATTCGATCATGCCGTAGCGCTCGTCCGCCCGGCGAATACAGCCCAGTGTTTTTCTCATTTTTGTCAACGGCCTTTCCGGGGTATCCCCACAACAGTACAGCAAAACAGAAGAAAGCGCAGCCCAAAAGTGAGCTGCGCAGAGCGCCGGCAGCGCCCGCCCTTAAAGTCCCGCTTTAAGCAAAGGGGTCCACCGGCGCGGGGTTGGCCGAAACGCACAGGCACAGCGCAAGGCCGGGGCAGGCCGCAAGCGCCTGCCGGCGCACCGCCTCGGCGTGCGCGGCATCGCGGCAGAAGGCGAAGCAGGCCGTGCCCGCGCCGCTCATGCCCACGGCCAGCGGCTCGCCCGCGCAAAGTGCGTCCAGCGTGGTCCCCACGCCCGGCCGCAGCGAAAGCGCCGGCGCAAGCAGGTCGTTGCGCAGCAGGCCGCGCAGCTCCGCCGTGGAACCATCAAAGAGGTCTCTGGCGGTCTCGTCTGCCGTTTTTTGTTTAAATTCGGCATATTTTGACTTTAAATTATTTAAATTAGGATGTTCTTCTACTAATTTCTGCAAAATCCCCTCTCGTTCTCCGGCGCTCAGCCCGTCGTAGCGCCCAAAGACTTCGGGGGTAGAAAGGCCCTCTGGCCCCTTGGCCAGCACCAGCGCCAGCGCAGGCGCTGGGATGCAGCGCAGGTTTTCGCCAATGCCGGTGCACAGCGCGGGGTGGCCGCGCAAGCAGAAGGGCACATCGGCCCCCAAGCCCACAGCCAGGTCCCTCAGCGCCCCGTCGTCCGGGCCGCCGTACAGGGCCTGCAGGCCGCGCAGCACGGCGGCGGCATCGGCGCTGCCGCCCCCCAGGCCCGCCTCTGCGGGGATCTGCTTTTTGATGGTGATGCGCGCGCCTTCGGGCAGTCCCACGGCCTCAAAAAACCGGCGCGCCGCCCGCAGGGCGATGTTTTCTTCCCCGCCGGGAATGTCCAGCCCGGGGCAGGTCACCGTCAGTTTATCGCTTTGCGCAAGCGCCACGCGGTCGGCCAGCGAAAGGGGCATCATGACCGTTGCGAGCTCGTGGTACCCATCCGGCCTCCGGCCGCGCACTTCCAGGCAAAAATTGATCTTGGCCGGGGCCCACAGCGTGGCCGAAAGCGCCCGCTCCCCTTGGAGCGGCAGGGGCTGCTGTTGAAGTTCCGTCATACATTCTCCCTATTCAGCAAAACGGAGCCTTGCCCGGCAAAGCGCCGGCAAAACCCGCGGCCTGCGGACTTTTTTAACGCCTGCGCAGCCTGTCGCATCTTTCGACAGGCTGCGCTCTGTTTTGCTTGTTTTGATCTTAAAGCACAATGAATACCAGCACGGCGTTGAGCACCAGCAATATGGGGTTGACGATCCTCCACATCACGTCGTTCTCTTCCCGCTTTTCGAACATCTGCTTGATGCACATGAACAGCACGAAAAGCAGGCAGGCGGCCAACAGCAGCCAGGTGGGCAATTCGACGATCTCGCCGCCCTTGGTCAGCGCGCCGCCCACAGCCGTAATGGCCGGCAGCGTGAGCATGCCGTAAACGTTGACGGCGATGGTCAGCACCAGCACGACGATGGCGAACACCCGGTTCTTAGTCCCGCGTTCCATGGTCTTACTCCTTTCTCCCGGGGGTGCAGAGGGCGGTCAGCCCCCTCAGGCCGTCAGGGCGGCGGCATAATCTTTTGCAGCGCGCAGCCTGACAAGCGATTCCTCTTTGCCGAGCAGGCAAGCGATCTCGATCGGCCCGCCGGGCGTTACCGCCAGGGCCGAAAGCCCCACCCGCGCCGGCCAGAACACCGTGCCGGTCTTTTTGCCGGTGCGCTCCACCAGGCCCATCAGCGCGTCGTGAAGGGCGGCCTCATTCCACTCGGGCAATGCTTCCAGCGCGGCAATGGTCACATCCAGCAGCTCGGCGCACACCTCAGGCGTCACCTTGTTCTTCTTGTTTTGGAAGAGCTCGGGCGCGTAGGGCAGGCGCTTGGTCAAAAACTCCACCTTTTCGGGGATCTCGCCAAAGGTTTCTACCCTGGGCTGCAACAGCCGCGCGAGCAGCGCTTCGTCCATGCCGGAAACGCCGGCCTGGGCAAACCAGGGGCGGGCATTTTGCAAAAACTCCTCTTCGGAAAGCGCCCGAATGTACTCGCCGTTGAGCCACTTGAGCTTGAGCGGGTCGAAAATGGCGGGCGACTTGCTCATGCCCTTGATGGAAAAGGCCTCAATGAGCTCCTCAAGCGAGAATTTTTCCTGATTGGTGCCGGGGTTCCAGCCCAACAGCGCGATGTAGTTGAGGATGGCTTCCTTTAAATACCCCTTTTCGCGCAGGTCGTTGTAGGAAGCGTCGCCGTTTCTTTTGGAGAGCTTGTTCTGCGCGTCCTTCATGATGGGCGGCATGTGAATATAAGCCGGGATCTCCCACCCAAAGGCCTGGTACAGCAGGTTGTACTTGGGGGTGCTCGAAAGGTATTCCATGCCGCGCATCACGTGGGTGATGTGCATGAGGTGGTCGTCCACCACGTTGGCAAAATTGTAGGTGGGCAGGCCGTCGGCCTTGATAAGCACATTGTCGTCCAGGGTATTGTTTTCCACCGTGATGGTGCCAAAGAGCTCGTCGGTAAAGCTGGTGGTGCCGCTTTCCGGCACGTTTTGGCGAATGACGTAGGGCACGCCGGCGTCGAGCTTCTGCTGGATCTCTTCCTTGGAAAGGTGCAGGCAGTGCTTGTCGTACTTAAAGGCGCGGCCTTCCTTTGCCGCGGCCTCGCGGCGCCCGTCCAGCTCTTCCTTGGTGCAGAAGCAGTAGTAGGCGTGGCCGGATTCCACCAGCTGCTTGGCAAGCGGCAGGTAAAGGTCCCGGCGCTCGGTCTGCACATAGGGGCCGTAGGGGCCGCCGATGTCCGGGCCTTCGTCCCAGGTCATGCCCACTTCCTTTAAGGTGTTGTAAATAATGTCCACCGCGCCTTCCACGAGGCGCTCCTGGTCGGTGTCCTCGATGCGCAGCAGGAACTTCCCGCCGTTTTTGCGGGCAAAAAGATAGGCGTACAGCGCCGAGCGCAGGTTGCCGATGTGCATATAGCCCGTCGGCGAGGGCGCAAAGCGGGTGCGGACTTCCATGGTAGCTTTCCTTTCTTGCAGGGCCTTTCCTAAGCCGGCCTTACTTGCTGTCCTTCAGGCCGACGGTGCGGTTGTAGACCGGGTGCTCTGCGGTGGAATCGGGGTCTTTGCAGAAGTACCCCACGCGCATGAACTGGTAGGTGCTGCCCACGGCCGCTTCGGCCGCGGCGGGCTCCACAAAGCCCTGCACCTTGACCAGCGAGTTGGGGTTCTGGCGCTCGGTGTAGTCCAGCCCGGCGGTCTCGGGGTCGTCGTCGGGCAGCAGCAAATAGTCGTACAGGCGGAACTCGGCCGGCACGGCGTCTTCGGCGCTCAGCCAGTGCAGCGTGCCCTTGATCTTGCGCTCGCACTCGCCGCCGCGGGTGGCGGGGTCGTAGGTGCAGAGGATGTTCGTTACCTTGCCCTCGCCGTCCTTCTCCACGCCCTCGCACTTCACCACGTAGGCCGATTTCAGGCGCACTTCCCTGCCGGGGCTGAGGCGGAAGAACTTTTTGGGCGGGTCTTCCATAAAATCTTCCCGCTCGATGTAGAGCGTGCGGCCAAAGCGCACCGTGCGGCTGCCGGCTTCTTCCCTGCCGGGGAAGTTTTCGACCGTGAACTCCTCGGTCTTTTCTTCCGGCCAGTTGGTGATGGTGACCTTGACGGGGTCGACCACGGCCATGAGGCGGTTGGCGGTGTTGTTCAAATCGTCGCGCACACAGTGCTCCAAAAGCGAGGTCTCTACCACGCTGTCGGCCTTGGCAACGCCCACGCGGTTCAAAAAATCGCGGATGGAGGCGGCGGTGTAGCCCCTGCGGCGCAGGCCGCAGAGCGTGGGCATGCGGGGGTCGTCCCACCCGCTCACCAGGCCGCCTTCCACCAGGCTGCGCAAATAGCGCTTCGACATGACCGTGCGGGTGAGGTTGAGGCGGGCAAACTCGATCTGCCGCGGCTTGTGCTCAAACTCGCACTGCTCGATGACCCAGTCGTACAGCGGGCGGTGGATCTCGTACTCCAGCGAGCAGAGGGAATGCGTCACCCCTTCGATGGCGTCCTGAATGGGGTGGGCAAAATCGTACATGGGGTAGATGCACCACTTGTCGCCGGTCTGGTGATGGGTGGCGTGCTTGATGCGGTACAGCGCGGGGTCGCGCAGGTTGATGTTGGGGGAAGCCATGTCGATCTTGGCGCGCAGGGTGCGGCTGCCGTCGGGAAACTCACCGTTTTTCATGCGCTCAAAGAGCTCGAGGTTCTCCTCTACCGAACGGTCGCGGTAGGGACTGTTTTTGCCGGGCTCGGTGAGAGTGCCGCGGTACTCGCGGATCTCGTCTTTGGAGAGGTCGCACACATAGGCCACGCCCTTTTTGATGAGCTTTACGGCCAGCTCGTAGCACTGGTCAAAATAGCTCGAACCGAAGTACCGGCCGGCGTACTCAAAGCCCAGCCAGTGGATGTCCTGCTCGATGGCGTCTACAAACTCTTCGTCTTCCTTGGTGGGGTTGGTGTCGTCGTAGCGCAAATTGCACTTGCCGCCGAAGCGCTCGGCAACGCCAAAGTCGATGCACAGCGCCTTTGCGTGGCCAATGTGCAAATAGCCGTTGGGCTCGGGTGGAAAGCGGGTGACGATCTGGCGGCCCGGGTTCTGCTGCGCGAATTCCTCTACGATCTCTTCGATAAAGTTCAGGCGGTTTTCTTCCACGGGGATCTCTGCCATTGCTGTCACTCCTTTTTTGCCGGCGGTAGTTTTTCATTCCATCATAAATGAAATCCGGTTTTTTTATTTTAAGCCATTTTCCCGGCGATGTCCATTCCCATTTGCAGCGGTCCGGGCGGCAAACAAAGAGGGGCGCCTGCAGAGCTTTCGGTTCCGCAGGCGCCCCTCGGGGCCGGCCGCTATTTTGGTTGTTTGCCCAAAGCCGGTGTGCGGGCGCAGCGCCCTGCCGCCCCCGCGCAAGAGAGCCGCTTGGCTCAAATGACCCTGGTCTGCTCGCTGCGGGTCAAATCGTCCATCAGCAGCTTGTCGGCGATCAGGGCGATGAACTCGCCGTTTGTGGGCTTTTCCTGTTTGCTGTAAATGGTGTAGCCGAAGATGGTGTTGACGTTTTCTATCTTCCCGCGCGACCAAGCCACTTCAATGGCGTGGCGGATGGCGCGCTCCACCTTGCTGGGCGTGGTGTCGAAGGCCTCTGCCACGGCGGGGTACAGCTGCTTGGTGATGGCGTTGATGAGAGTGCGCTTGGCGTATACCAGCTTGACCGCTTCGCGCAGGAAGTGGTAGCCCTTGATGTGCGCCGGAATGCCCACCGAAAGAAAGATGCTGGCGATGCGCTCATCGAGCGACTTAACGGGCGGCAGCACCGGCGCCGCGCGGGGCGCGCCCCGTTCGCTCACGCCCACGCCGCCCGGCAGCGGCTCGAGCGCGCGGTTGACCAGCGCCTCCATGGAAAAGGGCTTTAAGAAGTAAAAGTAGGCCCCCATGTCGCAGGCTTTGCGGACGATGCTGTCCTGCGCGAGTGCGGAGATGACGATGATGCGCGGCGGGCCGCTCAGGCGGCTGGCGGTCTCCAGCACCGAAAAGCCGTCAATGCCCGAAAGGATGAGGTCTAAAATGAGCACGTCGTAGCTGCCTTCCCGCAGGCGGTCGATGGCCTGCGTGCCGCCCGCAACGCAGTGGCAGCACTCCACCCGCTCCTGCGCGCTCATTGCCTCGTAGATCCTGCTGCGCATCGCAGCACTGTCATCCACGACCAGTACCCGAATTTTGTCTTCCATACTTCCTTCCTCCTAAAAGTAGTATTTCGGATGTTTTTTTATTCCGGATGGTTCTTTATTTTTTCCGGGTAAACTCCGTGATTTTTGTTTTTGCAGAAAAGCTGTCTTTCCCTGTCGGGCGAAACGCCTCTTCAAATCATCCCTTCTTGACGAAAGCGGCCTGATTCGGTGTGCAAAGCCTTTTTCATGTCCAAGTATAGCAATCAGTTCTGTGCTGTAAAAGATGTGCTTTTTGTCATTGCAGCACCAGTTCTGGCGATTTTTGAGGATTCCGACGGCGAATTTTAAATTACGCCATTTTAAAACAATAATTACTTTAATTTTTTAAAAATTGGTATAATTTTAATTTATTTGTCTATTTTTTAAAAAATTTGCCCCTTTTTTTGCCCCAAATCCTTTCTTTGGCAAAAAATCGCCCCCGGCAAACAAAGCCTTCACTGACTCGACAAATTTCGCCCCTGCCCCTGCCGCGCGCTGATTTTGGGCGCTTTTTGCCGCTGCGCCCGCCCGCTTGGCCCACGGCACGCCGGGTTTTATTTGCCCGCTTTGCCCATGGCCCCGCCGCTCCATGCCGATTGACAATTTGCCGCAAAGTCCTTAAACTCAAATCGACAGCTTCTTTATATTTTCTTAAGGCGCGCCCGCGCGATTTCCCGCTTATGAGAGGTCTTTTTCATGGCTGAACAGAACACCGCGTTTCAAACCAATCTCACCGAAGGCAGCGTGCCGAAAAAGCTGCTGTTTTTTGCCCTGCCCTACCTTGCCGCCATGCTATTGCAGGCCTTTTACAACGTGGCCGACATGATGATCGTGGGCTGGTTCTGCTCCGACGCCGGCATTGCCGCGGTGGGCACAGCGGGCAACATTACCATTATGCTCACCAACATGATCGCTGGGCTGGCCACCGGCGGCACAGTGCTCATTGCGCAGTACGTCGGTTCCAAGCGCTACGAGGACGAAAAAAAGACCATTGCCACGCTGTTTACAGCCTACGGCCTGGTGGCGGTGGTGATGACCGCCGTGCTGCTGCCGCTGGTGCCGGCCATTTTGCGCCTGCTCGATACCCCGCCGGCGGCGCAGGCTTACGCCGAACAGTATTTGTACATCTGCGTGGGCGGCACCATCTTCGTGTTTGGCTACAACGCCGTTTCGGCCGTGCTGCGCGGCATGGGCAATTCCAAAAGCCCCCTGTTGTTTGTTGCTATTGCGGCGCTCACCAACGTCGTTCTGGACTACGTGCTCATTGGGCCGTTTGGCATGGGCCCGGCCGGCGCGGCCATTGCCACGGTGTTTTCGCAGGCGCTCTCCTTTGTGCTCAGCATCATTTACCTGCGGCGGCGGGATTTTCTGTTCGACTTCAAGCCCAAAAGCTTTAAACTGGACCGCGAAAAATTCCGCCTGCTGATGAAGATCGGCATGCCCAGCTCGCTGCAAAACATTCTGGTGAGCGTTTCCTTCCTTTTTCTGGTCTCGCTCGCCAACAGCTTCGGGCTCTTCACCTCTTCGGCCTACAACATCGGGCAAAAGGTGAACAGCTTTGCCATTTTGCCGGGCATTGCCATGTTCCAAACCGTGGCCTCCATGGCCGGGCAGTGCCTGGGCGCCAACGACCCCGGCCGCGCCAAAAAAACCACGCTGCACGGCGTCTGGATCACCTTCATCATCACCGGGCTGATCGGCGCGGTGGTGTGCATCTGGCCCAACGCCATCATGTCGATCTTCAACGCCGACACCCAGACCATGCGCGCTGGTGATACTTTCTTGCGGCTGCTCATCCTGGACGCCGTCGTTTCAGTGCCCATGTTCGTGCTCAACGGCCTGTTCATGGGCGGCGGGCACACCTACGCCACGCTGTTTTCGTCGTTCTTGAGCAGCATCTTTTTCCGCATCCCCCTGGCTTATGTGTTTGCGCTTTCCTGCGGCATGGGGCTGGACGGCATTGGGCTTTCCATGGTCGTGGCACCCCTGGGGGGCCTGCTCTTCAATTTGATCTATTTGAAGACCGGGAAGTGGAAGGAACGGCACGAGAGTTTAGCTGCGCAGGCTGTGTTGGAGGGATAGCCCTGCGGGGCGCACCCGGGGCCCCCAGGCTTTCGAACGGAGTGAGAAAGTCTGGGGTGGGTTTTGCCCGGGCGGCCCATGCGGGCCGCCCGGGCAAACAACAAAATGATGAAGAACGGGTTGGTGCAGGGAAGTTAGCCTGGTATGTAACGGCCCTTGGGCGGTCACAGGGGTTCTCCGCGACTCTTCCCGGGTGAGCGCGCAGCGCTCACCCAGTACGGTCTGAATGCGGATCACCCCTTGACGCGCCCCGGGGCTTCCCGGCCGCCCTGCTTACAGTTGCCGCTGCCGCGAGTGTACCCCATGAATTCGCGCTGCGCGCGAAATCATGGGGGCCCCCCACGTGTATATAAGGAGCGCTCGGGGCCCCCACACATTCCCCGGGTCCTTGAATAAATGGGATGAACTGAGACTAGACGAGGCGTGACAACGCGGGAATGTGTGGGGTGGGCTTTGGGCCGCAAAAAAGAGCCCCGCCGGGGGCCGTCCCGGTATAAAAAATCCCCGCCGGGGCAATACCGCCAGGCAGGCAACCGCTATCATTTTTTTGGTTTTAGGGGAGAACATCTGTTCCCGTTTTGGTAAAATGGCTGTGAAAGATCCAGAGGCCTTACCAAGAGGCTCTTTGTGTGAAAGGAGAACGGCCATTCACCCCCACATGGAAAACAGAAGCATCACAAAAAACCGGCTTTGTGCCTTTGCCGCCTTTTTGCAGAAGGAAGAAAAAAGCCCCGCCACGGTAGAAAAATACCTGCGGGAGGCGCAGCGCTTTGCCGCCTGGCTGGCCGCCCATGGCGCAACCGTAAACAAAGAGGCCGTAACGGCCTACAAAGAAGAGCTGTTAAAAAACGGCTTTTGCCCCGCCACCGTCAACGGCAAGCTGACGGCCTTGGACCGCCTGTTCGGCTTTTTGGGCTGGGAAGGCTGCAAGGTAAAGCACCTGAAGGTGCAGCGGCGGCTCTTCCGCGAGCCCGGCAAGGAATTGACCCGGGAAGAATACGAGCGGCTGGTGAACGCCGCAAGAACGACGGGCAAGTCTAGGTTAGCCCTGCTGCTCGAAGCCATCTGCGCCACCGGCATCCGCGTGAGCGAGGTACAATACCTTACCGTGGAGGCGGCGCGGGCAGGCAAGGCGGAGATCATGCTCAAGGGCAAGATCCGCACCATCCTTTTGCCCAACAAGCTCTGCCATAAGCTGCTGAA
>CALWSW010000071.1 GCA_944384305.1 uncultured Christensenellaceae bacterium
ATTCTTATGAAAGCAACTGCCATTCGCCGTGCCCTGTCGTTGGTGCTGGCGGCCGCCATGGCCTGCCTGGCGCTCACGGGGCTGGCCTTTGTCCTTTCGCCCGGCTCGGGCAGCACGACCCTCAACGATGCCTTCCAGGTCAACAGCCTGACCATCACCGACACCCTCGCCCTTACGCAGAGCGTGCGGCCCTACGCCGAACTCACCGACCTCAGCGGCGAGAACTACAGCGTAAACGAGCTGATGTTCTTTGGCCTGACCATCACCATTTACAACCCCACCAAAACCCTTAAGCACACCAGCGCCGTCGGCAACGAATACATCGTGCTGGTCAGCTCCGACAGCTGCGACTTCTCGTACAGCACGGTGTACGACGTGGTGCTGACCCACCCCGCCGGAGAAAACACCGCCCCCGGCGTCAACCTGGTCTCCACCGAAAACGGCGTGACCAAGGCCAACGCAGGCCCTGCCCTCACCTACGACGCCGAAAAAAACGAGCTGAAGTTTGTGATCAAGGTATGGAACGATGACCCCGAAAACGCCAACGTCAACATCGGCAGCGACAGCTACAACCTCGCCGTCAACGAGGCCGGTTCCGCCGAAAAGGCCGTGTACACCATCGGCTTTACCGGCGTGAACAAAGCCCAGAAGAACGGCGCCGTAACAGCCAAGGTCTCCCCCACCGAGTACACCTTTAAGAACAACGAGCTCACCGTTACCCTCAACGGCCGCCAGTACCACATCGCCAAAGTCTCTGCTGCCTGGCCGGTCAAGAGCGATACCGCCAACTGGCCGGAAGTGGTGAAAGACTCGCTCTCCACCATCGGCTACCGGGTGAGCAAGGTCAACGCCGACGGCAGCAAGACCGAGATCGTCACGCTGGATACCGAGGTCACCAACGCCGAAGGCTACGGCCAGTCGCTGGGCTTCTCCAAGGCCGGGCGCGCCATTGCCGAAGCCACGGTCGGCGGCGGCTACATCTACTCCGACACCGCCGCCCCCGCCTTTACGGCCGAAGAAATGAAAGAGCTCGAGCTCATGATGCAGGACTTCGGCTTCAGCACCAAGTATTCCTACAAACTGCAGGACAAGAACTTTGAGCAGGCCACGACCTACAAGGCCACGCTGACCGCCAAGTACAACGTGGTGGACGACGAAGCCGACGTGACCCCCACGCCCACGGCGACCATCCGCCCCACCCCGAGCGAGATCCCCGAGGAATCGCCCGCGCCGGACGAGACCGACCCGCCCGAGATCAATCCCGAGCCGCCCAAGACCGGCGACGCCGGCGGCAGGGGCATGGCCATTGCCTGCTTCGCGCTTTCCGGCCTGTGCGCCGCGGCATTTGTGCTGACCCTGCGGCGCAGCAAGGAAAAATAACCGTTCGCTTTAACCAAAAAACCGGCGGGGCCATGCGCCCCCGCCGGTTTTTTACTGGGTGCTTTCGCAAAAAGGCGGCGCCTTTTTTTGCGGGAGCACCCAATAAAAAGGGCCCACCCGAATGGATGGGACCCCTGAAATTATCCCCGCACCGGCGAAGGGGACCCTCCTCCCTCGCGGGAGCGCGCCAGAAAGCGCTGGGTGCGCTCTTCCTGCGGGTCTTCAATGACCTGCCTTGCCGGCCCGTGCTCCACGATGACGCCGTCGTCCATGAAGATGACCTGGTCGGCCACATCGCGCGCAAAGGCCATTTCGTGCGTCACGATGATCATGGTGGTCTTTTGCTCGGCCAAACCGCGGATGACCCGCAGCACCTCGCCCGTAAGCTCGGGGTCCAACGCCGAAGTCGGCTCGTCGAAACACATGATGTCGGGCTTTAAGGCCATGGCGCGGGCAATGGCCACGCGCTGCTGCTGCCCGCCCGAAAGTTGGTGCGGGTAGTGGCTTGCGCGGTCGGCCAGGCCCATTTTTTCGAGCAAAGCCTGCGCCTCGCGCTCGATGTTTGCCAAAATTTCCTTTTTGTTGGCCTTGTAATTGGGCAGTTCCTTGGCCAGCAGTTCCGACGCGAGCATGACGTTTTTGAGCGCCGTGTACTGCGGGAACAAATTAAAGGCCTGGAACACCATGCCAAAGTGCAGGCGCTTTTTGCGCACTTCCTTTTCCCTGCGGGTGGCGGGGTCGGCCGCGTCAAACAGCGTTTCGCCGTTCACCACGATCCTGCCGCCGTCCGGCTCTTCCAAAAAGTTCAAACAGCGCAAAAGCGTCGTCTTCCCGCTGCCGGAAGAGCCGATGATGGCCAGCGTCTGCCCCTGTTCCAGCTCAAAGCTGATGTCGCGCAGCACGCGGGTCTTGCCGAAGTTCTTTTCAATGTTCTGTACTTCCAATACCGCCATGGCCATCCCTCACTTAAAGTAGCTGAGCTTGCGCTCGATGAAGTTGAACAAAAGCGTCAGCGCGCCCACAAAGATCAGGTAAAACACGCCGGTGTAAAAGAGCGGCCAGATCAGCCCGTTGATGCGCATAAAGGGTTCGCTGCTTTTGATGAGCTCGGTCACAGCGATGATGCGCGCCAGCGAAGTATCCTTCACCAGCGTGATGATCTCGTTGGACATGGGGGGCACAATGCGCTTGACGGTCTGCAAAAAGGTGATCTTGGTAAAGATCTGGGCGCGGGTCATGCCCAGCACCTCGCCGGCCTCGCGCTGGCCCTGCGGCACGCCTTCAATGCCGCCGCGGTAAATCACCGAGAAGTAGCAGGCGTAGTTGATGACAAAGGCGATGACCGTCGCCGTCATGCGGCCGCCGGTGCTCGAACCCCAGATGTTATTGTCCCACACCAGTCCCGGGCCAAAGTAGATGATCATGAGCTGGAGCATGAGCGGCGTGCCGCGAATGATCCACACGATCACATCCACAATGAGCTTGATGGGCCGAAATCCCGCCAGCCGCTTTTTCCACTCGGCCTTCTTTTTGGCGTTGAGCAAAAAGCGGAAGGGCCGCCACTTGCTCATGGAGCCGAAGGCGATCAAAAGCCCGAGCGGCAGCGCAAAAACCAGGGTCAGGCCAAAGAGCTCGGCCGCGGTGCCAAAGCCCTTTAACAGTGCGAGCGTGACCTCCCAAAACATAAAATACGGAGCCCCCTTTAAGATGTAGAATGCTGTTTTTTACAGGCAGGGAAAGGCAGAGGGCCGCAAAGTAGCCCTCTGCCTAAGCGCCGATAAAGCCCTAAACCGCAAGGATCGCTTGGATAGAAGAATAGATTCTTGTTTCCATTCCTGGGCCCCCAATATTTCCTTGCAAAGGAAATGTTGGGGTGGATCTTGCTGGCTTTCTCAGCGTCTGTTCTTCCTGCCCTGGCGCGCCGGCGAGGCGCGCGGGACTTTCCTTAAGACTGGGGAACGATGTTGGCAGCAATGCCGTACTCTTCGGCCAGTTCCATCATGGTGCCGTCTTCATACAGCGTCACAAACTGCTCGTTGATGAAGTCCACCAAATCGGAGCCCTTGCGGCAGCCAACGCCGTAGTCCTCTTCGGTCAGCTCGATCTCGGTGATGACCAGATCGGGGTAGCTGGTGCCTTCGCCGATCATGGCGCCGGCCATCAGCAGGTCGATAACGCAGGCGTCCGAGGTACCGGCCGCCACTTCCATCAGGGCGTCGGCCTGCGAGGTGACGGAGTTCAGGTTCGCAAAGCCGGCGTCGTTGGCGGCAGCTTCGCCGGCCGAGCCGCTCTCCACGGCCACGAACAGTTCGGCAACGCTTTCGGCGGTGGTGTAGTTCGCGGCGTTCTCGGCGGTCATCACCACCACCTGCGCGTTCTTGGCGTAGGGGTTGGTGGCGGCCGCGCCGTTGGTGATCTCGTCGGTAATGGTCATGCCGTTCCACAGGCAGTCCACGCTCTTGTTTTCGAGCTCGATGAGCTTGTTGCCCCATTCGATCTCGATGAACTCGACCTCAACGCCCAGGGCTTCTGCGACCTTGCGGGCCATGTCGGCGTCAAAGCCGATCCATTCGCCGTTCTCGTCCAAATAGTCCATGGGGGCAAAGTTGGTGATGCCCACCACCAGCGTGCCTTTTTCCTTAATGTATTCCACGTCGCTCTCCGTTCCGCTGGAAGCCGGTTCGCTCGAACAGGCGGCAAACGCCAGGCACATCATCAATGCTGCGAGCAGCAGGGCCAATGTCTTCTTCATCATGTGGGATCTCCTCCTCGTTGCTGTTCCGCCCTGGCCGTTCTGGCGGGCGGTTATGATTTAGTATTTTAGCACACTAATGCGATAATGTAAAGAGAAGTTTTTCTTTCCACCGTTTTGCCCGGCAAGCAAAAGGCCGCCCGCACGGTTTGCAGGCGGCCCTTTTGTGGAGCGCGCGCTTTCTCCGCTCCCGGTTTTCCACGGCCCCGGGAGGCGTTTTGGGGGACGGCCCCATTCCTTTTGATTTTTACACGCCGCCTCTTTGCGCTCTGGCCCGGCGGATTCGCTCCTGTTCGGCGATCACGCCTTGTTCAAACTCCTTCATATCCACTGGCACCGCGTCCAGCATCCACTTCACGTCGGGCGCTTCCATTTCTTCCGCCGTACCGGAAAACTCCCTGGCGTGCTCCTGGGCATAGTTGAGCACGCCGTCCTTCACAACGCCTTTGGATGACAAAAACTCCCTCTTGTCCTCCGCGGCGGCAAACTGCGCCCAAATCCTCTGTTTTTGTTCCTTTTCGAGCTTGTCTCTCAACTCGTCGAGCGGCTTGTCGCTCAGACGGGGCAGCGCGCTTTGCCCGGCTTTCAGCAACTCCCCCACGTAGCTCGGCGGCGACCTCTGGCCGTTGTCCGCCAGGGCGTCCATGACCCCCCGGTCCCACTGGCTGGTTTCTTTCAAATAGCGCCCGGGGTTCGTCTTCTGATCCGCCCGAATGGCCTGCTGCGCTTCGGCCACGCGGCCGCAGAGAGAATCGATGGCCCAGTCCTCCAGCACGTCCTCCATCATCAGCCGGATCTCCGGTTCGCGCAGCGAAAGGATGCGGTCGGCCAGCGCCTTGTCCATATAGGGAATCTGCACGTTGCCTTCGGCGTCCACGAGCTTGTGGCCAAACTTGCCCAGGCGTTTCTCGGACGTGCTCTCGCCCAAAGTATGGAATCCAAAGGCAAAATCGTTGTCGATGCCCTGCACCCTGCCCAGCTTCCCCTCGGGGGTCACCTCGGCAAAATAGTTCTGGTGGTGCCGGTCGGCCTGACCCACAATGCTGTCCAGCACCTGCAAGGAGGTAAGGGACTGCAAAAATTCCGGTGTTAAAGCCTCCTCCGCGCTGGGGGTCTTAGTTTTAGCTGCCCCCCACGCGACAGCTCCGGGCTTATCAACATTCAAAATGGCCTCCTCGCGGAAGCGGTCGGCAAAAAACGCCGAAACTTCCTGCCCGCGGGCCTTTTGCATCAGAGTGCCCTTCTTTACTCCGCCGCCTTCGGCGTCCTGCAGCTTGGCCCGCTCGGTTTGTGCAACCAAGTCGCCGATGCCCAGCATGCCCGCCATGCGGCTCATGGCCACATTGCGGTCGGAAACCCGTACCGAGCCGTTGGCCTGCGGGTACACTTTTAGATCCTCGGGCGGCGACGGCAGGGGGCCCAAAATCTCCTGAAGCGTATTTGAGGGAAGCTGCGCCAGCATTTGTCCGGAAAGGTACTCGGGCGGCGCATCGCCGAGTTCCAGCGGCGGAAGATTCTGGAATTCTGCCACTCTATTCAAAACATACTGCGTTTTCAACTGTTTGGGAAGCTTTGCCGCCAGCCCAACATGCAGCGTGTTATGAAACTGCGATTCCATTTCAATGTCCGCACTGCTAAACGGTGCTCGCATAGAATCAAAATTCAGGGCCTCACGGGTACCCTTAAAGCGCGAGCGGTCGTCAGAATACACATCTACCTCTCTGTTCGACTCCTGCGCCAGGCGGACCGCCTCCTCCGCCACTGCGCGGTATTCCGGTTTGCGTCTGCCCAGGGCCTGTGCGGATTCGATAAATCTTTCTACCCTGCTGCGGTTGGGATCGAACTCCACGGTCTCTTTAAAGAACCCTGAGGCGTTCGGGTCGGTCGCGTCGCCGGGGTTGATGACCCCCAGGTAGCTCACCGCGCCGCCCACGTGCTTTAAGTCGGCCTCCCTTCCCTGCCTGAGCGTGATGGTGCGGGTGCGGGCCATGTCTAAAGCGCCGGCCATGCTCTGCGGGCGCTCGCCCGGCGGCAGCGCCCCCATCTGGTCGAACACCTCTTTTAAATGGCTCACGTCTTGCTGCGCCTGCCTTTTCACTTCCTGCACGGTCTCTTTTCGGGCCTTGCCGCGGGAGGTGTGGGGGCTGCGGGCCGAGGTGTAGGCGTCGCAGTCGGTCAGCAGCCGGCTGTAGGCCGAAATCATGGCGTTGAAAGCCTCGCGGTCCTGCTGCACATCGCCCGAAAGGGGCTGCTGCATCATGGCGGTCACGTTTGCCGAGCTTTGTTCCACGCCGCGGAACAAATCGGAATTCCGGCCCAGGCCGCCCTTTTGGGAACTCGCCATGCGGCTGTGCGCTTTTTTGAATTTTCTGAACTTCGGCTTCCGCTCCGCCGGCCCGGCCGGTTCCGCTTCCTCCTGCGGTGCGCCGGTGGTGGTTGCCGTCGTGGTCGTTGTCGTGGTCGTTGTGGTGGGCAGCTGCTCCGGCGCGGCCGTCGTGGTCGTGGTGGGCAGCGGCTCCGGCGCGGCCGTCGTCGTGGTCGTTGTGGTGGGCAGCTGCTCCGGCGCGGCCGTCGTGGTCGTGGTGGGCAGCGGCTCCGGCGCAGCCGTCGTCGTGGTCGTGGTGGCGGTCGGCTCTTCGGCCTCTTCCGCCTCCGGCGCGCCCACCGGATCGTCCAGATCCAAGTTCAGCCGCCCGGCCCGCGGCGGCGTTGTTGTGGTAGCAGTGGTAGGAGGCACCGCTGCGGGCGCCGGCGCGGCGCCCACCGGATCGTTTAAATCCAAGTTCAAGGCACGGCTTCCCGCCCTGGTCAAATGCGCCACCCGGTTGTGCATGGTTTGGCCCAGGTTAGGGTCCATGCCACCGCCCAGCTTCAAGTGCTCCGCCAAGCTGCTGTTCGCCATGCCGGCAGGCGTTTGGGGCCTGCTCGGGGCGGGCGCTGTTTTTGCGGGCGCGCTTTCCTTCTTTTTCCTTCCCCAGCCAAAAATCGGCATGCCCTTCCCTCCTTGCTACAGTCTGCTAAAAAGCGCCAAAGGCCGGGGCGTTGGGGTTGGCCTTTGGCGCTGATACGTCATCTTATTTTTTAGTATAACACGTGCCCGCCGCCCTGCCATCACCCGTTGCCTAGGGCAAAACGGATACCCTTCGGCCAAAAAACACCTGCCAAAACGCAAAAAACGGAGCCGTTGCAAAATAAGTGCACAAAATCACAGTTTTAAGAGCAACGGCTGCTTCAGAATTTATTTGATCGGATCTGACAATTTAGTTGTCAGATTCGCAGAGCTTTTCTGAAAGAAAAGCTGCTTCGCACCGTTCGCTGGCCGAAAGCCCACCCCAAACTTCCTCATACCCACCCCACACAAGCCCACCCCAAACTTCCTCGCTGCACTCGGAAGTTCGGGGACCCCGGGCGTGCTTCTCAGCTTTGTAGGCACGACCTCCACCGCGGGGGCCCCGGGCGCGCTCCTCAGCTTCGTAGATACCAATTCCTGCATGGGGCCCCGGGCGAGCTTCTCCGCTTGGTTTGTGCAAAGCAGGAGCGGCCAAGCAAACGGTGCAAAACTCGCAAAAAAGGCTGCCGCCTTTTTGGCGACAGCCTCATCCTTTGGCCAAGTTGGGCGTCCCTTACCACAGCATGTGCTGCTTCAAATCTTTGCGGCGCTCAATGTTCAGTTTTTGCAGCACAGTGGAAACATGTTTTTTTACGGTGTTGGGCGAGATCTTCATGTGCCGGCCGATCTCCTCGTTGGTCCAGCCCCGCGCGGCCAGCATGGCCACAGCAAACTCGGTGGTGGTCAGGCATCCCGCCACATTGTGGTCCACGGCCGGGTTGTGCACCTTGCGCCACCCGTCGGAAAAACGGTAGGTAATGGCGATCATCCGCTTAAAATCCTCCGGCCAGTCCTTTTTGATGACCGCCTCCAACATGCCGCCCAGCAGCCCGTGATGTTCGCCAAAGGCTTCTATCAAATCGTCCGGCCGGGCCAATTCCCAGGCGGCAAGCAGGTGCTTTTGCGCCTGCCCGGTCTTCTTTAGGCTCATGTAGTCCATCACCGCCGCCAAGTGCAAATAAATGGCGGGAATGGGGTATTTGTCCGCCCCCATGGCCAGCGTCGCTTCCACAAGGCCCAGGCTCTTTTCGTATTCTTCCTGCAAGTAGCCGTAGTGCGCCTGCACGTACAGCGCAAAGGCCCGCAGGCCCTCCGGCAGCAGGGGAAGCCACGCCCCCGGCTCGGGCAGCCCCTCGGGCAGGGGCAGGTGCAGCAAAACCGCCGCCGCAGCGCCAACAAAAGCCGCCACGGCCTGCAGCTGGGGCGGCAGGCACCCGGCCCCCGCCCCCAGGGTGTTCTGAATTTCGGAAAGCGCGTACCGGGCCTGGCGGATCTGCCCGTTGGTGAGGCTGGCGTAAGCGTAAATAAGATTGGCCGAAAGGCGGACCTCCGCATCCTCGCAGGTCAGGTACAGTTCCGCCCGGCGGGCCGCTTCCTCTGCCTGCCCGCTGAAGTAACAGTACTCCGCCCGGGCGATCTCTTTGGCCGGGCCGTCCGGCATCTCCTCAATGCTTTCCTGGCAGCGCCCCGGCAAAAAGGGCGTGTTCATGAGCGGCATCAAATGGGGGGCCGGGGCCTGCGTTTGCCCCGCCCCGGCCTGTGCGCTCTTTGCCCCGCGCAGCGCCTGCGGCGGCTCTGTGTCGGCGGGCAGGCGCCATGCGCCTCCGGCCCGCTCTGCCCCGGCGATCTGCCCCGCTTCGCAGCAGGTTTGTACCGCCTGCGCACAGACCCCCCAGCGTTTGGCCATTTCCTCTACCGTGGCGTATTCCATGCCCTTCCTCCTGCGCGTTTTGGGCCCTATAGCCCTGGCTTTCTTGTTGCCGCGCCGCAGCCCCTGCCCGGGCCTGCGCCGGCTGTTTTGTGTTCTTACCTTATAATGATACTCACTCCGCCCCCGCTCTGCAAGCACCCGCCGCCCGTTTGCCAATGTTTCCCGCGCGCTGCCCTGCTGTTTTTCCCAGTAAACCGCTAGGATATATAATATGTAAAAACTCCGCTTCCAAGCTGGCTTTTGCGGCGCACAGACACACAAAACCCAACGGCAAAAAAATTTTGTGGAATCGAAAAGAGGGGGGAACTCATGTTCTCATTTTAGTAAAATAGCCATGAGGACTTCAGGGGCCCTGCCAAAAGGCCCCTTGTTGCGAAAGGAGAAACAGCCATTTACCCCCACATGGAAAACAGAACCATCACAGAAAACAGGCTTTGTGCCTTTACCGCCTGTTTACAGAAGGAAGAAAAGAGCCCCGCCACGGTAGAAAAATACCTGCGGGAGGTGCAGTGCTTTGCCGCCTGGTTGGCTGAAAAGGACACAGAAGTCAACAAAGAGGCCGTAACGGCCTATAAAGAAGAACTGATGAACAAGGGGTTTTGCCCCGCCACCGTCAACGGCAAGCTGACGGCCCTGGACCGCCTGTTCGGCTTTTTGGGCTGGGAAAGCTGCAAGGTGAAGCACCTGAAGGTGCAGCGCAGATTATTCCGTGAGCCCGGCAAAGAACTGACCCGGGAAGAGTACGAGCGGCTGGTGAACGCCGCAAGAACGACCGGCAAGGCCCGTTTGGCCCTGCTGCTCGAAGCCATCTGCGCCACCGGCATCCGCGTGAGCGAAGTAAAATACCTTACCGTGGAGGCGGCGCGGGCGGGCAAGGCAGAGATTTCCCTAAAGGGCAAGGTGCGCACCATTTTGCTGCCCAACAAGCTCTGCCATAAGCTATTGAAATACGCCCAAAAAGAAAACACCGCCTCGGGCGAGATCTTTCGCACCCGAAACGGCAAGAGCTTAAACCGGAAGCAGATTTGGGCGGAGATGAAGGCGCTGTGTAAAAAAGCAGGGGTAACGCCTTCCAAGGTGTTCCCCCACAACCTCAGGCACCTGTTCGCCCGCATCTTTTACAAGGCCTGTAAGGACGTGGCGAAGCTCGCGGACGTGCTGGGCCACAGCAGCATCGAGACCACCAGGATCTATTTGATCTCGACCGGGGCAGAGCACGCTAGGACCTTAAACCGGCTCAGGCTGATCACCTGAACCGGACAAAATTCGTCTTCTGTTGTGAATGGG
>CALWSW010000072.1 GCA_944384305.1 uncultured Christensenellaceae bacterium
ATTTTGAAGGACGCGCCGATCGTGGTGCTCGACGAGGCCACCGCGTTTGCCGACCCGGAAAACGAAGCGCTGATCCAGAAAGCGTTTTCCGCGCTGATGAAGGGGCGCACCGTGCTGATGATCGCCCACCGGCTTTCCACCGTTGTGGGGGCCGACCGCATCGTCGTGCTCGACAGGGGGCGCGTGGCGGAACAGGGGACGCACGAAGAGCTGGTGCAGGCCGGCGGATTGTATAGCCGGATGTGGGCCGATTACAACCGGGCGGTCCAATGGAAGATCAAAAACGAGAAGGAGGGGGAATAAATGTTTGGGCCGAAGTTCCAGTGCAAATACGCTTTGACCGACCAGGGCGTGAAAAACACCAAGAAAGGCGCTGTTTGGACGGTCGTGGTCAATCTGATCGTCATGGGCGGCGCCGGCATCCTGTATTTGCTGATGTCCGGATTTATGGGAACGCTGGCAGAAGGGCAGCCGCTCTTTGGCGCGGCGGGGCCGATCGGCCTGACGGCGCTGTTCGTCATTCTGTCGTTTTTGACCCACCGGCAGCAGTATCAGGCGACGTATGGACTGGTTTACAACGAAGTCAAAACCACGCGGCTCAGCCTGGCGGAGCGGCTGCGGAAGCTCCCTTTGGGCTACTTTGGCAAGCGCGACCTGGCCGACCTCACCGAGACCCTCATGGGGGACGTCAACCGGATGGAACACGTGTGGAGCCACGTGCTGGGGTATCTGTACGGCGCTTACCTTTCCACGGCGGTGATCGCCGTCTGTTTGGCGGTGTACGACTGGAGGATGGCGCTTGCCTGCCTGTGGGGGGTGCCGGCGGCATTTGGCCTGCTGTTCGGCAGCCGAAAGATCGCCGAGCGCGGCGCGGCGCGCGTGAAAAAGGCCGCCGTTCGGGTCTCTGACGGCATTCAGGAGGCGCTGGAGAACGTGAGGGAGATCCGGGCGACCAATCAGGAAGAACGATACCTTGCGGGGCTGAACCAGAAGATCGACGAGCACGAAAGGATCATGATCAAAAACGAACTGGGGACCGGCGTTTTCGTCAACGCCGCCAGCGTCATCATGCGCTTGGGGGTGGCCACCACCATTTTGACGGGAGCGGAACTGATCCTTTCCGGGCGCATCGACTTCATGCTGCTCTTCCTCTTCTTGCTGGTCATCACCCGCGTATACGCGCCCTTCGACCAGAGTTTGGCGCTCGTTGCAGAACTGTTCGTTTCGCAGGTGTCGGCCGACCGCATGATGGAGGTCTACGACACGCCCACGGCAGAGGGAGCGGAGCGCTTTGCGCCCCAGGGGCACGACATCGTGTTTGATCACGTCGGCTTCGCCTACGATGAAAACGAGGTCCTGCACGACGTCAGCTTTACCGCAAAGGAAGGGGAGGTCACGGCGCTGGTCGGGCCCTCCGGCTCGGGCAAAAGCACCTGCGCCAGGCTTGCCGCCCGGCTTTGGGATGTGACCAAAGGCGCGATCTTTGTGGGCGGCGTGGATATTTCTACCGTGGACCCAGAAGCGCTGCTCAGCGATTATTCCATGGTGTTCCAGGATGTGGTGCTGTTTGACGACACGGTGATGGAAAACATCCGCTTGGGCAAACGCGGCGCGACCGATGAAGAAGTGCTTGCCGCGGCCAGAGCCGCCAACTGCGATGAGTTCGTTTCCAGGCTGCCGCAGGGCTACCACACGCCCATAGGGGAAAACGGAGCCAGGCTTTCGGGAGGGGAGCGCCAGCGCATCTCCATCGCCCGTGCGCTGCTGAAGGACGCGCCCATCGTGATCTTGGACGAAGCTACCGCCAGCTTGGATGTTGAAAACGAGACCAAGGTGCAGGAAGCGCTCTCGCGCCTGCTTTCGGGAAAGACCGTGCTGGTCATCGCCCACCGAATGCGCACCGTGGAAGCGGCCGACAAGATCGTTGTGCTGGCCGGCGGCAGGGTGGCGGAAGAGGGCGCCCCGGCCCAGCTGATGGCAAGCGGCGGGCTGTACTGCCGCATGGCGGAACTGCAGCGCCAGAGCGCTCAATGGCAGCTGCCATAACAGATGAGCTGCCGGTATAGGGCGGCAGATAGAACACAACAACAAGCGCGCAGAAAAAGCGGCCAAACGTTTTGCTGCGCGCTTGTTTACTGCCGCGCCAGGACTTGACTTTTTCAATATCTATGGCTATAATTGAAAGGCACACACAAGATGTTGTGCGAAGAAAGGCGCTCTTTGATGGAGAAGGAAAGAAGCCCCGCATAAAACGGCGGGAGTTTCGCAGGATAAATGCGGGCCATAAGGACCCAGTCTATAAAGAATGAGGGGAAGAACATGATCACGAAGATCCGCAAGCGCAACGGCGAAGTGGCGACATTCCAGCCCGAAAAGATCACCCGCGCCATTTTTAAAGCGGCAAACGCCGTGGGCGGCAACGACTGGGAAATGGCCTCCCGCCTGACCGGCCAGGTGGTGGAGATCGCCGAGGAGCAGTTTAAAAACGGCATTGCCGAAGTCGAGGCTGTGCAGGACATCGTGGAAAAGGTGCTCATTGAAAACGGCCACGCCAAGACCGCCAAGGCCTACATCCTCTACCGCGAAAAGCGCCGCAGCGCCCGCGAGGCTAACGCCCTGATCGGCGCGACCATCGAAATGTTTTCGGACTATTTGGGCGACAACGACTGGCGCGTAAAGGAAAACGCCAACACCCAGAAGTCCATCAACGGCATGAACAACTACATTCGCGAGACCTTTACCAAGCAGTATTGGCTGCACGAGGTGTACCCCGAGGAGATCCGCCGCGCCCATATTTCGGGCGACATGCACATCCACGACCTTGGGTTCTTCGGCCCCTACTGCGCCGGGTGGGACCTCAGGCAGCTCTTGACCGAAGGCTTCGGCGGCGTGCCCGGCAAGGTGGAATCCTCGCCGGCAAAGCACCTTAGAAGCTTTTTGGGCCAGGTCGTCAACTCCACTTTCACCACGCAGGGTGAGACCGCCGGCGCGCAGGCCTGGAGCAGCTTCGACACCTATTGCGCCCCCTTTGTGCGCTACGACGGCCTCAGCTACAAGGATGTCAAGCAGGCCATGCAGGAGTTCATTTTCAACCTCAACGTGCCCACGCGCGTGGGGTTCCAGTGCCCGTTCTCCAACTTGACGTTCGACATCCATCCCCCGCGCACCCTCAAGGATCAGGCCGTCATCATCGGCGGCGTTCTGATGGAGGGCGATAAAAGGGGCCGGGTGTTGACCTGCCCCATTCCCACCATCAACGTCACGCCGGACTTTGAGTGGGACAGCCCGGTGGTCAACAAATTCATGGAGATCACCTGCAAATACGGCATTCCCTATTTTTCCAACTACATCAACTCCGACCTTTCGCCGGAGGATGCGCTTTCCATGTGCTGCCGCCTGCGCCTGAACACCGGCGAACTCAGAAAGCGCGGCGGCGGGTTGTTCGGCTCCAACCCCATGACTGGGTCTGTTGGCGTGGTCACGGTCAATTTGCCCCGCATCGGCTATCTTTCTGCCACGGAAGAAGAGTTTTACGAGCGGCTGGAAAAGGTCATGCTCATCGCGAAAAACAGCCTGGAGATCAAGCGCAAGACCATTGAAGAGCAGACCGAGCGCGGCATGTACCCCTATTCGGCCAACTACCTCAGAAACGTCAAGGAGCGCACGGGCAGCTACTGGTACAACCACTTCAACACCATCGGCCTCATCGGCATGAACGAGGCCTGCCTGAACTTTTTGGGCTGCGACCTCACGGTCGAGCGCGGGCAGGAGTTTGCCAAAAAGACGCTGGACTTTATGCGCAGCGTCATCACTCGCTTCCAGGAAGAGACCGGGCATGTTTACAACCTGGAGGCCACCCCTGCCGAAGGCACGAGCTACAGCCTGGCTAAGCTCGATAAAGAAAAGTACCCCGACATCATCACCGCCGGCCACGACGAGCCCTATTACACCAACTCCTCGCAGCTGCCGGTGGGCTTTACCGACGATATTTTTGAAACGCTGGACCTGCAGGATGATTTGCAGTGCAAGTACACCGGCGGCACGGTGCTGCACATGTACCTGGGCGAGCAGATCAAGGATGTTGAGGTGGCCAAGCAGATCATTCGCACTACCTTTACGCACTACAAGCTGCCCTACATTTCGCTCACACCGACCTTTTCGGTCTGTCCTGAGCACGGCTATATTTCGGGCGAGCACTTCACCTGTCCGGAATGCGGCCGCGAAGCCGAGGTGTGGAGCCGCGTGGTGGGCTACCTGCGCCCGGTGCAGCACTACCACAAGGGCAAGCAGGAAGAGTACAAGGAGCGCGTAAAATACGTGGTAAAGCCGGAGGAACTGGAAGCGTGATCTTCGGAGGGATCCAAAGGCTGAGCACCATCGACTTCCCCGGGGTACTCAGCTGCGTGGTTTTTACGCGCGGGTGCGATCTGGACTGTTTTTACTGCCACAACCGCGCCCTCGTTTCCGGTCAGAGCGAAGACGATCTGTCTGAAGAAGAGGTGCTGGCCTTTTTAAACAAGCGCGTGGGAAAGCTAAGCGGCGTAGTAGTGCGCGGCGGCGAACCGACGATGTGGCCGGAGCTGCAGGACTTTTTAAAAAAGGTGAGAAAAAGAGGGTTTCAGATCAAGCTCGACTCCAACGGCCAGCGGCCCGCGGTGCTGCGCGCGCTGTGGGAAGAGGGACTGTTCAACTACGCTGCCATCGACGTCAAGGCCCTCCCCAAGGATTACGCCGCGGTGTGTGGCGCGCCGGGCTTTCCCCAAGAGGCGGTAAGCACGTTGATGGCTTTGGGCGCGCCTTTTGAGGTACGCACCACCCTGTACCCGGGGCTGACGCTTGACGCGCTCAAAGAGCTTTTTAAGCTTCTGCCCAATATGCCCCGCTGGCGGCTGAACTTTTTTCGGATGCCGCAGGTTTACAAGGCTTGGGATGAGCGGCGGCTGCACGCGCCGGCGCTGACGCGGGGGAAAATCGACGAAGCAAAAGAACAGCTCCTCAAGCTGCAGAGCGGGCTGACATATTGACGGTTCGCAATGGAAGACCCGGTGGATAAACACTGGGCCTTTTCTTTATGCAAGCGTCTGTTTTTGCAAAAAAATGTCAACAAATTCCTGTGCAGCCTCGTATTACTGAAAGGTGACCGAAAAAAGCGCCGTAAGGGCGCGCAGCGCCTTCCAAACCGCAGCCGCTCATGATAACATAAGAAAAGACGCGCTGAAAACGCGCCAGGGTGTTTGAGCGGTCGTTCGCTTTTTAAAAAATTTTTTATGTGCGTGTGACCATTTGAGGTGGTCATGCGTGTTATCAGTGAGGAGGACGAAATGAGCGAGTCGGTTTATCAGACTCCCGATGCTTCGACGGCCTATGACCGCTATGCTGATCTGCTCTTTCGCCTGGCCTACGCTAGGCTGCTTTCCAAGGAGGATGCCGAGGACGCGGTGGTAGAGGTTTTTTCCAAGTACCTCAGTCATCCGCCGGTGTTCAAAGACGGAGAGCATGAAAAAGCGTGGTTTGTGCGCGTGCTCATCAACCAGTGCCGCGATCTGCAGCGCCGGCGGGTGGTGCGGGCTTACACCCCGCTCGAGCAGGTGACAGAGCACCCCGCCGCGAGCGAAGAAAATGGCCTTCTCAAGGAGGTGCTGCAGCTGGAGGAACCCTACAAGACCGTATTGGTGTTGTATTATTTTGAAGACTTCAGCATCGTAGAGATTGCAAAAATGCTCAGCCTTTCGCCGTCAGCTGTTAAAATGAGGCTGATGCGCGGCAGGCAGCAGCTGAAAACGACATTGCAGGAAGGGGAGTGAACCGCGTGGACGAACGGCAAAAAGAGCTGTACCGCAGCATTGCTGCGCCCGAAGGCCTGCGCGAGCGCGCTCTTGCCGGAAAAGTCCGGCCCCGCAGGAGCGTGGGCAGAACGGCGCTCAAAAGTTTTTTGCCGGCGGCGGCCTGCCTGTTCCTTACGGTGTCGGCCATGCTCTTGTCGGTGGGCAGGGGCAGCCCGCCTGCGCTCAGTCTTAACGGAACGGCCATCACCACGGAAGCCGTGGCGGTTTCGGCCGCCGCGCCCGCAAACCTGCAGGTGCGTGCCGCGGCCTTTGCCGTGGAAGAGGCGCCTGTGCCCGAAGCTTTTGAACTGCCGCTCGTGCTTGCAGTCGAAGGCGAGGCGGAAGTTTCGGTCAGCACGGGAACGCTGCGGCTGGACTCGGGAGAAGAAGGCGAGCTGCTGACTGTTTCAGGGGAAGCTTCTGTGGTTTGGAGCGTTCCCGCCATTACGCAAGAAGAGACCGCCGAGCTGTGCGTCGTGTGGCATGGGGAAGAGCGGGTCTACCGCCTTGCCTACGACGGCGTCAGCGAGTGCTGGTCCTTCCAAGAGGATAATTAAAAGACAATTAAGGAAAAATCAGATCACAAAGATCAGGAGGAAGTTTACCATGAAAAAGATCCTTGCCATGATGCTGGCGGCGCTCATGCTCACCGCCATGCTTGCCGGCTGCGGCGCGCCCGCTGACAACACCGGCGACACCAGCCCCTCGCCCGAAGTCACCGAAACTCCCGACTCCACTGAGACGCCGGAGGAGACCGAGACCCCTGAGCCTTCGGAGGTTCCGGAAGAGTCCGAAGAGCCCGAGCCCTCGGCTGAACCCACCGAAGAACCGGTAGAGGAGATCCCCGCTACGCCTGAGCCCACCAAGGAGCCTGAGCCCACGAAGGAGCCCGAGCCCACCAAGGAGCCCGAGCAGCCGGAACAGGGCGACGAGGGCGAGTCTGCCGCCGGTTCGCTCGAGGGCATGAGCCTTTCGGCGATCATCGACGCCGTATACGCCATCAAGCCCGTGGAGCTGATGTTGGCCACGAGCCAAGTCGACATTGCAAACGCCGACAGCCTCAAATACAGCACCGGTCTTGACAGCGCCGACCTCATCAGCGAAGCGACCGTGTCGGAAGCCATGATCGGCTCGCAGGCCTATTCTTTGGTGACGGTACGCGTCAAAGATCCTGCCGATCTTGCGACCGTCGCTCAGCAGATGAAAGACGGCATCAATCCGCAGAAGTGGATCTGCGTGGGCGCTGATGACCTGCGCGTTGCCGGCAGCGGCGATGTGGTGTTGCTCATCATGGTCAGTTCTGACTTTTCCGATACTGTGACCGCCGACGAGATCATCGAGGCCTTTGCCCAGGTGGCTGGCTCGTTGGATGTCGACCTGAAGTGACCGATCGAACGACCGGAGGCCCGCTTTTCAAAACCGAGAAAAGCGGGCCTCTTTTCAGGAGAATCCAATGCTGTTTTCGAGTATCCCATTTTTGTACTACTTCTTCCCGGCGGTGATCCTGCTTTATTTCATCGCCCCCAAGCGGCTAAAAAACACTGTGCTGCTCATAACCAGCCTTGTGTTTTATGGCTACGGCGAGCCCATCTACCTGTTGCTGATGATCGCCTCCATTCTGCTTGGGTACGTTTACGGCCTGCTGATCGGAAGGTTTAAGGGCAGTTGGAAAGCAAAGGCATTTGTAGCGCTTTCCTGTGTGACGAGTCTGGGGTTTTTGGCCTATTTCAAGTACGCCGACTTTTTCATCTCCAGCTTTAACGCTGCCTTTGGGCTTTCCATTCCGCTCCTTAAGATCGCGCTGCCCATCGGCATCAGTTTTTACAGCTTCCAGATCCTGAGCTACACCATCGACGTGTACCGCGGCACGGTGCCGGCCTGCAAAAATTTCATCAACTTCGGGGCGTTCGTCTCGTTCTTCCCGCAGCTCATCGCCGGCCCCATCGTCCGCTACAGCGACATCATCGTCGAACTGCAGGAGCGCTCGGTTTCGGCCGAAAAGATCTATCGGGGTATTCGCCGCTTTCTGGCGGGCTTGGCCAAGAAGATCCTCATCGCCAACACCATGGGCGAGCTGTGCAGCCTGTTTCGTGAGTCGGGTGAAAAATCCGTGCTCTTTTACTGGATGTACGCCATTGCCTTTACCCTGCAGATTTATTTCGACTTCTCCGGCTACAGCGATATGGCCATTGGCATGGGGCACATGTTCGGGTTCAATTTCCCCGAAAACTTCAATTTCCCCTACATTGCCAAGAGCATTACCGAGTTCTGGCGGCGCTGGCACATGACGCTCAGCTCGTGGTTTAGGGACTACGTTTACATCCCCCTGGGAGGCAACCGCGTGCCTAAGTGGCGGTGGCTGTTCAACATCGTGGTGGTGTGGGCCCTCACCGGCCTGTGGCACGGCGCGGCAGGCAACTTCATTTTGTGGGGCCTGCTTTACGCGGTGCTGCTTATCATCGAAAAGGTGTGGCTCTTGGACAAGCTCAATAAGATCCCGGCGTTTTTGAGCCATCTGTACGTGCTGCTGTTCGTTACCCTGGGGTTCGTGCTCTTCAATGCCGACAGCATCTCTGGCGCTGTGGCCGACCTTGGCGGGCTGTTTGGGTTTGCCGGCGTGCCTTTCTCTACAGCAGAGACCCTGTACTATCTGCGCAGCTACGCCATCCTGCTCGTCATCGCCATCATCGGCAGCACGCCTTTGCCGAGAAAGCTTCTAGAAAAGCTCCGTTCTTTGAAGAAGGGCAAAAGCGTGCTCCGCTTTGCAGAGCCTGCCGCCATGATCGTACTGCTTTTGGTGTGCACGGCCTTTCTGGTGGACGGTTCTTTTAACCCCTTCCTGTACTTCCGGTTTTAAGGAGGTGACGGTGTGATGAAAGAAAAGACCAAGTATATGCTCGGCGCGGCGGCGGTCGTGCTGGTTTGGGCGGCGCTGGTGCTGTTTTGCTGGCTGCGTGCGCCGGACGACATTTCGGAAAGCGAGCGCCGGAAGCTTGCACAAATGCCCGAACTTTCGGCCGGCACCCTGCTTTCGGGCGACTTTATGGAGGACTTTGAAAGCTACACGCTAGACCAGTTTCCCCTGAGGGATTCCTTCCGCACGCTCAAGGCCGTGACGGCTTACTACGTGTTTGGGCAGAAAGACAACAACGGTATCTACATCGCCGACGGCTACGCCGCGAAACTCGAGTACCCGTTAAAGGAGTCTTCGGTGGAGTCTGCCGCCGATAAGATCGAGGCGCTTTACAACACCTACATGAAAGATACCGGCGTTAAGGTATACGTGGCCGGCATCCCCGACAAGGGATATTTCCTGGCCGAGAAGAATGGCTACCCCTCGCTCGACTACGAGCGCATGTTCGAAATTTTGAAAGAAGGCGTGCCCTTTGCGACTTATGTGGACATCACTTCGGCGCTGGAGATCGAGGACTACTACCGCACCGACACGCACTGGAAGCAGACCGAGATCGTAGGCGTGGCTGAGATCCTGGGCGAAGCGATGGGCATTGATGTGCCCGCGCTTGAGGATTACCGCGAGGTAGAAGCGGGTGTGCCCTTCTACGGCGTTTACTACGGCCAGGCGGCGCTGCCCCTTGCGAGCGAGACCATTGAGTACCTGACGAACGATGTGCTGGACGCCTGCACGGTCTTTAATGTGGAGACCAACAAGACCACGGGCATTTACGACCTGGAAAAACTCGAGGGCCAGGACCCGTACGACGTCTTCCTTTCGGGCGCGGCAGCGGTGCTGTACATCGAAAATCCCAACGCTGCGACCGACCGCGAACTGGTGGTGTTCCGCGATTCCTTCGGCAGCAGCCTGGTGCCCCTTCTGGTGCAGAACTACGCCAAGGTCACTCTGGTGGACACGCGCTACGTCGTGAGCGACCTGGTGGGCCAGTTCGTCGAATTCGACGACCAGGACGTGCTCTTTATGTACAGCGCGCTGGTGCTGAACCAAAGCGCCGTGCTGCGCTGAGCAGCAGAATGAAAATGCAAAACGCAAGCAGCCTGCAAAAAACCGGCAGGCTGTTTGCGTTTTGTTTGCAGGCAAACGGCTGGCGGTGTGCTTTTATTGGCTGCGGTCATTTTACGTGCCTCTTGATTGCGCTTATTTCTGCTTTATGAAGGAGCGGATTCAACGGGGCGCTGGGCCGGCACACAGGCGGGGGAGTTTACCTGTTTTTTCTTAAACTTAGCTTCCCAATTTTACACTTTCCCTGTATCATTATAAACAGTAAGGATTTGAGCGGACCGGGGAGGTAACCATGCCATCGATCTACGCGCACCGCCGAATGGGGCAGCAGGTGCGAAAGGAGCTGACCGGCCAATGCAAAGAGGCCATAGAGGCCTGGCCGGAACTCTATGCGATCGGCCTGCAGGG
>CALWSW010000073.1 GCA_944384305.1 uncultured Christensenellaceae bacterium
CAGGGCCAAATACACCTCGCGGTCTTCCTCTGCTGTTGAACAATCGCAAAGCAGCGTGCGCAATTCCACTTCGGCCCGCTCGGGCCAAGCACGCGCGAGCAGCGCCAGGCCCGCCAGCCGCCTGGCGTCCCTTCTGGTGAGCGCCCAGCGCAGCAGCTCCCCGATCTCGGGGTAACGGCGCAGCTCTTCGCCTTCCAGATCCTGCGCATCGTGCAGCGCCCGGCTGTATTCGATCACTTTTTCGAGCGGCAGTTCCGCCACGCCCGAGACCATGGCCCGAAAGGGCTTTTCGCCTTTTTGTTCGGCCTCGTTCTGCGCTGCCAAACAGCGAAGGATCGGGTCTTTGGGGTCGATCTGTGCCGCTCGGTCAAAATACTCGGCAGCCGCCTGAAACTGCGCAAGGTTGTGCGCGCACACACCGGCGCTCGAAAGCAGGCGGATACAAAAGGGCTGCTGTTCCAGCCGCGCTGCCAAAAAATCCAGCGCCGCCTGGTAGCAGTGCACATCGCACAGCGTTGCGGCGATCTTTACGGCCTCGCTCAAAAACTCCGGCTGCGATCCGGTGAGAAAACGCACCTGGCGCTTGAGCTCCTCGGTATCCTTCTGCTCATAAGCGATGAGCGCGAGAATGCAGCGGATCTGCAGGCTGCCGCGGTCGATGGCGAGCGCGCGCAGGCAGACCGACCGGGCGCGGGCGTACTGGCCGTCGCAGTAACAGGCCATAGCCAAATTGCTCGCCTGCTCGGGCGACTGCGGGTCGAGCGACCACGCGCGCTCAAACTTGGCGATGGCGTTTTTTTTGTCGTCGTTTTCCAGATCTTCCATCGCCTCGGCGCAGCACCGCGCGATCTCGCTGCGCGAGCGGTCGTCCAAACGCTCGGCGCCATCGATGATCTCGGCAAACACTTCGCTGAGGTCGCGGTCGATCTCGAACTCGCGCTCCCCTCGGCAGCGGATCATTTCCGCAAAGCAGGCGAGCGCCGCATCGTAAAGATGGTCTTCCACGTAGTTGCAGGCCAACACGAAATAAAGCTGCGGGTCGTCTTCGGCGCCCCGCCACAGCGCCTCGCACAGCTGCCGGGTGGAAAGCTCGGTGCAGCCCATACCGGCGTAAAGCACGCCCAGCTCCACGCGCGCCGCGCAGTCCGTTGGATCCAACTCCAGTGCCTGCCGGTAAAGCGAAGCCGCCGCCGCGCAGGCGCCCTCCTGTTCGCGCGCGCGGGCGCGGCGCAGATAAAACCCCGCATCCCGCCGAAACGGCACTATGTTGTTTCTGGGGTCGTCAACCATAAATTACTCCTGAAAACCTGTTATCCCACAATATTTTAATCGGCCGGTTCGTCCAAATCCTCCCGTCTGGCCTTGGCTTCGGCCGCGCGGGCCGCGATCTCGCGCAGCTCGGCTTCCGAAAACTCGTATTTGCCGCCGCAAAAATGGCACACGAGCTGCGCGCCGTGCTGGGCTTCGGCCATATCCAACAGCTCCTTTTCCCCCAGGGCAAACAGCACTTCCCGCAGCCTTTTTTTGCTGCAGTCGCAGCGAAAAGCGGGAGTCAAAGTCTCGGTAAACACCGGGTCCATGTCGCCAAACGCCCAGCGCACAAACTCCTCGAGCGTCATGCCGGCCTCCATAAGGCCCGGCATTTCGGCCAGGGTGTAAAGCCGGCGTTCCAGCTTTTCCACCGCGTCGTCCGGGCAGAACGGCAAGGGCTGAAGAATCATGCCCGCCGCGCTCGTCACGCCCGAAGCGCCCAAATGCACGCCCAAAAACACCGCCGAGGGCTGCTGCTGGCTGTTGACAAAATAGCTGGCGAGGTCCTCGGCAATCTCGCCCGAAACCAGGTCAGACTGCCCCACATAGGGTTCCTTGAGTCCCAGATCGGTAATGACCACCAGCGTGCCGTCTTTGCCGACCGCGCCGCCCACGTCCAGCTTGCCGTCGCTTTCGCGGGGGGGCAGGTCGACTTGCGGGTTGGTGATGTAGCCCTTTACCGAAGCGTCCGGCCGCCCGACGCACACGATGTTGCCCGCCGGGCCGCCGCCCTTTACCATAAAGCTCACTTCGCCGTCCGGCACCTTGAGCATGCATCCCAGCATGGAGGCCGCCATAAGCGAGCGCCCCAGCGCCGCTGTGCAGACCGGCGAAGCGTCGTGCAGCCTGCGCGCCTGCTCCACGGTGTTTGGGGCGCTGATCGCGTAAAAATTGATGGCCGCGTTGCAAAGCAGCCCTTTGACCAACTCGTCAGACATGAAGGTTCATCTCCTGTGTGCAAAAAACTGAACGCGCTCGCTCTCCGCCCGGGGCGGCCGAAGGGTAAACGCATCAAAACATTCGATCTCACAAAAGCCGCAGCGTTCGAGCAGGGTACAGAGCTCCGCCTCCTCGTGGGCCTTTTGAACGTGGCGCTCAAACATCCTTCGGAAGCTTCTGCCGCCGTCTTCCGAAACAAAGAGCGTCAGGTCCATTTCAATAAGCCCGCTTTCGGGGTCGTACACGTTCTGCCAAAGGTAGGCGGCGTCGCCCCGGTCCTCCCCGAAGGTCTTGCCGTCGAGCAAGTTCTGCAGCTTGTATTTTGTGCTGATATCAAAGGAGAGCAAACCGCCCTCCTTCAATGCATCATATGCGCTCCGGAAGAATGCCGCGACATCCCCGGGCTCTGTGAGGTAATTCACGCCGTCGCACGAACAGTTGATCGCCATGACCCGCCTGGGCAGGCAAATGGCAGTCATATTCTGCCGCACGAAGGGGATCTTCAACCCCGCGGCGCGCATCTTTTTTGCCGCAACGTCCAGCATCTCTTCTGAAAGGTCCAGCCCCGTTACGGCGTAGCCCGCTTTCCCCAGGCCCAGCGTGACGTTCCCCGTGCCGCAGGCACAGTCCAGCACGCGCGCGGGCGGCAGCACCCCGCTTGCGCTGTAGCGCGACACCAGATAGGCGCACCACGCCTCGTAATCCACATCGTCCATCAGCCGGTCGTAGACCGACGCAAACCCGCCGTACATCATGCGATGCCAAGGATGCGCCGGTAAACTTCCACGGCGTTCAGAAGGTTCTTTTCGTCGAAATTGAAACAGTCGCTGTGCAGCGGCTCGTGGTAGCGCGGCGATCCCACGCCCGTCAAAAAGAACAGCCCCGGCACGTACTTCTGGTAAAAGGCAAAGTCCTCGGCCGCCATGATCTCGTCCATGACCATGATGCCGTCGTACTCGGTGAGCGTGAGAATGAGCTCGCACAGCTCCCGGGGGTTGTTGAGCACCGGGTAGTGCATGACCTCCCGAAACTCGCACCACACACCGCTGACCAGCTCCATGCCCTTTAGAATCTCGTGGATGCGCTCGTTGAACTGCTCGTGCACAGAGTCCTTAAAGGTTCGCACTGTTCCGTACATTTTTACAGTATCGGCAATGATATTGCGGGCACTTCCCCCTTCGACCTTGCCAATGGTCAACAGCGCCTTTTCGTAGGGGTTGACGTTGCGGGTAACGATGGTCTGCAGCGCGGTGATGATCTCGGCCGAAGCGACGATGGCGTCGATGCCCTTGTGCGGGCTGGCGCCGTGGGCGGACTTGCCGTGCACGGTGATGTCGAACTCCAGGGTCTGCGCCATCATAGGGCCCTGGCGCAGGCCGATCATGCCCTCGGGCACATCCGGCCACACATGGGTGCCGAACAGCCTGTCCACCTTGGGGTTTTCGAGCGCTCCGCACTCCACCATGCGCACCGCGCCGCCGATCTGCTCTTCGGAAGGCTGAAAGAGCAGCACGACGTTTTCCTTGAGTTCGTTTCGGTGCTGTGCCACGAGGTTGGCAAAGCCCAAAAGCGCTGCCGTGTGGCCGTCGTGCCCACAGGCGTGCATGCGCCCCGGGTGGGTGGACTTAAACTCCACGTCGTTTTTTTCTTCGATGGAAAGCGCGTCGATATCGGCGCGGAACGCCGTCGTCACACCCGCGCCGCCCGGCGCATAAAACACAGCCTTTACGCCGGTCTGAGCAATCTTTTCCACGTGGTCGGGCTGCAATTTGGCCAGTTGGTCGAGAATGTACTGCTGGGTCTTGACTTCCTGATAGCCAAGCTCGGGGATCTTGTGCAGATCCCGGCGAAACTTGCGCACAATGGGTTCGAGCGCGACGACAGAATCGTTGAGTTTCACTTTTTCTTCTCCGTGTGCAGCGAATTTTTACCGTCCGTCTGGGCGCCGCTGTGCGGGCCGGCGAACGAAGTGCAAATGTGTGCCCCTTCCCCTTAGTGCCCCCTTCTGCGGGGTCCGATGGGAAAATTTTATTCCTGACGGCACACTTACCTAGATATTATCATACTGCATAACCCGCTTTTCGTGAAGGCGTGATTTCAACATTCTTCGCGCGTTTTTCTACATTTTTCACCCCCTCCCCAACGTTCTTCCCTCTGTTGGGCAGGGGCGTCTCTGCATTGAAAAAACGGGGCAAACCGTCTAAAATGAAAGCAGGCGCTTTACAATTACAGAGAGGATCCATTTCAAGATGCAGGCTGTAACACTCATTGCAAAAAAACGGGACAAACAGGCGCTCACCAAAGAAGAGCTGCGCTTTTTGGTAGAGGGCTGCGTGACGGGCGCCCTGCCCGATTATCAGACCGCGGCTTTTTTAATGGCCGTGCGCCTCAACGGCATGGACGCAGAGGAGACCGCCGCCTTCACCGAGCTGCTGCGCGATTCCGGCGGCCAGGTCGACCTCTCCTTTACCTCTTTGCCCAAGGTCGACAAGCATTCCACCGGCGGCGTGGGCGACACCACCACCCTCATCCTCGCGCCGCTCTTGGCCGCCTGCGGCGTGGCCGTGCCCAAGTTGAGCGGCCGCGGCCTGGGCCATACCGGCGGCACGCTGGACAAGCTCGAGTCCCTGCAGGGGGTGCAGGCTTCGGTCGATGCCGGGCGCTTTGCAGAGCTGGTCAAAACCCTGGGATTTGCCGTGTGCGGGCAGTCCAGCACGCTGGCTCCGGCAGACGGCAAGCTCTACGCCCTGCGCGACGTGACCGCCACGGTGGACAGCGTGCCGTTGATGGCTTCGAGCATCATGAGCAAAAAGCTCGCCATACAGGCCGACGGCATGGTGCTCGACATCAAGGTCGGTTCGGGCGCGCTGCTTTCTGAGGCAGACGCCATGGCCCTCGCGCAGGAAATGGTGACGTTGGGCAAGCGCTTTGGCCGCCACACCATCGCCTTTTTGACCGACATGAGCCAGCCGCTGGGCCGGTTCGTCGGCAATGCGCTCGAGCTGTACGAAGCCATCCGCGCCCTGCGCGGCGAGCTCGATCTAACTGAACCGCTGTGGCAGGTCACATTGGCCCTGGGCGAACAGATGCTGCGCATCGCAGGCCTTGCCCACGCCGCCGATGAAGCCCGCGCCAAGCTGCTGGCGGCGCTTGAAAGCAAGCGCCCCCTGCTGCTCTTTGCCCAGTTCCTGCACGCGCTGGGCGGTGACCCGGAATGCTGCACCACGCCCGACCTGCTGCTCACAGCCAAGCGGGAAGTTCCGGTGCTGGCCCCCGAAGGCGGCTTTGTAGCGGCCATGAACACCGCCAGCCTGGGGCGCGCCGCCATGCTGCTGGGCGCCGGCCGTGCCACCAAAGAAGATGTGATCGACCCCGCCGTCGGCTTTGAACTGCACGCGCGCTTGGGCGACCTCGTCCGCCCCGGCGACCCTTTGGCCACGTTTTACGTCAACAGTGAAGCTCACTTAAAGGAGGCCCTGGAGCTCTTCACCTCGGCCTTCACCTTCTCACAAACCCCCGTTGCGCCTCCCAAGCTCATCCGCACCATGCTGGTATAAGGTCTTGTGCGCAAACAATGCCCGGCCGCCATCTTGTTAGGCGCGCCGGGCATTGTTTTTTTCTGGGGCTTTGCTGTTTACAGCAGGTGGTAATAGGGGCAAATATCTTCATACACCCCGTCTTTGCTGCGGAACCCGCCGGGAATGACCCCCAGCTGCACAAACCCCAATCGTTCATACAGCCGCCGTGCCGGCAGGTTGGTGGCCACCACAGCGTTGAACTGCAGCACTGCAAAGCCAAAGTGTTTTCCCATTTCCATGCTGTTGCGCACCAGGTGTTCGCCCACGTGCCGCCCCCGGCAAGCCGGGGAAACAGCGTAGCTGGCGTTGCAGATGTGCCCGCACCGGCCAATGTTGTTGGGGTGCAGAATATACAGGCCCACCACCGCGCCGGTTTCGTCCACCGCGACGCCGCAGTGGGTCTGCCCGGCAAAAAACGCCCGGCCGCTTTCTGCCGTCAGCTCTTCTTCCTGGGGGAAGGCCTTCCCTTCCCGCACCACCTCGTTCCAAATGGCGCACATGGCCGAAACATCGGCTTCCGTATAGCCGCGCACACAGATCTCCATGCCTTTCTTTCTCCTTCCCCGCGCCCTTCCCGCGGCGCACGTTCGCAAAACCGGCCCGCCGCTTGGCAGGCCGGTGTTCTGTTAAAAATACCATCGTGGCTTTCGCAGGCCTTACAGCCCGAAAGCCTCCTTGGCAAGGCGGGTGGCCGCCTCCACGTCCTTTTGCTCGATGCAGTAGCTGATCTTGGTCTCCGACGTGGTGATGAGCCGGATGGACACGCCGCCCTCGGCCATCACGCCGAACATACGGGCCGCAACGCCCGGCCGGTGCTCCATGCCGAAGCCCTCCACCGTGAACTTGTCCAGGCCGCTTTGAGCCGCAATGTTCAGGCCCTCGGGCTCGAGCAGGCGCTTGGCAGCCGCGAGCGACTCGTCCGGCAGAGTAAAGGATAGCTCGACCTTGCCTTCCACAGGCGCAGTCTGGCTGATCATGTCGATGTTGATGTCGGCCTCGGCCAGCGCGCCGAAGATGCGCGCCGCAGCCGCCGGGTCGGCTGCAAGGCCGGTGATGGTGATGATGGACTGCCCGGCGACCGACTTGACGTCGGTGAGGGAATTGAGGTCGGCAAAGATCTCGCCCATGCTGTACACCTTGGGCGCGCGGCCGAAAATGAACTTAGCGGCGCGCAGTGCCCCCATGGCAAAGACCTTTTTGGAGCGCGCCGAGTGCGAGATCTCCAAGATCTCGTCTTCACCGGCGAACATTACGGAGTGCTCGCCCACAATGGTGCCGCCGCGCAGCGCGTGCATGCCGATCTCCCGCGGGTCGCGGCGCTTGCGCACACTGTGGCGGTCGTACACCAGGTACTTGCCGTCGCTGTACTGCTCCTGCAAAGCTTTGGCGATAGACATGGCCGTGCCGCTGGGAGCGTCCACCTTGCGGTTATGGTGACGTTCGGTGATCTCAACATCGAACCCATCCCCCAGGAAGGAGGCCGCGCGCTTGACGAGGTCAATTTGCAGATTGACGCCCAGCGACATGTTCGACGCCATAAAAATGGGGATCTCCTGCCCCGCAGCGTCGATCATGGCGAGCTTTTCGTCATCCAGGCCGGTAGTGCCGATCACCAGCCCCGCGCCCAGTCGCTTGGCCAGGGCAATGACGCCCGGCACGGCGTCGGGCATGGAAAAGTCCACGACGATGTCGGCAGGCAGATCGCATTCTTCCTGGGTCTCAAACACCGGAAAGCCCGGTGCAAACCCTTCGGGAATATCTTTGGCAATGCCGGCAACAACAGAAAACTCCCCGGCCCTTTCCTGCGCGCACTGGGTAATGGTCCTGCCCATGGCGCCGGTGGCGCCGTTGATGATCAAACGGATCATGCTGAACTCAGCCCTCCTTTAAAGAAAAGCGGGGGGCGTCCCCCCGCAGGTACGTTTCAGTTCTCTTAGGCCAAATAGCCCTGGCGCTTCATTTCGGCCGCAAGGCGTTCCAAATTCCCCTCAGTCATGGGGGTGAGCGGCAGGCGCGGCGTGCCCACGCTGTAACCCATCAGGCCCATAGCAGCCTTTACCGGAATGGGGTTGACCTCGCTGAAGAGCAGCTTGGTCAGCGGGTTCAGCTTAAACTGCAGCGCGCGGGCGCGTTCCAGATCGCCTTCAAACCAGGCGGCGCACATTTCGTGCATCTCCTTGGGGGCGACGTTGGCCGTCACCGAGATCACGCCCTTGCCGCCCAGGGCGAGAAGCGGTACCACGTGGTCGTCGTTGCCGGAGTAAATGTCCACCCACGGGCAAAGGCGCGCGAGCTCTGTGATCTGTTCGATGTTGCCCGAAGCTTCCTTTACGGCGGCGATGTTCTTGACGCCCTCGAGCTTGGCGACAGTGGAAGGCAGCAGATTGACGCCTGTGCGCCCGGGCACGTTGTAAAGGATCATGGGCAGATCGACCGCTTCGGCCGCCGCCTTGTAGTGGGCGGCAAGGCCGTCCTGGGTGCACTTGTTGTAGTAAGGGGTAACGAGCAGCAGGCCGTCGGCCCCCATTTCCTGGGCGCGCTTGCAGTCGGCAATGACCTTTGCGGTGTTGTTGCCGCCCGTGCCGATGATGACCGGCACCCTGCCGCGCGCCGTCTCAATGGCGCACTTTATGGCTGTGACCTTTTCGGCTTCGGTCATGGTGGAGGGTTCGCCCGTGGTTCCGCAGGCGATGATGGCGTCTGTCCCCCCGGCGATCTGCCGTTCGATCAGTTCGGCAAATACCGCGGTGTTGACCCCGCTTTCGTCAAAAGGCGTGATGATGGCAACGCCCGATCCCTGAAAAAGCGTCATTGCACTCGTCCTTTCCGGCCAGCGGCCCTGTTGCTATTCGCTGTTGCGAAACAGGTGCGGCCTGTTTCGCTCCATTGTCCGATTTGGTTAAACAAGTTCGAAAACCGCTATGTGTCAAACCACAGCGCTTCCGCCGCTCGTTTTGCAATTTGCCGGCGATTTACCGCGCGATCTCGCCGCTCTCCCACATCTTCATAAGGGTCTCGGCGATCTGCACCGTATTGGTCGCAGCGCCCTTGCGGATGTTGTCTGCCACCACCCACAGGTTCAGGCCGTTTTCCACCGAATAGTCCCTGCGGATGCGGCCAACGAACACCTCGTCCTTGTCCTCTGCGTTGATGGGCATGGGGTACACGAGGTTCTTGGGGTCATCCTGCACCACCACGCCGGGGGCGCTGGCCAGAAGGGCGCGCACCTCATCCACCTCGAAGGGCTTTTTGAGTTCGACGTTGATGGACTCGCTGTGGCCGTAATATACCGGCACGCGGACGGTCGTGGCAGTGACGCGCAGGTCGGGCAGGCCCATGATCTTGCGGGTCTCCCAAATCATCTTCATCTCTTCCTTGGTGTAACCGTCATCGAAAAAGACGTCGATGTGCGGCAGGCAGTTGCCCGCAATGGGGTAGGGGAACTTCTGCGGGGGTTCCCCGCAAATGCCGCCCTTCAGATCTTCAAACCCGCGCACGCCCGCGCCCGAGACCGCCTGGTAGGTGGAGTAGATCACGCGCTCCAGGCCGTATTTGTCGGCCAGGGGCTTCAGGGCTACCACTGCCTGAATGGTGGAGCAGTTGGGGTTGGCGATGATGCCGCGGTTTTTGTACTTCGCAATGTCCTGCGGATTCACTTCGGGCACCACCAGGGGAATGGCGTCTTCAAAGCGCCAGGCGGCGGAGTTGTCGATGACGACGATGCCCTTTTCGGCAGCTACAGGCGCAAAGCGCTTGCTGGTCTCGCCACCGGCAGAAAACAGCGCAATGTCGATATCCTTCCCGTCAAAGCAGGTGTCGGTCAGCTCTTCCACCACGTGGGGCTTGCCCATGAACTCAATGGTGGTGCCAGCGCTGCGCTTGGAGGCGAAGAGATAGTAATTTGCGACCGGAGGCTTGCGTTCCTCCAAAACCTGCAGGAACTTGCGGCCGACCATGCCCGTTGCTCCGACGACGGCAATATTGTACATTTTATGATTCCTCCTGAGGGAAATATGTGCAAAAACGCAGAGCCGTTCTGCATTTTCGATTCTCAAAACCTTCAAAACCTGCACCGTTGAAAAGGCGTCAGCGGAAAAAACCCTTGCAGTTATGCAGGTGAATAAATCAATTCTATCATCGTCTTTCCCCATCTGTCAACGCACAGCCCGCTTTGTTCATAAATAGATTTGCCCTTTGCCCCGCCCCCGCCCCGCCGCAAAAAAATATTTTAACAAATTTTAAAAAAGGACTTTACAAACACAACTAATTGGTGGATAGT
>CALWSW010000074.1 GCA_944384305.1 uncultured Christensenellaceae bacterium
TTCGAGCGACGGCAACGCTGAAATGGGCCAAAGCAGGCCCGTTCAGGCGTATAGCCCCTTGTCTACTAAGGGTAAACTTTTATGAAATTAATTCTACCTATTTCTGTGAGAATTATAACATCGGCCTTGTGCGGAATGCAAGCCTTCTGTTGGGAGGCAGACCGCAGGCAAACGGCAGAAGGGCCATTGGCTGTGCGCTGAACTTCTGATCGGCGTCGGGCGCAAAAGTGCGGGGCAAAAGGGTGCCTGAAAAGATCGGCCGGCCGAACTGTGGCTTTTGCAGGGCAAAGCGGTTGACGGGAGGCGCGGATTGCCGTATCTTCATGGTGTGGAGCAAAGGAAGTTTGTGAAATAACTTTTGCTGAAATCCACGCGCGGATGGTGTAAGATAGTGAGGTGCATCCGGCCGGCTGGCGGCCGGGCGCCGACCGATAGGAAAAGGGGGCCAAAAATGGGACGCTATTTGGTCATTCCCAACGGGATCAAGAGCGAAACGGTGGCGTGCGGCCTGCGCGCCGCGCAGTATATTCAGGAAAAGGGGCACGAGGTGTGTGCGCTTTTAGAGCACGCCGCCGTCATGGCCCCAAGCGGCGCGCGCGTGCTTTCCCCCGAGGCCATTGGCGGGTGCGACTGCGCCGTTATTTTGGGGGGCGACGGCACGGTGCTGCGGCACGTGACCAAGCTGGCGGCGGCCAATTTGCCCATTTTAGCCATCAATTTTGGGCGGCTGGGGTACTTGGCGGTCAATGACCCTTCCGAACTGTACGATTGTTTGGACCGGGTCTTTACGGGGCGCTACCCGGTGGAAGCGCGCATCATGCTGGGCGGGCGCCTGCTGCGCGGCCCCGCCATGGCGGCCGAATTTACCGCGATGAACGAGGCGGTGCTGCACCGCGGCGCGCTCAGCCGGCCGCTCTCGGTGCGGCTGACCATCAACGGCAACTACATCGAGACCTATGTGGCAGACGGCATGATCGTTTCCACTCCCACGGGCTCTACGGCTTATAACCTTTCGGCAGGGGGGCCGGTGCTTTCGCCGGACATGAGCAACTTCGTGGTCAACCCCATCTGTTCGCACACCATGTCTTCCTGCCCTATCGTGGTGTCGGGCGAGGATGTGATGGAGCTCTGGCTCAAGCCCACGCCGGCGTTAAACGACGCCAATGCCTACGGCCCGGTGCTTTCGGCCGACAGCGATGTGCAGATCCCCATGTGTGCGGGCGACCGCGTGCTGCTCTTTAAAAGCCGCTACTGCGCGCGCATGATCAAATTAAAGAGCGACAGTTTTTACCGCGTGCTGCGCCAGCGCCTGGCGGCGGCGGGGCGGTAGGAAGCCGCCTGAAGTCTCTTGCTGCTGCGAAAAGACGGCGGGCACAGAGCGCTTAAGGCGGAAGGATGGACTGTTTTTTGCGTCTTGGAATGGGAAAACAGTTGACAGGCGGCGCAGATATTGATTAAATTATATCGAGCACGTTTTTCGCCTCATCTTTTGGCTGCAGGTGGTCTGTACCTGCTGTTTTGTCCATTTTACTCACTTTCTCAACCCTCAACTCATCAATGCAAGGAGAACCGGAGAACATGTTTAAGATCGTGAAGAAAAGGGTGCTGAACCCGACGGTAACCCAAATGGATATCTCCGCCCCGCTTGTTGCCAAAAAGGCGGAGCCCGGCCAGTTCATCATTCTGCGGGTGGACGACGAGGGCGAGCGCATTCCGCTCACCATTGCCGACTACGACCGCGAGGCCGGCACGGTAAGCATCATCTTCCAGGTGGTGGGGGCCACGACCGAAAAGCTCAACCATCTGAACGAAGGCGACAGCCTGGCGGACTTCGTCGGCCCGCTGGGCAACGCCACCGAGACCGAAGGGTACCGCAAGGTAGCCGTGGTGGGCGGCGGCGTGGGCTGCGCCATCGCGCTGCCCGTGGCCAAGAAGTTCCACGAATGCGGCGCCGAGGTGACCTCTATCGTCGGTTTCCGCAACAAGGATCTGGTCATTCTGGAAGAGGAGTTCAAGGCCTGCTCCACCAAGTTCGTCATGATGACCGACGACGGCAGCTACGGCACCAAGGGCATGGTCACCAACGCCCTGGAAGAGCTCATCAAAGAGGGCGAACAGTTCGATCTGGTCATTGCCATCGGTCCCTTGATCATGATGAAGTTCGTGTGCGCTTTGACCAAGAAGTACGGCGTGAAGACCGTGGTCTCCATGAATCCCATTATGATCGACGGCACGGGCATGTGCGGCGGCTGCCGCCTGACCGTAGGCGGCAAGGTGAAGTTTGCCTGTGTAGACGGCCCGGACTTTGACGGCCACGAGGTGGATTTTGACGAGGCCATGGCCCGCGCAGCCATGTATAAGCCCTTTGAGCGGCACGCTTACGAAGAAGCCTGCAACCTGTTTGCAAAGGAGGTCAAGTAACAATGGCCAATATGTCCCCCAAAAAGAACGAGATGCCCACCCAGGCACCCGATGTAAGAAATAAGAACTTTTCTGAAGTGGCTCTGGGCTACACCAAAGAGCAGGCCATGGACGAGGCCACCCGCTGCCTGCACTGCCCCAAGCAGCCCTGCGTTTCGGGCTGCCCGGTACAGGTGCATATTCCCGACTTTATTGCAAAGGTCGCCCAGGGCGACTTTGAAGGCGCCTACCAGGTGATCGCCCTTTCTTCCAGCCTGCCGGCCGTGTGCGGCCGCGTCTGCCCGCAGGAGACCCAGTGCGAGTCCAAGTGTGTGCGCGGCATCAAGACCGAGCCCGTGGGCATTGGCCGTTTGGAACGCTTTGTGGCCGACTGGCACAACGAGCATGCCACCGAAGCGCCCGTAAAGCCCGCCCCCAACGGCCACAAGGTCGCCGTCATCGGCTCTGGCCCGGCCGGCCTCACCTGTGCGGGCGATCTGGCCAAGAAGGGCTACGAGGTGACGGTGTTTGAGGCGCTGCACGTCGCCGGCGGCGTGCTGGTGTACGGCATTCCGGAGTTCCGTCTGCCCAAAGCCATCGTGCAGAAGGAGATCGACACCTTAAAGGCGCTGGGCGTTACCGTCGCCACCGACATGGTCGTCGGCAAGATCCTCTCCATCGATGAGCTGATGGAAGAACAGGGCTTCGAGGCGGTGTTCATCGGCTCGGGCGCGGGCTTGCCCAAGTTCATGAACATCCCCGGCGAGAACCTCAAGGGCGTGTATTCGGCCAACGAATTCCTGACCCGCATCAACCTCATGAAGGCCTACAAGCCCGACAGCGCCACCCCCATCCAGCACGGCAAGAAGGTAGCCGTGGTGGGCGGCGGCAACGTGGCCATGGACGCCGCGCGCTGCGCCAAGCGCCTGGGGGCAGAGGTCACCATCGTGTACCGCCGCTCGCTCGAAGAGCTGCCCGCCCGCCGAGAGGAAGTGGAACACGCCATGGAAGAGGGCATCATCTTTAAGCTGCTCAACAACCCCGTGGAAATTCTGGGCGATGATGACCGCAACGTGTGCGGCATGAAGTGCATCGAGATGGAACTGGGCGAGCCCGACGCTTCCGGCCGCCGCCGCCCGGTGGAAAAGCCCGGCAGCGAGTTTACGGTGGACTGCGACTGCGTCATTATGGCGCTGGGCACCAGCCCCAACCCGCTCATCAAATCCACCACCAAGGGGCTCGAGACCCAGAAGTGGGGCGGCATTGTTGCCGATGAAGACGGCTTGACCTCCCGCAAGAACGTGTACGCCGGCGGCGACGCCGTGACGGGCGCGGCCACGGTCATCAAGGCCATGGGCGCGGGCAAGACCGCGGCGGCCGCCATCGACAAAGCGCTGATGGGCGAGTGAGTTCTGCCACACAGAAAAATAGCAGTTTGCGAAGGGGTTTCCCCCAACAAACACGAGGCGCGCAGGAGATGTTTCCTGCGCGCTTTGCGCTTGGGTGGGGCCGATTTGCAACAAAAACGATGAAAGGCTTACCGAAAGCAGGCGGCACTGCCTTTTTGAAGAAATCTTTGTAGTAAATTTTCTGATTATTCATAACCCCTTGGGCTTTTGCGTGTTATACTGAAACTGAACATCGAGCGGCCGGCCGCGCAAGGCAGGGCGGAGCCGGGCGCAAGACCGATGGGAAAGGAGCTCGATGACATGAAGAGCAAAAGGAGTTGGGGCACAAGGGCCCTTTCGCTTCTGCTGTGCGCGCTGTGCTTGTGTTTTGCCGCGCCGGCCCTGGCTGCGAATGGCGCAGTCGCCGAAGAAGCGGCCGCATCGGGCGTGCTGATCTACCCCGAGGCCTTTGGATGCTCGCGCATTTACCGGAATGAAGAGGGGTATTTTGTAAACCACGACACGGCAGATTACGCCGCCCTGGGCAAAACGGAGGCATTCTCGCTCGAACTGTGGGCCAGCGAGTTCACGCCTTCGGGCGAGCAGGCCAGGGTAACGGTGACTTCTGAAGGGTACGACTTTACCGACGCGCTGCCGGTGTTGCTCATTCCGGTGGAGGACACGTATTATGTTTGCCCCATCGACGATTATGAGGCCGGCGAGCACGAGCTTACGGCGGTGGTCACGGCAGGGTATTTGGGCGTAAACGCCGAAGCGCCGGTGTATTTGTACTTTGAAGGCATCAAGCTGGGGGTGGACAACACCGTATACGCCACGGTGGAAAAGGTCCCCAGCACGCAGTTTGACTTTGGCGCGACCATTCAGGTGGGCGAGTACTTCGTGCGCAAGCAGGGCGGTGTGCTGCCCGTGGAAGTGGCCATCGGTATGGGCGACATGGACGAAGACTGCACGGTCTACCTGATCTACGACCTGGAGGGCGCGGAGCTGATGCGCCTGGTGGCCAAGGATGGCTCGCTCATTGGCGTGGCCAAAAAGGAAGGCCCGCTGGTCATCAGCCTGGAGTACAGCTTCGACGCCGGGTGCTACGTTTCGGCGGTCACCCGCCGACCCATGCTCGAAAAGGAGCGCGTGGTGGACGTGTTTGAGACCCTGGGCGTGAGCTTTACCCGCTCGCCGGACGAGGAGCGCTGGGTAGCAGAACAGGAGACCTATTCCACCCGCGTGGGGGTGCGCATTCGTCCCCGCGCTGATGCAGAAGACGAAGGACGGTAACCCAACAACAAACAGCCAAACCGTTTTGTTGCTGTGCCGCGGGGGCTTTCTCAAAGGAGAAAGCCCCCGCGGCTTTTTGCTTTTCCAAGCAGAATTAAAAAACAGCTTGACGCAGCCGCGGATCCGTGCTATAGCATAGGTGCTGACATGGTGTCAATAAACGGCCGGGAAGTCGGCACGCAAAAGAGGCTGTTTTACGGGGCGCGCCGGCGCGGCCGTTTGGGCCCAATTCACAGGGGCCGAAAAAAGAGGACTGCGAGGAGGTTTTTTATGAAGCCGAAAGTCTATTTTACCAGGGAGATCACGCCGGAAAAGGTCATAGCGCTGTACCGCGCGCTGGGCATTGCCCTGCCCGGCAAGGTAGCGGTAAAGGTGCACTCGGGCGAAAAGGGCAACCAGAACTTTTTGCGCCCGGAATTTTGGAAGCCCATGGTGGAAGAAGTGCAGGGCACAGTGGTGGAGTGCAACACCGCTTATGGCGACGCCTCGGGCGGGGTGCGCGACCACACCGCTTCGCACCACAAGCTGCTGGAATACCACGGCTGGACGAAGAACTTTGCCGTGGATCTGATGGACGCCGAGGGCCCGGATGTGGTGTGGCAGATCCCGAACGGCAAAGTGATCAAAGAAAACCACGTGGGCAAGAACATTTTGAATTACGACTCCATGCTGGTGCTGGCACACTTTAAGGGCCACCCCATGGGCGGTTACGGCGGGGCCTTAAAGCAGCTTTCCATCGGCTGCGCCTCGCGCGCGGGCAAGGCGCTCATCCACTCGGCCGGCAAGACCGACGACCGTTACGAGACCTGGAAGCAGCACGCCGACAAGGTCGCCTTCCCCGAGGCCATGGCGGACGCGGCCTACAGCGTGGTGGAACACTTTAAGGGCAAAATCGCCTTTGTGAACGTCATGAAGAACCTTTCGGTGGACTGCGACTGCTGCGCCGTGGCCGAAGACCCCTGCATGAAGGATGTTGGGATGCTTTCTTCGCTCGACCCGGTGGCCATCGACCAGGCCTGCATCGACCTGGTGATGCAGGCGGACGACCCCGGCAAAGAGCACTTTATGGAGCGCGTAAACAGCCGCAACGGCATCCACACCATCGAAGCGGCGGCCGGTTTGGGCCTGGGCTCGCGCGAGTACGAGCTGATCGAGCTGTAAGAAGGGAGCCGGGATGCTTCCAAAGCAGAATTCAGCGCGCTTTCGGTTTGCGTAAAAAGAGGAAGCGGCCGGGCAAGGACCCCGGCCGCTTTTGCGCAGAAAAGGCGGGGGCGCGCCGCCGGAAAGTCTCGACGCGAAGCGCCGGTTATGGTATAATCGTTCCGCTTATGATTGAAGCGCTGCGCCTTGTGCGCTGGGTGCATAAGAGGCGTTGATTATTTTAACCGGAGGATGGAGTTTAGATGAAACGACGGTTGCTGACCCTGTTGCTCGCGGTCGCCTGTGTGGTGGCTGCGGTGCTGCCGGCGGCGGGCGCTTTGGCCTGGTCGCCGGACGAAGTCCTGTTCGCCCAGACCGACCCCGAAAGGTACACCATCGTGGTCGACCTTACCAACAAGGTCACCACCGTGTACGAGCGCGAAGGCGAGGACCCTTACGCCAAGGTCGCCAAGCAGTTCATCTGCACCACCGGCACCAACAGCGACCTTACCCCCACGGGCAGCTGGCGGCTGAACCTGCGCCGCCGCCGCTTTGGCTACTTTTCGCAGTACCACTGCTACGCTCAGTACTGGGTGCAGGTGGTGGGGGGCATTTACTTCCACTCCATTCTTTATAACACGCCGGTAGAGGGCGACTTTACCTCTACCTCCTACCGCGCGCTGGGCACACAGGCTTCGCACGGGTGTATCCGCATGTTGGTGGAAGATATCCGCTGGATCTACTACAACTGCCCGCCGGGCACGCTGTGCATTGTGGAATACGGCGAAAAGAACGAAGAACTGCGGCAGTCCCTGCTGCCCACCGAAAGCGCCAGCGAATACTACCCCGACCCCGACGAGTACGAAGCCGCCGAGCGCGAAGACCCGGTGGGCGTGGCGGTGAGCGCCGCCGAGCTGGTAGATGCTGACGGCGATTACATCGCCACCGTGCCGCGGGGCAGCGTGTTTACCATTCTGCTTTCGGGCGTGCCCAACACCCGCGTGCAGCTCGAAGACGGCACCACCGGCTACATCGACAACGACTACATCTACTTCGTGCCCAACGGCCCGGGCGAAGGGCTGGAAAGCACGCTGGTGACCACCCGCTCGGTCAATGTTTACGAGCGCGCGACTAACATGATCGACCCCTTGGCGGTGCTGCCCAAAAATTCTGAGCTGACCGTGCTGGGCGAGACCAAGTCCTTCTACAAGGTGCGCTGCGGCGATGTGGAAGGGTTCGTGCTCAAGCGTTACACCGAGCAGAAGACCAACCTGCCCAAGGAGGCGCAGGAGGCCGTGGAAGCCGGCAGCGATGAGCTGACCAAGCCCATTGTGCGGGTGAGCGACGACGAAGCCGTTTTGTACAACACCTCGGCAGCCGGCAAGGTGGTGCTGGGCCGCTACGCCAAAGGCACCGATCTGAAGGTGACGGGCGAGACCAAGAGCTACTACCGCGTGGAGGTGGACGGCAAGGTGGGCTACGTGCTCAAGCGCGACACCGACACCGTGCTGGTGGACATCAGCGAAGGGTACGAACCCCAGCTCTTCCCCATCGAAGAGCCCGAGACCGGCGGTGAGATCGAGGAAGAGCCGGTGCAAAGCGGCGCCGTGACCGACGACGGTATTGAGGAAGAGAACGCCGCTGAGGGCGGCGCGCAGGAAAGCGCGGCAGACGTAGGCGCTGGTCTGGAGGAGAGCTCTTTGGACGGCGGCGATGATGTGAGCCTTTCGTAAAACAAAAAACAAGGGGGCCCCGGGCGCCGGGGCTTCCTTTTTGTGAGCTGCGCACAAGCGCAGGAACACGGCGGGCACGGCCGTGCACCGCTGAAATAAGAACCACACGGCAGGAGGAAATGACGGGTCATGCAGGCCATCAAACGACTGACAGGCTGGGGCGACCGCGCCTTTTTTAAGCTGATGATCGCTCTGGCGGTGCCCATCATGCTGCAGCAGGCGCTCTCTTCGGTCCTGTATTTGCTCGACAACGTCATGGTTGGGCAGCTGGGCGACGTGCCTATTGCAGCGGTAGGCGTGGGCAACCAGCTCACATTTCTGCTGCAGATCTTCAGCTTCGGCATCAGCAGCGGCGCGGGTATCTTTGCCGCGCAGTACTGGGGCAAACGCGACCTTGCGAATATCCGCCGCATCGAAGGACTTACGCTGGTGCTCTCGGTGGTGGTGGGCGTGGCCTTCACCTGCGTTGGGCTGTTCGCCGGCGAATTCTTTTCGGGCATTTACAGCCACGACGACGCCGTCATCGCCCTTTCGGCCGATTATTTGAAGATCGCCGCCTGGGGCTATCTGTTCCAAACCCTTTCGCTGTGCCTAGGCACCATTCTGTTTTCCTGCGAAAGCCCTGTTTTGCCCATGCTCTCCACCCTTGCGGGCGTGGTTACCAACGGCGTTTTGAACTACGTGCTCATTTTCGGCAAGCTGGGCCTGCCGGCGCTGGGGGTAGAGGGCGCGGCCATCGCAACGGTCATTGCCAGCGTGGTCAACCTAGTGGTGCTTTTGGTGGTCAGCTATGTCAAAAAGAACCCTATTGCGGCAAAACCCAAAGAAATGCGCTTTGACGCCGCGATGGTCAAGGGATTCTTCAAGGTAGCGCTGCCGGTCTTTTTCAACGAGGCGCTGTGGTCGGTGGGAGTTTCGCTGCAGTCGGTGCTGTACGGCCAGCTGGGCACGCCCGTGCAGACCGCCATGCAGATCCTTTCCACTGTCGACCGCATCGGCTTTATCCTTATGGCGGGGCTGGGCAAAGCCTGCGGCGTTATGGTGGGCAACGCCATTGGCGAGGGCAAGCCCGAGCAGGCCAAGCTCTACTCCCAGCGCATGCGCGTCATTGCGCCGCTGGCGGTGTTCTGCCTGGGTCTGGTGCTCTTTGCGCTGACGCCGGTGTTTTTGATGCTTTACGATGTCTCTGCCGAGGTACACGCCATGGCGCTTTCGGTCATTCGGGTGTATTGCCTGGCGTCGTGGCTCTCGACTTTGAACTTTACCATCGTCATTGGCACGCTGCGCGCCGGCGGCGACACGCTGCGTGCCAGCCTCATCGACCTGGGCGGCCTGTGGCTCATCAGCCTGCCCATCGCCTGGATCTGCGGCAAAGCGCTGGGCTTACCCATCACGCTGGTGTATCCGCTCATGTTTATCGGCGACGCGCTGAAGGCCGTGGCAGGCACGCTGTACACCCGCAGGAACAAGTGGATCAAAGAGCTGAAGTAGCGGGCGTTGGCCTTGCATCGGCGGCAAAGGCAGTGTATACTGCACAGTGCAGGGCCTATTGGGTGCCGTATGGCAAACTTTAGGAACATCGATCATCTGTTTTGAGAGGTTTTTCGGATTTATGAGCAGGTTCGACTTTGAAGTGGTGGGCAAGATCGGCTCCATGGCGCTCATCCGCCGGGACGAAAACGCCCTGGACTACAACGTGTTTTCCCGCATTGGCACACAGCTTCGGCCGGGCGTGATCTGGGTGAGCTCGGGCGCGGTAGAGATCGGGCGCCTGGACTACATGCGCCGCAACAACGGCATTGAGCTCATCAGCGACGACGAGGACCGCAAGACGGATTATTCGGCCCAAGGCCAGGCGATCCTCATGGAAAACTACCGCCGGTTCGTCAGCCCGAATTATTCGGTGCGGCAGCTGCTGGTGGAGCACACGCACTTCAACATCCCCGAAAAGCGCGAGCACATCCGCCGCTTTTTGATGCGCTGCCCGGCGCAGAATGCCATTCCCATCGTCAATTACAACGACCCGGTCTCTTTTAAAGAAAACCGCAATTTCGAGATCATGAACTTCATGCAGAGCGCCAAGAACGGCGAGCATCTGGTGGAGTGCGTGGACAACGATGAGACCGCGGCGGTCATCAGCACGCTG
>CALWSW010000075.1 GCA_944384305.1 uncultured Christensenellaceae bacterium
GCGCCGCCCTTGGCGGCGCCTCTTTGCTAAAGCACCTAACAAAAACACAGCCCCCTCCAAGCGGAGGGGGCTGTGTTTTGCAGGAAGCCTTTTACTTGCGCAGGCCAAGCGCGGCGATGAGCGAACGGTAACGTTCGATGTCGGTCTCCTTGAGGTAGTTGAGCAGACCGCGGCGGGCACCAACCATCTTCAGAAGGCCACGGCGGGAATGGTGGTCCTTCTTGTGGGTCTTGAGGTGCTCGTTGAGGTGGTTGATGCGGTAGGTCAACAGCGCGATCTGGACCTCAGGGGAACCAGTGTCGCCTTCGTGCGTGGCGTACTTGGCAATGATCTCGGCTTTGTTCATCGTCATTTTTGGTGATCTCCTTTTTTATAACCTCCCACAGCTGCGTAAGCGTCGGAGCGTCGCGAAACGAAGCTGGGGATGAATTAACTGTAACAGCATAGCACAACCACTGGCGTTTGTAAACCACAAAACAAATGAATCAGCGAGAAAATCACAAGGCGTTGTTTTAAGGTTTAGCGAGGAGCTTGCGGGTCGTGTCGACGTCGCGGGCGATTTGCGCGCGCAGCGCCTCCCGCGTGGGGAAGCGGACCTCATGGCGCACAAAGTCGATGATCTCTAAACGCAGCTTCTTGCCGTAGAGCGGTTCGCCCGCATAGTCCAAAAGGTAGGGCTCAACGGTAACGACCGGCTCGGAAGATTCGTCGACAGTAGGACGCACGCCAATGTTGGTAGCCGCGGCGTAACAGCCGCCTTCCACGTGAGCGAGCGCAGCGTACACGCCAAAAGGCGGCAGGATCTTGCCCGTGGGCAGAAGGTTTGCAGTGGGGAACCCCAGCTTTTGGCCGATGTGCTTGCGGGGCGCTACTACGCCTTCGTAAAAGAAGGGTGCGCCGAGCATGGCGTTGGCCTCGCGGATGTTCCCCTCGGTAATGGCCTGGCGCACACGGGTGCTCGACACCGCCACACCGTTGTAAACAACGGGTTCTATAATACGCACCTCAATGCCCTTTTCCCTTCCGAACTGACGAAGGGTGTCAGCGTTGCCGCTGCGGTGGTCGCCGAACATGAAGTTGAACCCAGTGATGATCCCCTTCACTTCATAGGTATCCATAAGGTTGCCCAAAAATTCATAGGGCTTTTGCTTGGCGAAGCGCAGGGTAAATTCTCGCATATCTACGGCGAGGCCCAGCCCTTCGATGGTCTCCCTCTTTTCGCCGGGAAGCATGATGGCGTCGGGCGCGGGGCCGAACAGCGCCCGCGGGCTGTTTTGAAAGGTAAACGCCACGGGGCTTGCGCCCAGTTCCTGCGCAAGGGTGCGCGCGCAGGTCATCAGCCGCCGGTGGCCGATGTGCACGCCGTCGAACATTCCCATGGCCACCACAGCGGCTTTTTTGTGCGTGTCAGGTTGCATGTTGGGTCCCTTCTTCTCCGGTTCAAATCGCATATTCTAGCGGCAGAGCACCGCTTTCATCCGTAAAAATTCCTCGTCCAAAGTACCGATGCCGGCAAAAACCTCCCCGCAGTACACACGGCAGGGGCAGCCTGTACCGGCCGGTCGCTCAACGAGAGCCCCTAAGGGGATGGGGTTGCCGTTTTGCACCAAACGCAGGGCGCCGGCATCGACGCCGGCGCGCGGCAAAAAACCGACCGCCGCATCCATCGGCACGAGGCATCGTTCCAAGATCCCCTGCTCTGCAGCGGCAGCTGCTTCAGCAATGGTCAGGGCCTGCTCTATGGCAAATCCGCCCGAACGGGTGCGCAGCAAAAAGCTCAGGTAAGCGCAGCACCCCAGCGAGGAAGCGATCTGCTCGCAGAGCGTGCGAATATAGGTCCCCCGCGAACAGGTGACGTCGAACAAAAAGGACTGTTCGCCGGTTTGCGCCACATAATCAATGGAGTAGATGCGCACCGTCCGCCGCTTTTTTAAGCGCGCGTCTTCGTCTTCCTGCCCTGCGCGGGCAAGCTCATACAGCTTTTTGCCGTTTTGCTTTAAGGCTGAGTACAAAGGCGGTACCTGCTCAAGCTCGCCCACAAAACGGGGCAACACGCGCAGAAAGTCCGCTTTGTTTACCTGCGAGGGCTCGCGAAAAAGGACTTTGCCGTAGGCGTCCAAGGTATCGGTCGCGGCGCCGAAGGTGATCTCGGCACGGTAGGACTTGTCTTTTTCGAGCAGATAGTCGAACAGGCGGGTCGCCTTGCCCAGACAGACCGGCAGTACCCCTGCTGCGCCGGGGTCCAGAGTGCCGGTGTGTCCCACCCGCTTTTCACCACAAAGACGCCTAAGGTCGGACACGACGTTGCTGCTCGTCATGCCAGGCGGCTTCAGGATGTTGAGTACGCCGTCCACGTCAGACCTCTCTGAGCGCGCTGCACAAAAGGCCGCTTATATTGCGCAGTGCCTCCTCTTTTTCTGTGTGCAGCGTGCAGCCCGCCGCGCGCTTGTGCCCCCCTCCCCCGAACTTTTGGGCAATGACCGAAACGTCGACGCGGTCGGAAGAGCGCAGACTGGCTTTAAACCCGCCCGCTTCAAGCTCGCGCAGGCAGGCCGAGGCTTCGACGCAGTCGATATCTCTCAAAAATTCCGAAATGCCTTCTACATCTTCGCTCTTGGCCAAAAGTGCCTGAAGTTCAGCGAGGGTAATACACGTAACAGCGACCCTGCCACCGCACAGAAACTGTGCGTGGTCCAGGCAATATCCCAGCACGCGGGCGTTGGGGAGTGTTCGCGTGCGGAAGAGCCGGTTGGCGGCGCCGGGCAGGTCGAACCCCGTTTCAAGCGCCTGCGAAACAGCAAGAAAGGTGCGGGGCGTGACGTTGGAGAACGAGAAGTTCCCGCTGTCGGTCGCCATGCCCACGTAAGCGCACAGACCCATATCGGCGTCGCAGGGAACGCCCATGGCTCTTACGAGCCGCCAGACGATCTCGCTTGCGGCGGCGGCGTCGCTTTCCACGTGGTTGAGGCGGGCAAAAAACTCGTTGGTGGCGTGGTGGTCGATGTTCAGCGTATCCACAGCGCCTTCAAATACGCTTCGGCAGGTTCCCAAACGGCCCAAGTCTCCGCAATCCACAGCGACGGCCGCATAGCTATTGGTGTCAAACGGGCAGGAGGCAAAAACTTCACAGAGCCCCGAGAGCATGGTCAGGTTCTCGGGCGGCGGGTCCTGGCAGCAGACACAGGCGATTTTGCCCAGCCGCTCGAGCGCGAGCTTGAGCAGAAAAACCGCGCCGATGGCGTCGCCGTCCGGGCTGAGATGGCAGATGAGGGCGAAGCGGTCATAACGCTTTAAAAAATCTACCGCGCTGCGGCAGGCGGCTGCGTCACTGAACGTCGCCGTCATCCGAACCCTCCTGCGCATCCTCTTGCGGCATGATCTCCCGCAACATTTGCGAGATGTGAACGCTGTATTCGATGGAAGTATCCAGCACAAAGTGCAGCGCGGGGATGCGGCGCATGCGCACACGGCTGTTGAGCTCGCGCGCGATGAAGCCGGAAGCGCTGTTGAGCACCTCGACCGAGGCCTTGCGGCCCTCTTCCTCTTGGCCAAAAACACTCACGTAGATCTTAGCGTATTTTTGATCTTTGGTGATCTCGACCTTGGTGATCGAGCACATTCCGCTCAGGCGGGGATCTTTGACGCAGTCCCGAATGACCTCGGAGAGCGCGCGCTTAAAATCCGCTTCCTGGCGCAGAGCATGGATCGACATATTGCACCTCACAAAACGCTGCGCTCCGCAAAGCCGCGGGGCGCAGCCATTTTTTAGCGTTCGACTTCTTCCATAACAAAGACTTCGAACTGGTCGTTTTCCTTGATGTCGTTGAAGGATTCCAGGCCAATGCCGCACTCGTAGCTGGTGGCGACTTCCTTGACGTCGTCCTTAAACCGGCGGAGCGATGCGATCTTGTCTTCGACGATGACGATGCCGTCGCGCACGACGCGCACCTGCGCCGAACGGGTGACCTTGCCCTCTTTGACGTAGCAGCCCGCAATGGTGCCCACGCCGCTGACCTTGAAGGTGCTGCGCACCTCGCAGCGGCCGATGATGTTCTCGCGGAACTTGGGGGCGAGCAGGCCCTTCATGGCGTCTTCGACGTCCTGGATGGCGTCGTAAATGACGCGGTAAAGGCGAATATCCACCTTGTCGCGCTCGGCATTTTCGCGGGCCTTGGGGTCGGGGCGGACGTTGAAGCCGACGATGATGGCGTTGCTGGCCGTGGCGAGCATGACGTCGGTCTCGGTAATGGCGCCCACACCGCCGTGGATGCAGCGCACGCGCACCTCTTCGTTCGAGAGCTTTTCCAGAGACTGCTTAACTGCTTCGACCGAGCCCTGCACATCTGCCTTGACGATGATGTTGAGGTCCTTGATTTCGCCTTGGGCGATCTGGCTGAACAGGTCGTCCAAAGAGACACGGGCCATGGTCTGGATCTGCTGGGCCTTGATCTTGTCGCGGCGCTCCTCGGCGATGCTGCGGGAGAACTTGTCGCTTTCCACGGCGTTGAGGATATCGCCGGCGTTGGGCACTTCGTTGAAGCCCAGGACCTCTACAGGCGTGCTGGGCAGCGCTTTGGTGACGCGTTCGCCGCGGTCGTTGATCATGGCGCGCACACGGCCGTAGGCCGTGCCGGCCACCACGGTGTCGCCGGTTTTCAGCGTGCCGTTTTGCACCAGCACGGTGGCGACCGGGCCGCGGCCCTTGTCGAGCTGGGCTTCGATGATGATGCCCTTTGCCATGCGGTCGGGGTTGGCGCGCAGCTCTTCGACGTCGGCCACGAGCAGGATCATTTCGAGCAGGCGGTCGACGTTTTCGCCGGTTTTTGCAGAGACCGGCACACAGATGATGTCGCCGCCCCAATCTTCGGGCAGCAGGCCGTGCTCGGTGAGCTGCTGCATGACGCGGTCGGGGTTGGCGCCAGGCTTATCCATCTTGTTGATGGCGACGATAATGGGCACCCCGGCAGCCTTAGCGTGGTTGATGGCCTCGACGGTTTGGGGCATGATGCCGTCGTCCGCCGCAACGACCAGCACGGCGATGTCGGTCGCCTGCGCGCCGCGGGCGCGCATGGAAGTAAAGGCCTCGTGGCCGGGGGTATCGAGGAAGGTGATGGAGCGGCCGTCCAGATCGACGGTATATGCGCCGATGTGCTGGGTGATGCCGCCCGCTTCGCCTGCCGTCACATGGGAGTTGCGGATGTAGTCGAGCAGCGAGGTCTTGCCGTGGTCGACGTGGCCCATGATGGTGACCACCGGCGGCCGGGGCTGGAGGCTGGCCTCGTCGTCGGCCTCGTCCACCGACTCCTGCAGCACCTCTTCCTTGGTCTTGGCGACCTTGTGTTCGAGCGTGATGTCGTACTCCGAAGCGACCAGCTCGCAGGCGTCGAAGTCGATCTCGTTGTTGATGGTCGCCATGATGCCCAGGTTGAAGAGCTTTTTGATGATCTCTGCAACAGGCTTGCCGATGATCTCGGAAAACTCTTTGACGGTGACTTTTTCGGTGGGAATGACGGCGTGATCGATCTTGATTGGCTCGATCTTTTTGGGCGCCTGCTGCTTGCGGTTGGGGCGCTTGCGGGAACCCATGCGCTCGTCGTCCATGGTCACAGAAGGCGGAGTCTCCTTCATAACGGTCTTTTTGGACTTCTGACGGCGGTCGTTGTCGTAAGACTTCTGCGGCGCGGGGCGGGGCGCATCATGAAAACGCTGCTCGCGCGAAGGCGCGGCGGGGGCGCCGGCGAGCGCTTCGCCCGAAGTACGGGGCCTGCCAGGGCCGTGGCGGGCATCCCTGGCGCCGGACTGGCCAGCACCGCCGCGGGCGTTGGCAGCGGGGCGCGCTCCGCCCTGGCCGGCAGCGCGGGGGGGACGGACATCGGCCCCACCTTCGCGCCGGGGCTGCTGCGGCCGCTCTCCCCGCGGGCCCGAAGGCCGTTCCACGCGGGGGCGCTCCGCCGCCGCAGGCCTTGCCTGTCGCTCGGGCTCGGCAGAAGCCGCGGGGCGCTCCGCCTGGGGCGCGCTCTGCAATTCGGCGCTTTCTTCGCGCTCCGGTTCATCGGGCATAACAAAGGCCGTCATGCGCTTGACCGGAGGCTCGGCGGTCTTTTTGTCTTCCGCCTGTTTTTCCGAGAGCGCGCTTTCGAGCGCGCGGATCTCTTTGTAGGCGCCCCCCACTTCCTCCTGGATAGATTTGATGCGCGCCAGCAGAGCTTTGGACTGTTCCTTCAGCTCCCTGGTAGCGGCTTGGATATTGACTTTACTCATGGGCGGCACCCCCTATATCGTTCGAAGGATTTGCAAGCAGTTGCTGCAGTTTTTCGGCAAAATTCGCGTCGGTAACGGCAAAGAGCTTTCGGCCGGGCTTGCCCGCCGCGCAGTCTGTGTCCTGCGGGCAGAGCAAAAGCGGTACGCCGCGGTAGGCACAGCCGTCTGCGGCTCTCTTTTTTGTGTTTTCTGAGGCGTCAGAGAGCAGCAGCACGAGCTTTGCCGTGCCGGCGCGCAGCGCCGAAAAACAAGCCGTTTCTCCTGCAAGGCACTTCCCCGCTTTTGCGCACAGGCCGTGCAGGGAAAGGAATTTGCTCTGTGTCATGGGTGAGCCCCCCTTCCCTCGAGCTCGGCGCGCAGGGTTTCAAAGATCGAATCGTCGATCTTTTGCTGCAGTGCGCGCTCGAGCGCTTTTGTTTTGACAGCCCGTTCCAGGCAGGCAAAGTCGGCGCACACATACGCGCCCCGCCCGGACGCCTTGGAAGTGAGGTCGATGTGCACCGCGCCTTCGGGGGAGCGCACGACCCGGATGAGTTCCTTCTTCGGCTTCATTTCCCGGCAGCCAACGCACATCCGCATGGGTACCTTGCGTGGTTTCAATCTTGTTCCTCCATCTATTCTGCGTCAAATTCCTGAGGAATGGCCTGAAAACAGGCGGGCATCACATCTCCTCAGGCGCTTCCGGTTCCAAAGCTTCGGGTCCTGCTTCAGAAAAATCCTCAACGCCGGCTTCGATGCACTGCGAGTGGGACTTGATGTCGATCTTCCAGCCCGTAAGCTTAAAGGCGAGGCGGGCGTTCTGCCCCTCCTTGCCGATGGCGAGGGAAAGCTGGCTGTCCGGCACGATGACGCGGGCGCTCTTTTCTTCTTCGTTGATCTGCGCCATGAGGACCCTTGCCGGTGAAAGTGCGTTTGCGATGAACACGGCGGGGTCGCTGTTCCATTCGATGACATCGATCTTTTCGCCGCGCAGCTCGGAAACGATGCGCTCGATGCGGATGCCGCGCTGCCCCACACAGGCGCCCACTGGGTCGACCTGAAGATCGGAAGAATACACGGCGATCTTGGAGCGGCTGCCGGCCTCGCGCGCGATGGATTTGATGGTGACCACGCCCGAGAGGATCTCCGGCACCTCGAACTCAAACAGGCGCTTGATGAGGCCGGGGTGGGTGCGGCTGACCAGCACCTGCGGGCCTTTGCCGGTCTTTAAGACTTCGAGCACGTAGACCTTGATGCGGTCGCCGGGGGCGAAAGTTTCGCCCGGAATGAACTCCGAGGCGTACATAAAGCCTTCGGAACGGCCGAGCTCAAGGTACACGCCGTTCTTTTCCACCTGCTGCACGATGGCGGTCAGCACCTCGTTTTCCTTTTCGGAAAGCTCGTTGTAGATCATGCCGCGCTCGGCTTCGCGGATGCGCTGCACCACTACCTGCTTGGCAGACTGCGCGGCGATGCGCCCGAAATTCTTGGGTTCGATGGGCACTTCGAGGATGTCGCCCGGCTGGTAGTAATTGGCGATCTTCCAGGCGTCGGCCAGCTCGATCTCTTCAGCGGGGTTATCCAGCTCCTCTACGACCTTTTTGATGGCGTATACGCCGATCTCGCCGGTGTCGCCGTTCATGGTCACGCGGACGTTGCCGGAGTTGTTGTAATTCTTTTTATAGGCAGAGACCAGCGCGTTTTCGATGGCGTCGAGCAAAGACGCCTTGCTGATGCCCTTTTCCTTTTCCAGCGCGTCGAGCGCCTGAACAAATTCCGCCTGCGGATCGTATTCCTCGGTCTTCTTCTTCATCGTCAATGCTCCTCATCAAAATTTCACTTCGGGCCGTGCAGAGGCCACCGCCTTGTACTCAAACCGGCGTTCCTTGCCGCCAATCAACAGCACAAAGCCGCTTTCGTCTGCCGCCTGCAGGGTGCCTGCAAAGCTCTTTTTGCCGTCCAAGGGGGCAAAAAGGCCGATCTTTACCTCACTGCCCACGCGGCGCTCATAGTCACGCGGTTTTTTCAAGGGGCGGTCCAGCCCCAGGGAAGACACGCTCAGGTAATAGGGTTCGGCAATGGGGTCGGCCTCGTCGAGCAGGGGGTCCAGCATGTTGCTCACCGCCTCGCAGTCGTCTAACGAGACCCCTTCGGGCCGGTAGATGTAAAAGGTCAGCACGTTGTTGCCCTCTTCGAGCGCGTACTCCACCTCGCAGAGCTCATACCCCATGGCGGCGATCTTCGGAGCGGCAAGCGCTTCCACAGCGTCCTGGATCTTTGCCGCGTTGGGGAGCCGCCGGCTCCCGTGGTTGGCTTTGGCCATGATACCTCCTTCGCGTGTGCCGTGTGCGGATGGGCAAAACGCCAACACGCGCGGCGGTCCCAAAAGGAAAGAGTGGGAAGCCCCACTCTTTTACCCATACCATTCCATCATCGAACCTATTATAACATAGTGGTTTTTGTTCCGCAACAGCAGATTTCCTGCGGTCTTTTACAGCGAAAACAGCGAGACCTGGTTGCTTTCGGGAAGGGTCCCCAGACACCCGGCCGACTTTAAGAGGTCGAGGGTGGACTTGCCCACGTGTGCGCGCTCCATGATGTCCTCCTGCGTGGTAAAGGGTTGTTCTTTGCGGGCGTCCGCAATGGCGCGGGAGGCCTTTTCGCCCATGCCGCCCAAGGCGTTGAAGGGGGGCAGCAGGTACTCTTTGCCCTCCTTTTGCACGATCAAAAAGCGCATGGCGTCAGAGGTGTTGATGTCGATGGGCAAAAACTCGATGCCCCGCAGGTTCATCTCCAGCACCAGTTCCAAAATGGTGATCTGGTCTTTTTCCACGGCCGAGAGCTCCTTAAAGCGCTTTTCGTAGTCGTTGAGCCGCTTGGCGACTTCTTTGGCGCCGCCGGTGGAGTTCTGTAGGTCAAAGGTATCGGCGCGCACCGTAAAATAGGTGGCGTAAAAGGCCGCAGGGTAGTACACCTTAAAGTAGGCGATGCGGAAGGCCATCATCACATAGGCTGCGGCGTGAGCGCGGGGGAACATGTATTTGATCTTCCAGCAGGAATCGATGTACCACTGCGGAATGCCGACGGCGCGCATCCCCTCTTCCATTTCAGGCTTTAAGCCCTTGCCCTTTCGCACCGACTCCATGGTGGTAAAGGCCAGCTTTTTATCTACCCCGCTGAGGATCAAAAAGTTCATGATGTCGTCGCGCGTGCAGATGGCCGTGCTCAGCGTGGCGGTGCCCTCTTCTATGAGGGTCTGGGCATTGTTGTTCCACACGTCGGTACCGTGCGAAAGGCCGGAGATGCGCACCAGTTCGTCCATTCGGGTGGGGCGGGTCTCGACCAGCATATTGCGCACGAAGTTCGTGCCGAACTCGGGAATGCCGTAGGTGCCCACCGGCGTGCGCAGCTCCTTGGGATCGACGCCCAGCGCCTCGGTAGAGGAAAACAGGCTCATGACCTTCTGATCGTCCTGCGGGATGGTCTTGGGGTCGATGCCGGTGATATCCTGCAGCATGCGGATGGCCGTGGGGTCATCGTGGCCGAGGATGTCCAGCTTGACGAGGGTGTCGTGCATGGAACGGAAGTCGAAGTGGGTGGTAATGACGCCCGAATCGCTTTTGTCGGCAGGGTGCTGCAGGGGGGTAAACTCAAACACCTCGCGCGTGCGCGGCACGACGACGATG
>CALWSW010000076.1 GCA_944384305.1 uncultured Christensenellaceae bacterium
CAACTTCGGCATGGTGCTGCAGGACACCTGGCTGTTTGAGGGCACCATAAGGGAAAACATCGCCTACGCCAAAAAGGGCGTGACCGACGGGCAGCTCGACCGCGCCTGCCGCGCGGCGGGGCTGGACCACTTTATCCGTACCCTGCCCAAGGGGTACGACACCGTGCTCAACGACAAGGCTTCGCTTTCGGCCGGGCAAAAGCAGCTCATCACCATCGCGCGGGCGATCGTGGAGGATGCCCCGCTCCTCATTTTGGACGAAGCGACCAGCTCGGTGGACACGCGCACCGAAGTGCTCATCCAACAGGCGATGGATCGCCTGACCGAGGGAAGGACTTCTTTCGTGATCGCGCACCGGCTTTCCACCATCAAGAACGCCGACTGCATCCTGGTCATGAAGGACGGCGACATCATAGAAAGCGGCACGCACGACGAGTTGCTTAAAAACGGCGGATTCTATGCCGAGCTGTACAACAGCCAGTTTGAAACGGCGTAACGCAAAAAATGACCAAAGGAAGGCCGGGGCCCCGACAGTTGCGCAAAAGCCCCGGCCTTTTTGGCGGTTTTACGGCGATTCATAGAAAACAGGGGCAATTCATATAGTTTGTTAAAAACGGTCAGGAGGGAGCGCAATTATGGCTGCTGCAAACAAAAAAAGGCCGCGAAAGCGGCGGTTGCCCCCCAAGGAGAAAAACGGTGTGCTGCTCGCTGTGAAAGGCGCGCTGCTCGCGGGCGCAGCGACGATCTTCGCCATGCTGTTCCTGGCGGTGCTGATGAAGTTCGGCATTTTGGGCGAAGAGGCCATTCCCACAGTCAACCAGGTGCTGAAGGTAGCGGGCATCCTGTTTGCTGCGTGGCTGGCGCTCAAGCACCCAGCGGAGCGGCCGTGGTTTCGCGGTTTGCTCGCCGGGGGATTTTACATGGCGTTGAGCCTTGTGGTCTCCATGATCGTTACAAAGACCCTGGGCCTGGCGCTCACCATGCTGTTCGATTTGTTGATGGGCTGTGCGATCGGCGCGCTGTGCGGCCTGATCTTTGGCAAAAAAGCGCTGCCGGCAAAAGAGGGGGCGCCGGGGAAGACCCCGCGCGCCGCCTGAAAAAGAACGGCCGCCTGCAAACAAAAAAGGCGGCCGAAGGGCGCTTGGGGGCCCGGGCAGCCGGTATTGGGCATTCCGGGCCCTTTCCCGTTGCGCGGCGGGAAGTTTTTGTGTATAATACTGAAGAAGAAGGGCGGGCCTTTTGCCCGCTGACGCCATTATTGAACTTGAAAGAGGGTAATATCATGAAGCACATCAAAACCATCCAGACCGCCTGCCTCAAAGCGCAGGGCTACGGCTGCGGCGAATGCCAGGCTTCCTGCCAGTCCGCCTGCAAGACTTCCTGCACGGTTGCGAACCAGAAGTGCCAGAAGAAGGCGTAAACCATCGGCCTTAGACCCGGGTTTTGAGAATCGCAGCAGCGGCATGTTCCTTCCTGCACCTGCGGGAGGCGCGCGTTTACGCGCGGGGAGCTTGCCTTTGCTGCTTTTTTCTGCTTTGTGGGATGGTTGGGATCATGCAGACGGAGGAAGACCTTGACACACATTTTTAAGCAGAACGAGATGTATTTTGTGCTCGACGTGGAAAGCGGCGCCGTGCACATGGTGGACGAGCTGGCGGCAAACGCCATCAATGCGGTGGAAAAATTCGGCAAAAACGCAAGGGATATGCTGGCGGTCGCCTTTGATTACAGCGACGAAGAGATTGGCGAGATCTTGGCCGAAATCGAAGAGCTGCGCGCGCGCGGCGAGCTGTTTACGCCCGAGCAGCCCGAGGTGCTTGCGGGTGAAAGCGGCGAGATCAAGGCCATGTGCCTGCACGTGGCGCACGATTGCAACCTGCGCTGCAGCTACTGCTTTGCAGAGACCGGCGAGTACCACGGCGGCCGCGCGCTCATGAGCCCGGAGGTGGGCAAGGCGGCATTGGACTTTCTCGTCGCGCATTCCGGCAAGCGCAAGCACCTGGAAGTGGACTTTTTTGGCGGCGAGCCGCTGATGAACTTCGGCGTGGTCAAAGAGCTGGTGGCTTACGGCCGAAAGCTTGAACAGGAGCACAACAAGCTCTTCCGGTTTACGCTCACCACCAACGGCGTGGCGGTGGACGACGAGTTCATCGAGTTTGCCAACAAAGAACTGTACAACGTCGTCATCAGCATCGACGGCCGCAAAGAGGTGCACGACAAGCTGCGCGTCACCCCCAACGGCAAGGGCTCGTTCGATCTCATCTTCCCCAAGGTGAAGAAGCTGGCCTTTGCCCGGCAGGAGCGGGGCCTCGATTACTATGTGCGCGGCACGTTCACCCGCAACAACCTGGATTTTTCCAAGGACGTGGAGTTTTTGGCCAACGAGGGGTTTGAGCAGATCTCTTTGGAACCGGTCGTGCTCGAACCCGGCGACCCGCTCTCCATCCGCGTAGAGGACCTGACCCAGGTGTTCAAAGAATACGACCGGCTGGTGGGCATGCTCTATTCCCGCCGAAAGACCGGCCAGTGGTTCAACTTTTTCCACTTTATGCTCGACTTGGAAAACGGCCCCTGCCTTGCCAAGCGCATGACCGGCTGCGGCGCGGGCAGCGAGTATTGCGCGGTCTCGCCCCAGGGCGATATTTACCCCTGCCACCAGTTCGTGGGCAAGCCCGAATGGAAGATGGGCAGCGTGATTACCGGCGAATATGACCGCGCCATGCAGAAGTGCTTCAGGGAGTGCACGGTGGCGAGCAAGCCCGCCTGCCGGGAGTGCTGGGCCAAGTACTACTGCTCGGGCGGGTGCGCCGCCAATGCGCAGAACTTGAACGGCGATATCCACAAGCCTTACGAACTGGCCTGCGCCATGGAAAAGAAGAGGCTGGAGTGCGCCATTGCGCTTTACGCCTTGGAACGCCAGGACCGCGAGGAAGAAGCGGCTGCCGCTTCCGGCCCGGCGCACAGCTGAGGGCAGAACAGCTATGATCGAATACAGGCAAACCCCGAGCGCGGGCGACGCCGGCAGCGCCTTCGGCCTTGCGCGGGAGCTCGCGCTCTCGCCGCAGATCGCAGAGCTTTTGTGCCGGCGCGGCTGCGACACGCCCGAGGCTGCCCGGGAGTTTTTGAATCCCTCCATAGAGCGCCTGCACGACCCGTTTTTGTTCAACGGCATGCAGGACGCCGTGGACTGCATCTTTGCCGCGCTCGCCAACGACGAGCTCTTTTGCGTCTACGGCGATTACGACGTGGACGGCGTGATGGCCGTGACCATTTTGGTGCGGCAGCTCAAAAGCATGGGAGCCAGGGTCGTCCCCTATATTCCTTCCCGCCACACCGAGGGGTACGGGCTCAACACCGCCGCGGTCGAAAGCCTCGCCAAACAGGGCGTCACCACGCTTATTACGGTGGATTGCGGCATCACGGCCCTAAAAGAGATCGCGAGGGCTTATGAACTGGGCATGGAGGTCGTGGTGACCGACCACCACCAGTGCCTGCCCGAGCTGCCGGAGTGCGCGGCCGTGATCGACCCGGCCGACCCTGCCGAGCGCTACCCCTACAAAAACCTCTGCGGCGCTGGCGTGGCCTTCAAGCTGGCGCACGCCCTGGGCGGCCGGGAAGCCGCGCTGCGCTGCATCGATTGCGCGGCCATTGCGACGTTGGCCGACATCGTTCCCCTCACCGGCGAGAACCGCGAGATCGTAGCGGAGGGCTTGCGGCGCATCAACGCCGGGCACTGCCTGGCAGGGGTGCGCGCTATGATCGAAGCCTCGGGCTTCTCAGGCCGACAGATCGAGGCCGAGACCGTCAGCTTTTCCATTGCACCGCGCATCAACGCGGCCGGCCGCACCGGTTCGGTACAGACTGCGCTGGACCTTTTTTTGACCGACGACTGGAAGACGGCGCTGCCGCTCGCGGCGGAGCTGGATGCAGAAAACAAACACCGCCAAGCCATAGAAGCGCAGATCTTTGCCGACGCGCGCCAAAAAATCGCCGCCGGCGAAGCCGATGTGGTGCGCGACAGCGCCATTCTGCTCGTGGGCGAGGGGTGGAACCACGGCGTCATCGGCATCGTCGCTTCCCGCCTGGTGGAGCGCTACGCCAAGCCGGTCATCCTCTTTACCGCGGAAGACGGGGTGTGCGTGGGCTCGGGGCGGTCGGTCAAGGGGGTGCACCTTTTTCAGGCGCTCAACTCCATGCCGGAATTGTTTGAGCGCTTCGGCGGGCACGAGATGGCGGCTGGGCTGACCATCAAACAGGAAAAAATGCCGGAGTTTGCCCGGCGCTTTCAGGCCTATTTGGCAGAAAACGTGCCCCAGGAGGCCTTTGTGCCGCGCGCGGTCTACGACATGGAGCTTTCGCCCAAAGACATGACATTGCCGCTGGCAGAGGCGCTGCGCGCCCTGGCTCCCTTTGGCATGGGCAACCCTTCGCCCATTTTCCGGCTCAGGGATGTGCGGCCGATCAACCCTGTGGCCATGGGGGCAGAAAACCGCCATTTGCGCTTTTCGCTTGCGCGCAGCCGGAACCTGCGCGACGCACTGCCCTGCGTGGCTTATTCCATGGGCGGCCGGCAGGAGGAGATGTCTGCCGCGCGGGAAGATTTGCTCTGCTCGCTCGAGATCAACGACTGGCGGGGGGAGCGAAAGGCGCAGGCTGTGGTGCGGCAGGCGCGCGCAGTGCTGCCGGAAGATCCGCTGGCTTTCCTGGAAGAGAACGAAGCGAAATTTTATGATGCATTTTTCGAGGGGATTCGATATAATAAAAATTGGTTCCTTGAAGGAAATAATGCAAAAACCTCGCCTGACTGGCCGGAACGCTTCGCCGCCTGGCTGGCCGTGTCTCCCCAGGGCGCGGTGGCGGTCTGCGCCACGCCCCAGGGCGCCCGCCGCTTTGTGGCCGAGATGCGCGAAAAGGGCGTTTTGGAAAAACTCGACGTCATTGTGGGCGAATACCAGGACGACCGGGCCTATAACGCCGTGTTGCTCGCGCCGCGGCCCAGGGTCATCCCCGCTTTTCGGCGGGTGCTCGTGATGGATGCGCTGCCCGCAGGCTTGATGGAACTTTTTACGCAAAACGCCGCAGAAGAGGTGCTGTTTGCCAACGAACCGGACGGCGGCTTTTATGAAAGCGCCCGCCTCACGCGCGAAGAACTCATTCCGGTGTATACGGCCATGGCCGGCCTTGCCGGCCGGCAAACCACCTTTACGAGCAGAAGGGCGTATTTGCGCGAGCTGAAAAAGTGCTGCTCGGCAAGCGACTGTGCGCTTTTGCTGGGCGTTTACGTTTTTGAAGAGCTGGGCTTTTTTGAAATAAAAGAAAAGGGCGCTTTTTGTGTAGCCCCCCAAAGGGTGACGAAAAAGCGGGAACTGATGGAAAGCACGACGTACCAGGTCCTTTGGGGCAGGGGGGCCGAGGCCCAATAGGCTTTTGCCGGCGGGCGGGCCCCTCCGCTTGAAAACGGCCGCGGTGCTGTGGCTTGTGCGTTCCGGCGTTTGTTTTGCAGCACGCCCGTGAATGGCGAAGATTCTCTCTGGCTCAAGGGGGTAGACCATGGAAAATGCAACCCGCCGACTGGCAGAAAAAGTGCGCGTTGAACTGATCGCGGTGGCGGCGCAGGCTGTTTCCTCCAGCGACTGTGCCGAGCCTTGTTACGACGAAAACGGCTTTACCGAGGTCAAACGCGGGGGATACAGCGAGTGCGCGGAACTGGCGCTCAAATCGCTGGAAGGATACCTGCGCGCGCTCGACGGCGAACACGCCCGCACCTTGCCGAGCGAGGCAGAACTGCCTCCCGACGAGGTGCTTTCGCTATTGACTTCCCCTTATGAAGAGCTGGGGTACAAGCTGGAAGAAGGGGAAGAGATCGCAAAGCTCGAGGCCAAGATCCTCATCGACGAGGTCGAGGTCAAGCGATTGGAAAATTCGCTCCACAAAAAATTTGCCGAGACCTACCCCGAAGAAGACCCCAAGCGGTACAACGAGGCCATTGCGTTTGCCAAAGAGGCGCACAAGGGCCAGTTCAGGGATTCGGGCGAGCCCTACATCATCCACCCCATGGCGGTCTCGAGCATGATCATGAGCCTGGGGATGGACGTGGAATCGGCCATTGCCGGCCTTTTGCACGACGTCATCGAAGACAACAAATCCATCACGCGTGAGATCGTGGCCGAGCGTTTCGGCTCGGAGATCGCAGGCTTGGTAGAGGGTCTTACCAAGCTGACCAAGGTCAATTTGGGCCAGGCCACGCGCGAACAGCAGCAGGCCGAAAATGTGCGCAAAATGTTCTTGGCCATGGCCAACGATATGCGGGTCATTCCCATCAAGCTCACCGACCGCCTGCACAATCTGCGCACGCTCGAGTATTGCCGCAGCGAAAAGCGGGTGCGCAAGGCGCGCGAAACGCTGGAGATCTACGCCCCCATCGCCCACCGCCTGGGCATGGGGCAGATCAAGAGCGAGCTTGAGGATCTGGCCTTTATGAACCTCGAGCCCGAAAAGTACCGCGCCATCAAAGAGCAGATGGACGAGATGCGCACCGAGCGGGCCGCGAGCTTGCAGGAGGCCATGGAGCGCATCCGCGAAAAGCTCAAGGAAGGGGGCATCAAGGCTTCCATCAACGGCCGCCCCAAGCACCTTTACAGCATCTACCGCAAGATGCAGAAGCAGAACATCACCTTCAACGAGGTGTACGATCTCATCGCCATCCGTGTCATTGTCACCACGGTGGAGGAATGTTACACCGTGCTGGGCATGATCCACAGCATGTGGCGGCCGCTGCCTTTCCGCATCAAAGACTACATTTCCATGCCCAAGCCCAACGGCTATCGCTCACTGCACACCACCGTGATCGGCGACAACGGCGTGCCGTTTGAAGTGCAGATCCGCACGGTGGAAATGCACAAGCAGGCCGAGTTCGGCATTGCCGCGCATTGGCGCTACAAGGAGGGCCGCACCACCTCTTCCGACCTCGACATCGTCATGGACTGGGTGCGCGAGCTCATGGACCAGAACGTCGAAAGCTCCGACGAGTTCATGAACCTCTTAAAGTTCGACTTCTTTACGGACTACGTGTTTGTGTTCACCCCGCACGGCAAGGTCATCGACCTGCCCACGGGTTCCACTCCGGTGGACTTCGCTTACCGCATCCATTCGCAGGTGGGCAACAGCTGCATCGGCGCAAAGGTCAACGGCCGCATCGTGCCGCTCGATTACGCGCTGCAGATGGGCGACATCGTCGAGATTATCACCTCGGCGACTCCTGTGGGCCCCAGCCGCGACTGGCTGAACTTTGTAAAGACCCAGCAGGCGCGCTCCAAGATCCGCGCGTGGTTCCGCAAGGAAGACAAGGAAGAAAATATCGAGCGCGGGCGCGACATGCTCACGAGCGAGGCAAAGCGGCAGGGCTACACCCTGGGCCAGCTCATCAAGCCGGAGCTTATCGCCACGCTCTTTAAGCGCCTTTCGGTCAACACGCCCGAAGACCTGTACGCCGCTGTGGGCTACGGCAGCCTGACGGTTTCGCAGGTGCTGCCCCGCCTCATTGAAGAATACCGCAAGCAGCAGGAAGAGAATGAGGCGCAAGACCCCCAGGCCCTCATTGAAAAACTTACCAGCAAGCCGCAGAAAAAGCGCTCGCACCATTCCAACGGCATCATTGTGGATGGGTTCGACGACATGGTGGTGCGCATTGCCAAATGCTGCACCCCCGTGCCCGGAGATGAGATCGTGGGCTACATCACGCGGGGGCGCGGGGTGTCGGTGCACCGCGCAGACTGCAAGAATCTTCAGAACCTCGAAGGCGGCGAAGCCCGCGCCATCAAGGTGGAGTGGGCGCAGAGCGCTGCGCCCGGCGGCTTCCCGGCGCACATCCACGTGGTGGCGCACGAGCGCGTGGGGCTTTTGCTGGATATTTCCCAGATCTTTATGGGAATGAACATCAGCCTGACGGGCTTTAATTCCAAGACCGACAAGAACATGATGGCAGGCATGACGGTGAAGTTCGACGTAAAGGACGCCGAGCAGCTCACCTTTATCATCAAGCAGATCCGGCGGGTCCGCGGGGTGGTGGATGTCTACCGCATCAGCGGCTGAGGCATCGCCATGCGGGCGGTCGTACAGCGCGTAACGCGCGCGTCGGTCACGGTCGAAAACCAGACCGTGGGCGCCATTGAGCGGGGCTTTTTGGTGCTTTTGGGCGTGGAACGGGGCGACGGAAAGGCAGACGCCGAGTACATTGCCGAAAAATGTGCCGGGCTGCGAGTGTTTGAAGACGAGGCGGGCAAGTTCAATCGCTCGCTGCAGGATGTGGGCGGCGCGGTGCTGCTGGTCTCGCAGTTTACGCTTTGCGGCGACGCCCGCAAGGGGCGGAGGCCCTCGTTTACCCAGGCCGAGGCGCCGGAAGCGGCCGAGCGGCTGTTTATGGCCTGCAGGGAGCGCCTGCTCGCGCTGGGCGTTTTGGTCGAGACCGGGCGCTTTCGCACCCACATGGAGGTCAGCCTGGTCAACGACGGGCCGGTGACCATTCTGCTCGACAGCCGCCGCGCGTTTTGAACGGAAACAAAAAACAAAAACAAAGCGAGGAGGAGACCCATGGCGGATTTTCGCGTGCTGCACATTCCCTGCGGCGTGATCGGGACCAACACCTACGTTGTTTATCATGAAGACGGCGGCGAAGCCGTGGTCATAGACCCGGCCGAAAGCACGGCGGTGCTGGCTTCTTTGGAGCACCACCAGCTCAAATGCGTCTGTGTTTTGCTCACCCATGGCCATTTTGATCACGTGATGGGGGTGGAAGCCCTGCGCGCGCGCTACGAGTGCCCGGTGGTGATCGGGGCGGGGGACGAGCCGCTCATCACCGATCCCGAACAGGGCATGGCGCGCCAGCTGATGGGCTTTGAACTGCCGCCCATCCTTGCCGACCGCACGGTCGACGACGGCGATACCGTAGAGGCGGCCGGCGTGACCTTCCGCGTGCTTGCCTGCCCCGGCCACACCAAGGGCGGGGTGAGCTATTTGGCACAGGATCTGCTTTTTTGCGGCGACACCCTGTTTCAGGGCAGCATTGGCCGCACGGATTTCCCCGGCGGCAGCTTTGAAGAGCTCGCCCAGTCCATCCGCCGCCTGTACGAGCTGCCGGACGACACCAAGGTGCTGCCCGGCCACGGCGACATGACCACCATAGGCTACGAAGCGCAGAACAATCCCTACGTCAGGCGCGAAGAAGCGTGACCTTTGCGCGAAAGAGGAACTTCTTTGATCAGCATCGAGACCAATCGCGAAAGCTATTTTAACGAACTGGCGGAAGTCGTGCGGGTGTTTTACGGCATGACGGATGTGCAAAGCGCCGGTTCGCCCCAGGCGCAGCAGGCGGAAGTGTCCGCCCGCTGCGATGTTTTGCCCGAAGGCAGGGCTGTGGCCAGAGTGCAGGATACAAGGGGCAGCGCTGTGGGCGAGGACGCAGAGCTCAAAAACGACCTTGCCACGATCCCACCGGGAGCGGATGCGCGCGAGCGCGCCCTGCTGGTGAAAAAATACGAAAAGCGGGCCATGAAGTGCGCGCTGTACCGCGCGTTTCAGGCGCGCACGGGCGCGCACCCGCCGTGGGGGGCGCTTACCGGCATTCGGCCCACCCGCCTGGCGCGCGAGCTGGAGGGCGCCTGCGGCCTGCGCGAGACCCACCGCCTGTTCGTGGAGCGCTTCGACGTTCTGCCCCAAAAGACCGACCTTGCCATCGGCATTATGCGGATGCAAAAGCCGGTGGTCGAATCGGTCGGCGAGCGGGATTTTGACCTTTACATCGGCATCCCTTTCTGCCGCACGCGGTGCCTGTACTGTTCGTTTGCCGCTTACGAGGTACAAAAGGGCTGCGCGACCATGACGG
>CALWSW010000077.1 GCA_944384305.1 uncultured Christensenellaceae bacterium
TTTACTGACCAATACGAACAGGAGAATGACAATGAAGAAAGTACTTTCTGTCGTCCTGGCGGTCGCGATGGTCCTCGGCTGCGTGGCCTCGTTGGCGTTCGTGGTGGGTGATATGGGCAGTATCACGAACCCGACCAACAGTGCCCTCAAGGTCGAGAACTTCTACGTGACCAGCGATGACGCCATGAGGATCGGCGTGCAGGCCTATTCTGACCTCGTCGAACTCACCGATGCTCCCTACGATGTCAACTCCGTCATCCGCCTCGCGGTGGAGCTGGCGGTCTACAACCCCAACTACCTCCCGAACGGTGTAAAGCCGACCAGCGGTGAAGGCGCTAACGGCCATGGCAACCTGTCCACCCTGACCTTCAAGTCCAACACCGTGAGCTTTGCTCTGTCTGGCAGCACCATGTTGCTCTACACGCCCTACGTGATGGATGTTGATCTGCCTTACTTCACCAATATGGTGCGCGCATCGCTTGTTGATGCAGGTACCGGTTTGGAGGTTTCTAAGGATGGCCATACTATGGACCTTGATGTGTATTATTACACAGGTGCTTGGGAAGATGGTCGCCTAATCGACATTGAGTATGTGACCAATGTTGGCAATACTGACGACAACGGCCTCCATCTCTACGGCGTGTCCGACGATACTTCTACCATTAAGACCGACTACACCCTCGTGCTCACCGGCGTGACCACCGGCAGCCTCGAGCAGGAAGGCCTTGTGACCCTTGAGCGTGAAGACAAGGCTGGCGATACTTTCGAAGAAGATGGCGAAGTCGTTGTGACCAAGAATGGCCACACCTACTGGATTCAGAAGCGGTACGCTAAAGGTACAGATACCTATAATAAATATTGGCTGAGCCATAAAGTGGCCGCTGGTGAAAAGGATCTCCGGGATGGGACCGCCGACGACCGTCTGAACTGGACGCACCTGATGACCGAAGGTTATCCTTCTGTCTACGATGTGAACGCTGTTGGTTATGTTGTGCGTGTTCTGCTCAATGATAACGACCAGAAGACAGTAGAAGATTTGAAGGATCATGGCACCTGGGGCGTTATCGGTATGTTTGAGACCGAGCAGGTTCGTTGGGGTTCTCTCGCTGGTGATCTTGAAGGCACCGACGTCGAAACCTACGGCCGTTCCCTCGGTTTCGATTACTGGGGCCCGGCTGCTGATAGAGCAGCTGACAACGGGGGGAGCCCCCTCGGCGGCACTGACAACTGGATCGCAGTTGGCCAGAACATTCTGACGGCTTTCGGCGATACCGAATACTACAAAGGCGATCCTTCGAAGTCCGTTAACGAAGTCTTCAAGGCTGGCAAAGACGGCGATCACCTCTATGGCGGCGATGGCTCGGCATCTAACGTTTATCAGGATGAGTACATGACTGCCCGCGAAGCTCTCACCACGTTCCTGAGCGACTTCGGCTTCGGCACCGGCAGCCAGTATACCTACAAGGTGCAGGATTCCGACTTCGAAGAAGCCACCACCTATGAACAGCTGGGTCAGGCTACCTACAACGGCAACGCCATCGTCGTTCCTCAGCCCGAAGAAGATGACGACGTTGACGAAGGCACCGATCCTGGTGAAATCCCGGATGAAGGCGACATCGGCGAAGAGCTCCCCGACGAAGGCGATATCGACGAAGAGCCCGTCCCCGATGAGCCCGTGCCCGAAACCGGCGATGCTTCCGCCGCCGTGGCCGTCGCTCTGACCGCTGCCGCCCTCGTGGCCGCCGCTGGCCTGGCCGTCGTGCTGAAGAAGGCCCGCTAAGGCTCAACTTCGCGACAAACAAATCTAAGGCGTAACTGCCCATCTTACACCACTTGCACGAACCCCGCTGGCCGCTGCCTCGGCCGGCGGGGTCTTTTCGTTTTGGCTAGTGGTTCTTTGCGCCCTGTCCGGGGGATTTTGTTTTGCCTGGGGCTTTCGCGCCCTTGCAGAGGATCCTCTTCGCCTCGGCCGGGGAGATTTTGCCTTGGTCGGGGCGTTTTGCCCCTTGGCAGCGGTTTTTTGCCCCAGCCGGGAAATCTCCTGTTCTGCCAGCACAGGGTCAACAAAAAGCCGCCGCCCAAGCTAGGGGCGGCGGCTTTTTGTTGGAAGCGTTGCGGTGCGGGCCGGGGCTTACAGCTCCATAAAGCGGCGGGCGCCGCCTTTTTGGCACCAGGCCCACAGGCCCAGGGAGGCCAGGGCGAGCAGAATGGCCAGCGCCCCGGCAAAGTAGGCAAAGGGCAGGCCAAGGAAGTAGTACAGCACCCCCGCGGCGATCACCAGCGCAAAATCCACCACCATGGTCAGCACCACCGGCGCGCTGCGCTTGAGCACGTCGTTGGGGTTTACCCAGTCCATGTTGGGGAAGCGCAGGTTAAAGACCAGCCCCAGCAGGGCAAAGAAGCAATCCGCCGCCAACAGGAAGAGCGCGAGCACCACAGCATCTGCAAGCGCAGGGCTCAATACCAGCACGTAGGCGGCGTAGGAAAGGGCCACCACGGGCAGCGAGACCAGGAGCTGCACGTAGAGCTTGGAGCGGAAAATGGAACGCGTGGAGACCGGCAGGGTCTTGACGATCCAGGCCTGCCGCCCTTCCATGGAAACGGCAGCCGCCGTGGTGGGCGAAAGGCCGATGCACCACAGCGCGACCGCGCCGAAGATGGGCAGGCCCAGGCTGTTGATCTGGCTGGCGGTAATGGGCACGTTGGACTCGGCCATGCTTTGGATCACCCCCGGGCCGCCAAAGGCCAGGAAGCCGGCAAACAGCAGCAGCACCACCAGCCCCGAAAGGCAGTTGAGCACGTACATATAGCGCGAGAAGAAGGCCTTGAGCTCGCGGGAAAAGAGCGCCGCGAACGAGCCCTTGACCTTGGCGCGGCGAATGCCCTCGCCCGAGAAGTTGCGGCGCATCTTCTTTTCGCGCAGGGCGGCGTTGACCCGGCGGTAAATGGCCGCGCAGAACATGGAAAACAGCGCAAAGGGAAGGGCGCAAACGAGCAGCAGCCACACCAGCGAAGCAAGGTCGCCCAACAGCGCCAGGCGGTACCAGTGCGTAAGGAAGAAGGAATCCAGCGCGCTGGAAAGCCCGGTGAGCATGTTGAGCATGCCCGCGTCGGAATTGCCTGCAGTGAAGCTGAAGGAGAACACCAGCGCCAAATAGCCCGCAAAGGCCAGCACCGAAAACACCATCATGGCGCCGTTGGTAGAGCGGAAGTGCCGGGCCAGCCAGCTGATGAGCAGCGCGACCAGGCCGCTGACGGTGGCGAGCAGCATGGGCAAAAAGATCAGTTCCAGCACCGTGGCCAGGTAAAAGGCCGGGCCGGCCCCAAACTGCAGGGCGTATACCGCGTTAAAAGGCAGCGCCGCGCAGGCAAAGCCGGTGAACGAGAAGGTGTAAACAATGAGCAGTTTGGAAAAGAACACCTGCCGGGTGCTCAGCGGCAGCGCCATGAGCAGCTCAAAATCGCGCGAGGCAAACAGCACCGAAGAGGTTTTTGCCAGCCCGAAAATGAGCGAGAGCAGGCCGCCCAGCCCGGCGCCCAACAGGCAGAGCGCCATGGGGTCGCCGCCCAGCACGAACAGCTCGGAAAGCACGTAAGCGTAAAAACCGAAAATGGCCAGCATGAGCACGCCGTAAAGCAGCACAGACGTGGCCTTTGCGGCGCTTTGCGCGCGGCGCTTGCGGCGGGAAGAGCCGGTACTGTTCCGCCAGGCGCTCAAAAAGCCGATTTTAAACAGCGTAAGGACGTTCTTCATGCGCGCGCTCACTTTCCGGCCGCGTCGGTGTCGGTCAGCTCCAGGAAGAAGGTCTCGAGCGAGGCGTCGCCCCGCACGTCGTCGATCGGCCCAAAGGCAATGAGCCTGCCGTTTTTGATGATGGCGATCTTGTTGCACAGCTTTTCGGCCACTTCCAGCACATGGGTGGAAAAGAAGATGGCCGTGCCCCCGGCGCACAGCTCGCGCATGATCTCTTTTAAGGTAAAAGAGGCCTTGGGGTCCAGCCCCACAAAGGGCTCGTCTAAAATGAGCAGCTTGGGCGAGTGGATGAGCGCCGAAATGAGCGCCAGCTTCTGCTTCATGCCGTGGGAGTAGGAAGAGATCACGTCGCCCAGATTGCGGGTGATCTCAAAAGCGTCGGCGTATTTTTGAATGAGGCGGTCGCGCTCCTCCTTGCCCACGCGGTAAATATCGGCAATAAAGGAAAGGTACTTCATGCCGGTCATGCTGTCGTAAAGGTCGGGATTGTCGGGAATATAGGCGGTCAGCATCTTGGCTTCCACCGGCTCACGGGTAACGTCGTGCCCGCCAATGGTAATATGGCCGCGGTCAAAGTCCTGAATGCCGGTCACGCACTTGATGGTGGTGGTTTTGCCCGCGCCGTTGGGGCCAATGAAGCCGCAAATGTCGCCGGGCGCCACGGCCAGAGTCAGGTCGTCCACTGCGCGGTGGCCGTTTTTGTAGGTTTTGACGAGGTTCTGAATGTTCAGCACAGAAATGTTCCTCCTTGTAAGGATGGCTTAAGTGCGGCGCTTGCACAAAGCGGCAATGCGCTTAAAAAACCGTCTTCATTATACTGAATGGGCCCGGGTTTTAAAAGCGCCGGGCCGAAAAAGACAGAAAACTTTCACAAATGTAAGGTTCTGATTAGCCCCGCATAAAGAACAGGCCCCTTGGCGTAAAGGGCCTGTTAAAAATGCAGGATTGGGGCAAACAACGGGCGGGGCTTTGGGCCTTAGTCAGCTTCGGGCGCGAGCTCTACGCTCGCTTCAAACAGCAGCTTGCCCTCCCATTCGCCCAGCAGCGCCCAGCCGTTTTCCGAATCATAGCGGGAAAGCGCAACGGTTTCGCCGGGCAGCATTTCGTGCAGGTAGTTTACCTGCAGCGCCTTTACGGCGCGCCCGGCAAAGCGCCGGGGGTCTACGGCGTCCAGCAGCCACTCGGCGTAGCGGGCGTTGTTTACGTGGCCGTTTACGTCCAGGTCGGAAAAGCACACGCGGCGGGAAAATACCTCGTTTGGCTCGCCCTGCGGCCGGATGCGCGCGGGGTTTTTGAGGGGCTGCGGCAGGCCGGAAGCGTCGGGCAGCACAATGCCGGCGGCCGCGCCGTCTACCATGGCGCGGGTGGTGGGGCGCACCAGCAGCCACTGGGTGACTGCGTGGCCAACGGTTTGGCCGTTTACAGCAAAGGAGTAGCAGCGCGGGTAAATGGAGCGGGCAGAGCGCAGCGGCCAGGTGGAAAGCGTCAGCCGCTCGCAAAACTGCGGCAGGCGGGTAAATTCCAGCCGGCTGCGGGAAAGCAGCCACACCAGGTCCTGCCCGGCCAGCGCTGCGCGCGAGTAGCCCAGCAACGCGCTGTGGTCCTCGGCGATCTCCTGCATCATAAGCTGGGCCGAAGAAATCTTCAGCCGGCCGTTTACGTCGGTATCGCGGGCGCGCAGGTCAAAGGATTGGGTCAAAATGCGGTCGTCCATGGCGGTTCCTCCCTTGGCTCACAGCAGTGTGCGCTCAACTTCCGCCGCCACGCCCTGCAGGCAGCCGGGCGCAAAGGGGCTCTTTAAGCCGGCTTCTTCCACCAGCTGCAAAAAAGTCCTGCGGCCGGCCTTCTGCACCAGCGCCAGGTAGCGGTTCCAGGCATCGGCGCGGTCGGTTTGCGCCAGCGCCCAAAACTGCAGCGCCGTGGTTTGGGCCAAACAGTAGTCGATGTAGTAAAAGGGGTTCTTGTAAATGTGGCTTTGCCGCATAAACCACATCCCTTCGCCAAACATGGGGCCTTCAAAGGTCAGGTAGGGGCGGTAGGTCTTTTCCAGCTCGGCCCAAGCGCGCTTGCGGCCCTCCGGCCCAAGCTCGGGGTGCTCGTACACCACGTGCTGGAAGTGGTCTACAATGCAGCCATAGGGCAAAAAACTGACGGCGTCGGTCAGGTGCATCTCCCGCGCGCGGGGGGCGTCTGCGCCGTAATACAGCTCCAAATAGGGGTAGCAGAAGAACTCCATGGACATGGAGTGCACCTCGCAGGCCTCCAGCGTGGCCTGCTCCAGCTCCTGCGCGGGAATGGTGGGGTCACGCATGGCCACATAGGCCTGGAAGGCATGGCCGGCCTCGTGGGTCAGCACGTCCACATCGCCCGAGGTGCCGTTGAAGTTGGCAAAAATAAAGGGCAGCTTGTACTTGGGCAGCGTGGTGCAGTAACCGCCGCCCGACTTGCCCTTTTTGGCCATGGCGTCAAAGCACTGGTTGTCGATCATGCAGTCGATGAACTCGCCGGTTCGCTCCCCCATGTCGCGGTACATTCTGCGCCCCTGCTCCAGCAGCGCGTCGCCCGCCACGTCCGGCTTGGGGTTGCCCTGGGGGTAGTAGCAGGTGTCGTCGTACCACATCAAAGCGTCCAGGCCGTTGCGCGCGGCCTGCTTGGCCTTCAGTTTCTGCACCGTGGGCAAAATTTCGTTCAGCACCGCCTGGCGGTAGGTGGCCACCATGTTGGCGTCGTAGCCGTTGCGGCCCATGCGGTAGTAGCCCAGCTCCACAAAGTTTTTGTAGCCCAGGTTCTGCGCCATTTGGGTGCGCACGGCCACCAGCCGGTCAAAAATGCGGTCGAAGCTGGCCTCGTGCTCTTTAAAGAAGGCCGCTTCCTTCTGGTAGGCCTCTTTGCGCACGGCGCGGTCGAGCGATTCTTCGTACTTGCGCAGCTGCGAAAGGTTGAGGGTTTCGCCCTGGAAGGGGATCTGCGCCGAGGCCAGCAGTTTGGCGTATTCGGTCACCAGCGCGGATTCTTCCTGCGAAAGCGCAATGTTCTTGGGCGAGAAGGTCTTTAACGAAATGCCGATGTTTTCAAACAGCAGGCTGCCCAGCTGCTTTTCCAATTCCGGCCGGAAAGGCGAGTGGTAGAGCGCGCGGTAAAAGGCGTCCAGCTTTTCCTCGTACAGCGGGCAGTTTTCGTCCATAAAGTCCTGCTCGGCCTCGTAAAAGGGGTCGGTGGTGTCGATGGTGTTGCGGATGTACACGTAGGAAACATCGGTCGAAAAGCTTTCGCTCAGCGCTTCGTGTTCCTCAAAAGCAGCCAGCTGTTCTGCGGCGGAAGAAGCGTTCTTTACCCGCTCGGTCAGGGCGTCGTAGGCGGCGAGCAGCGCGGGTACGTCCGGGCGGGAATATGGGATCTCGGTAAATTTCATGGCAAGTCCTTTCTATCGGCCGGGGGAATTATTGCCCGGTCAAACATACGGTCAAAAGAGCGGCAGCCTGCGCGCACAGCGCCAGCACCCCCCAGCCGGCGGCAAAGCCGGTAACGGCCCGGCGGATGTTGGTGGACTCGCGCCCCAGGGCGTTTTGGGCAAAAAGGTCAAAAAGCATGGGCAGAAGGCAAACGGCGCCCAGCGGCCAGGGCGGCAGGCAAAAGCAAAGCGTCAAAAACCCCGCGGCGTACCCGGCAAACATGCCGGTGCAGCGGGCGCACAGCGGAAACTGGCGGCCGCGCAGAAAAAAGCTGCGGTCTGGCCGCTGGTGGCAGCCCAACCGCCCGCACAACCGAAAGAGCCTACAATACATGAGAGCTGCGCGTTACGAGTTCCAGCAGCACTTCGGGCATCTTCAAAAGCGAAGGCAAAGGCAGGTATTCCAGCCGGCCGTGGAAGTTGTGGCCGCCGGTGGAAAGGTTGGGGCAGGGCAGGCCCTGGTAGGAAAGCATCGCGCCGTCGGTGCCGCCGCGAATGGGCTCTACCACCGGCTCCACCCCGCAGGCGCGGAAGGCCGCGCAGGCATCTTCCACCAAATGGAAGTGCGGCATGATCTTTTCTTTCATGTTGTAGTAGGAATCCTGCAGCTCCACCGTCACCCGCTCTTCGCCCAGACGGCGGTTCAGGGTGGCGGCGGCTTCCTTTAACTGCTCCTTGCGGCGCTCAAAGGCAACGCGGTCGTGGTCGCGCACCAAGTAGTCCAGTGTGCAGGTTTCGCACCCGCCGGCAATGCCGTGCAGGTGGAAAAAGCCCTCGTACCCTTCGGTGCGCTCGGGGGTTTCTTCTTTGGGGAGCAGGGCGTGGAATTCCAGCGCCAGCGCGGCGGCATTGACCATGACGCCCTTGGCCGAGCCGGGGTGCACGCTTTTGCCGCGAATGGTCACCCGCGCCCCGGCGGCATTGAAGTTTTCGTACTGGATCTCGCCCAGCCTGCTGCCGTCCACGGTATAGGCAAAGTCCGCGCCGAAACGGGCCAGGTCGAAGTGGCTGGTGCCCCGGCCGATTTCTTCGTCCGGCGTAAAGGCCAGCTTCACCGCGCAGTGGGGCGGCGCGTCGGGTGCAAGCAGCGCTGCCGCCAGGGTCATGATCTCGGCCACGCCGGCCTTGTCGTCCGCCCCTAAAAGGGTGCTGCCGTCGGTCGTGATCAGCTCGCTCCCCCGGTAGGCCGCAAGCTCGGGGAACTCCTCTTCCGAAAGGGTCAGCCCCTGCCCCAACGCGACCGGCGCGCCGGTGTAGCGGACGATCTGCGGCCGCACGCCCTCGCCCGGCGCGTCGGGCGAGGTATCCACGTGGGCAATAAACCCCAGCGCCGGGCCGGCTGCGCCTTTTTCGGGGATCGAGGCGTACAGCACGCCGTGGGCGCGGTCAAAATCGGCCGCGGCGCCCAGGGCCCAAAGCTCGGTTTCGAGCTGCCGAAGCAGCGCAAACTGCCCGGGGGTGGAGGGCGAAGCCGCGCTGTTGGGGTCGGACGCGGTGCCAAAAGAAACGTAACGAAGAAAGCGCGTGAGCGCGGTTTCTGACTTGAAGCTCTGTTCCATATAAATTTCCTCGTTGTTGCAGCAAAATTTTTGCCGGGCACAGGCGGCCGGTATCTTTAGTTTAAACCCCGGCCGCAGCGGTTCTTCTTCCAAATTCTAGCACAAACCGGCCGGCCTTGGGTACGGCAATGTGCCCAAAACAGCACCTGCGGCCGCCCAAAGACGCCTTTGAGCAAAGCAAAGAACAACAGCAAAAGCGCGCGTTGCAAAACGAACGCACGAAATCACAGTTTTTTAAAACAGCGGCGGCTTCAGAACTTGTGTGAGCTTTGCACCGTTTGCTGGCCGGAAGCCCACCCCAAACAGCTCGCCCCAAACTTTCTCGCTGCGCTCGAAAGCCCGGGGACCCCGAGACCCACCCCAAACTTTCTCGCTGCGCTCGAAAGCCCGGGGACCCCGGGCGAGCTTCTCCGCTTGGTTTGTGCAAAGCAGGTGCGGCCAAGCAAACGGTAAAAAGCTCACAAAATAGGCTGTCGCCTATTTTGCGACAGCCCAAAACTTTGCAAAAAAACCGTGCACCCTCCCTTCGACAGGCCCTTCCGAGCGGGGACGCAGCCTGCGGCTCAGACCGGGCAATCCCGCGGCACACCCGGATACTCGCTTAATGCTGCTTCCGTCAGGATCTGACATGGTTCACAAGCCCGAGTTGCACAGGACCCGGCCGTCGGCACCGCAAAGCGGCGTTCGGCCTCACAAGCACCAGCCTCTGGCAGGGGATCCAACCCCGCTGTAGCGGATTGCGGGTACAGGGCACCGCTAACTCCCCGTCTGGCACGGCAACAGTATTATACCCTGTTTTGCACCGGGCGTCAAATGCCCAAATGGGGGGAGTTGTGCCGGTTTGGAGCGCCGCGGCCCATTCGGGCGGGGCGTTAGGGGGGCGCAACAGTTTTGTTATATTTAAAGGCTGCGAAAAAGGGGCGGGAAGAAAGGAGCGCCCGGCGGCGATTGGAGTAGAACGGGCGGGGTTTGACCGGCCTTTTCTGTTTCGTTCTGTTTTTATTGACCAATACGAACAGGAGAATGACAATGAAGAAAGTACTTTCTGTCGTCCTGGCGGTCGCGATGGTCCTCG
>CALWSW010000078.1 GCA_944384305.1 uncultured Christensenellaceae bacterium
GGCGTAAGCCATCGCCGACACGATGGAGTCGGTGTCGGGGTTGCGGTGGCCGGTGATGTAGATCCTGCTCATGGCATCCTCCTGCCTGCCCGGGGGCCGGGCAAGGGTCGTTTGCGGGGCGCGTTCGCCCGCCTTCGGGCGGTTCCCCCCGAGGGTTTTTCAAACAATGGCCTTGTGAAAACAAACAGAAAATGAAACGCTGCGCGCGGCCGGCGGGCCGGGAGGCGTTTTTTAAGAACTGTGCGGCTGCGGCCCGCTCGCCCCGGGCCTTACCTTTATTGATCTGTTTATTATGTTACAGGAAAAAACCGCAGGAGTAAAGCCATATTTATATTTGCCGGGCGGGCAAAAATCCGAAAAAAAGCCTTTTTTGCTTTCCAGTGGGCGCAGAATTGATTATACTGTAAGAAACCCATCGGCTAAACACAACATTCCACAGTTTTTTGAATGGAAGGAGGATCTTCCAATGCCCGGCTACCGCATTGGCGTGGACGTGGGTGGCACTAAGCTGGCCTACGGCCTTTTTGACGAACACTTTTCCCTTGTGGCGACCGCGCGCGAGCCCTCGGCCGCCGAGCTCCCCGCCGATGACATGCTCCGGCTGATGCACGGCCATATGCAGGAGCTGCTTTGCGGCATGGGCCTTGGCATGAAGGACCTGGCGGGCATCGGCATGGCGCTGCCGGGGCACATCTACTTTTCGCGCGGGGTCATCATTACCGCTTCAAACCTGCCCAACTGGTCGAACTACCCCGCCAAGGAAAAGCTGCACGCCCTGACCGGCGCCTCGGTGGTGCTGGACAACGACGCCAACGTGGCGGCTCTGGCCGAATACAAGCTGGGCGCCGGCCGCGGCGCGGCCAACATGGTGTATTTGACCATCAGCACCGGCCTGGGCGGCGGGCTGGTGCTCGACGGCAAGCTGTTCCGGGGCACGTATGGCTCGGCCGGCGAGCTGGGGCACACCTTTATTACCGAAAACGACCAGATCACCTGCGGCTGCGGCCGCACCCGCTGCGCCGAAACGATCTGTTCCGGCACGGGTATGGCCAACTACGCTAAAATGCGGCTTGCCGGCGGCGCAAAGAGCATTTTGCCCGAGCTTGCGGGCGGCATGGAGCACATTACCGCCCGCATCATCGGCGAGGCCGAAAAGCGGGGCGACGCGCTGGCCGCCGAGACCATCGACCGCGCGGCGAACGGCCTGGCCACGGTATTTTACAACCTGTACCAAACCTTTGGCTGCGACCGGCTGGTATACGGCGGGGGCGTGGCCAAGCTGGGCGAGCGGCTTATGGGCAAGGCCGAAGAGCGCTTTTACGAACTCATTCCCATGGCGAAGGAATACCCCATGACCATTGTGCCCGCAGAGCTGGGCGACAACGCCGGCATCATCGGCGCGGCGCTGCTGACGGCCTGACCGGCTCCTCTTTCCTTTTGTAAAAAAGCTGGCTGCAAAACAGGCAAGGGCCTGTTTTGCGCCGGCTTTTTTTGCGGCGCCCCCGGCCTTTTGCCCCCGGCCGGGGGCGCGTTTACATTCCAAACGGGCGGTGCTATACTGGCAGTAAAGAGCAGGGGGAACGGCCGGGGCCGCGCCGGCGGCCGCCAAGCCCCTGCAATAATAAGGAGGGGCCCGCGTGAAGCAGTACTTAAAGCGAAAAAACCTGGCGCTTGCCGCCCTTTTGCTGCTCGGCCTGCTGCCCATTGCGCTCGGCCGGGTCCCCGAGCTTCCCTCTTCCGGCCCGGCTGGCGTGCTTTCGCCGGTCATGGACGTTCGCCTATACCTCAGGCACAACCACTTTGCCATTTCCTTTTCGGTTATCACGCTGTTTGTGGGCGGGGTCATTTTGTGCTGCGGCGGGCATTGGGGCCGCACGGTGCACACCTACCACCGCAGGTGGCGGCAGGCCGGGCTTCTGCTGGGCGCGTTCATCTTCCTTTCGGGGGTGTGGGTGCTCACCGACTCCAGCGTGCTGGATATTTTTGTGGCCACCGCCAATAGCAGGCGCATCGTTCACCTTCTTTCCTTTCTCAGCTTTATGCTGCTGCCCCTCCTCTTCCTTTCCTTCCTCAGGGTCATGGAGTTTTCGGTTCGGGGCCTGCGGGTGTTCGACGCGCTTTTGATGCTGAATTTTGCCTGTTTTGTTCTGCTGACGCTGCTGCCCGTTCCCAGGGGCGTTTACTTCTTTTCGCTGCTGGCCCACCACGCGCTCATTTTTGTGCTGATGCTCATACTGGGCGTTCGCCACGCGCGGGACTTCTTTTGCCCCCAAAGCAAGCAGCGGCAGTGCCTGGCCCGCGGCGTGCTGCTGTTTATGGCCTGCTCTGCGGCGGCGCTGGTTTGCTTTTTGTTCGTTTCGCGGCAGGTCTACGCCGCGGTGTACGGCGTGGGCTTCGTTTTTTTGATCTGGTACATGATCCGCATCCTGGGGTACATCATTCTTGCGGCCTACCAAGAAATCGTGACGCTGGACATGTACAAGGAGCTTTCCTGTACCGATGTGCTCACCGGCTTAAAAAACCGCAACGCCTTCATCCAGGCGCAGCAGGAACTGCAGGTGGACGGGCGCACCTGCCTGGTGGTGGCCGACCTCAACGGGCTCAAGCAGATCAATGACTCATTGGGCCACCGGCAGGGGGACGAAGCAATCCGCCGCGCCGCCCAGGCGGTGCAGCAGGCCTTTTCCGGCCTGGGGGAGTGCTACCGCATTGGCGGGGACGAGTTTGCCGTGCTCTGCCAGGGCACAGATGAGCCAACCGTGCAGCGGGCGATCGCTGCGCTGAGGCAAAGCTACGGGCAGGAGCACTCCCTGGGCCCCGGCGGGCACTGCCTGGCCTGCGGCTACGCCTTTGGCGGGGGCGGCAGAACCACCCCGGAGGCGCTGTTTGACGCCGCCGACGCCATGATGTACGCCGATAAAGGCGGGCGGTAAACGGCGGGTGCCCCTTGAAACGGCCCGAGCGAGCTCTGCGGCCGTTTTTGTGTTTTGTATTGGTTTTTGTTGCTGCGCTTTGCGGGGCCGTTGCACAGAACGCCTTGTTACTCTAAACTTTCGCGCAACGGGTAAAATTTTCACGGCAAAAGTCAAAATTTTTAAATTTACGATTTTTTAGTCAAAGTCTATACTGTAGTCATAAGGAACATTTCTGGCCAGAAGCTCCCACAACCACCACAGTACCCTCAACAGCGAATGGAAGAGAAGAGGAAAAAAATGAAACACGCAAAACGCTTATTGTCTGTTGTGCTGGCCCTGGCAATGCTTTTGGCAATGGCGGCCTGCACGGCCGAACCCGAACCCCAGGAAGAACAGGAACCCGCCGGCACCCCCGTTGTGGAAACGCCGGAAGATGACGCGGCGGAAGAAGGCGCCCAGGCGCCCGAAGACGAGACCGTGGACGCCGTTATCGTGGGCGGCGGCGGCGCCGGCATGACCACCGCCATCCGCCTGGTGGAAGGCGGAAAGAACGTTGTGCTGGTAGAAAAGCAGGGCATTCTGGGCGGCGCCACCAACCTGGCCGCCACCTACTTTGTGGCGGTAAACACTCCCGTACAGCAGGAGGCCGGCATGGGCATGGCCATTGAGGACTACGTGGCCTCGCAGGTGGAAGCCAACCCCCTGACTTCGGCCGAGAACCTGACCACGCTGCTGGAGCGCTCGGAAGACAGCCGGCAGTGGCTCCTTGGCCTGGGCGTTGACCTCACCCGCCCCATGAGCTACTACCAGGTGGGCATTGGCGACGGCAGCTCTCTGGGCGTAGCCATTGTGACCGCGCTGACCGCCGAGGTGGACCGAGTGGGCGTGGACTACCGCGTGAACACCCGCGCCACCGAGATCGTCATGGAAGACGGCAAGGCGGCGGGCGTAAAGGTAGAAGGCCCGGACGGCGCTTACACCATTTACGCCAACGACGTTGTGCTGGCGGCCGGCGGTTTTGCTGCCAGCCCGGAAATGGTGGCCAAGTACGCGCCCGAGTGGGAAGGCGCCGCCTCTACCACCGCGGCGGGCAACACCGGCGACGCTTTTGTGATGGCCGAGGCCGTGGGCGCTTCGTTAAAGGACATGGACAATGTGCGCATGAACCCCGGCGTTTATGTGGACGAGCGCGGCGGCGCTTACAGCCTGAGCGTGGCCCGCGCCGAGGGCGGCATTATGGTGAACATGAACGGCGAGCGCTTCTGCAACGACTACGCTTCGGACTACACGGTGATGTCCCGCCAGATCATGGAGCAGGAAGGCGACCACGTGTACATCGTGTTTGACCAGGCCTCGGTCGACCGCTCGGAGCGCCTGGCAGGCTTTGGCGAGCGCGGCTACTTCCTGCAGGCCGACACACTCGAAGAGCTGGCCGAACTGATGGGCGTTCCCGCCGAAAACCTGACCGCCACCGTCGAGCGCTACCGCGGCTTTGTGGATACCGGCGTGGACGAGGACTTCGGCCGCACCACCGCCATGACCAGCCGCATCGACCAGGCCCCTTACTACGCCGTGCCCTGCATCCCCGGCATCCAGGTAACGCTGGGCGGCATTGAGGTGAACGGCAATATGCAGGTGCTCGACACGCAAGGCGCGGTGATCGACGGCCTGTACGCCGTGGGCGAGTGCGCCAACGACGGCCTGTACGGCGGCGCGCCCACCAACATCAACGTCACCTTCGGCACGCTGCTTGCCGAATACATTCTGGAAAACCGCTGAACGCAAGAAACCCAAAGAAGCCTGGCAGAATTTTCTGCCGGGCTTTTCCCCCACCGTGAGGCAAACCAAGCATGAAAGACCACAGCATAAAAGAACAAAAGCAGCGGGAATACTGCCACGTCTACCTGTTCAACGAGGCGCTCTTTGGCCAGTCGTGGGAACATTTAAAGACCATGGAAGAGGAGGTCGAGGTGCGGCTGGAGGTGGATTTTTCCCGCTACTTTGTGTGCCGCACGGGCATTCCCAAAAAGTGGTACAGCACCCGGCTCGGCATCGACCGCAGGCGCTTTACCGAAATGCTTTACGCCTTCCGCGCGCAGGCGGCGGAGCTTTTGAAAAACTGCGGCTACGCCGGCGAGACCGAGGTGGTCAACTACGACCTGAGCAAGCAGGCCGCCCTGCTCTTTTACCCCGTGCGCCCCGATTGCTCTACCCCGCGCGAGGTGGCCGAAGGCGTTTCGGCGCTGTGGGAGCGCACCTACCGCGAAACCGAGGGGTTTGAAAGCGCCGGGCTGGCCAACCTTACGGTGCTTTCGCCCGAGCTGCACGCCTACGGCGAACTCGCCGAGGCCTTTGCCCGGCTGAGCGAGCTTTGCAGGCTCTCCTTTTTCGTCATGGAGTTTTTGGTGTTGGATGAAGAGACCTGCCAAAGCCTCAAAAAGCCCTACGACTTCAGGCAGGCGCTCGACCTCATTGCCGAATGGGAGCAGGCGCTGTTCGAGCGGCAGTACGAAAAGCTCGACGCCATTTTGGAGGAGCTGTTTTTGCGCAGGCTGAAATACAGTTTCGACGAAGCGCTCTGCCGCCAGGTGACGGGCGTTATGCGCGGGCGTTTTTTGTACTACAACGAAACCTTCGACCACACCATGGAAACCGCCATTCGCGAGCGGCTGCAAACAGAGCGCTGCGCCAGCATCGAGGAATTGAAGCGGGAGGTCGCGGCGCTCTCCCGCGAGTTCCTGGCGGGGCTGCCCGCCCGGGTGCACCGCCTGAGCAGCCTTTCCAGGCAGGCCATTGAGTACCTGAGGGAAAACTACGCCCAGCCGGTCGGGTTGAACGACCTGGCCGCCGCCCTGAACGTGGCCCCGGCGTATATGAGCCGGGTGTTCAACCAGGAGGTGGGGATACGGATCCCCGCCTACCTCACGCGGGTGCGCATGGAAAAGGCCCGCCAGCTATTGAAGGACACCCATTTGAAGATCTCCGAGGTCGCCCGGCAGGTGGGCATTGAAAACATTCAATACTTTCACGTGCTGTTCAAAAAAGAGGCGAGCGTCAGCCCCCAGGAATACCGCAGCATGTTTTAAAAAGCAATAGAAAAACCCGAAGGGGTGCAGTGTGTGGCGCACCGCGCCCCTTTGGGGTACTGCTGTAAAATGAGCTGCTGGCTGTTTTGCGAGTTTTTCGCCTTTGCTTGGCCGGGCCTTGTGTTTTGCAGCGGGGCCAATCTTCCTTTGGCGCGTGTTTTCGCCGTGCCCCGGCGTTAAAAGAACAGCGCCTTGAGCCCCAGCAAAACGAGCACCGCGCCGCCCAGCGCCTGGGCGCGCTTGCCCAGCTTGCTGCCGAACTTGCCGCCCACCCACAGCGCGAACACGCAGCACAAGAAGGTAACTGCGGCGGTAATGGACGCGGCCAGGGCGATGGGCGTGCGGTTGGCCAAAAAGCTGATGCCCACGGCAAAGGCGTCGATGCTGGTGGCCACGGCCTGGGCGAGCACCAAGGTGGGCTTTAGCACCGGGCAGGCGGCCTCCTCTTCCTTTTGGAAGGCCTCGCGGATCATGTTGGCACCAATAACGCCCAGAATCAAAAAGGTGACGATGCCGGCGTAGCGGGTAAAGAACCCCTCGAAAATGCTGCCGGCAAAGTAGCCCAAAAGCGGCATCAGGCCCTGAAACACCCCGAAGGCCAGCGGCAAGCCCCAACGCATGGCCGGCTTCATGTTGGGGTAGCAAAGCGCGTTGCACACCGAAATGGCCATGGCGTCCATAGAAAGTCCCAGCGCGGTGAGCAAAATTTCAAACAGCATACCCTTCCTCCTTGGCCCGCAGGGCGCTCCTGCGGGTTTTTTGCAGCGCGGGCAGGCCCGCGGCGCGGCGTTTGCAACAAAAAAGACCTTCGACGCAAGAGAAACACACCATGCGTCGAAAGTCTCGTTCCCAAATACGAAAAAGGGCGGGCGGCCATCTGCAAAGCGCAGAAGCGTGTTGACCGCACGAAGTAACTACTCCCTTTCAACAACCAAAGTATAGCATTGCCCCTGGCAAAGAGTCAACCATGTTAGTTGGCGGTAACATTTGAGCCGCTGCAAACCATGCCGCGCGCACAAAACAGCCCCCGGTTTTGGGGGCTGTTTTGTGTGCGTGGTCCTGCCGGAAGTTAGCGCAAGGGCTTTAGTCGAGCTCGAGCGAGGGCGCGGCGTAAGCGCGGCCCTTCAGCTCGGCGTTGAGGGCGTGGAGGCCGGCGCCGTCCCCGGCGTACAGGGCGAACTTGTCCAGCAGCTCCTGGGAGTTCTTTTCCTCCTCGGCCTGCTCTTTCACGAACCAATCCAAAAACTGCATGGTGCGGTAGTCCTTCACGGCTTCGGCGGCGGCGTAAATGCCGTAAATGAGCGAGGTGACGTAGCGCTCGTGCTCCAGCGCGGCCTTGAGCGGGTCGTCCAGCGCGGCAAAGGCCTTGTCGGGCCGGGCAATGGCGCCCAGTGTGACCGCCTCGCTGCTGTTGTGCAGGTACTTGTAGATCAGCATGGCGTGATCCTGTTCTTCCCTGGCCTGGATCTCGAACCAGTTGGCAAAGCCGTCCAGGCTCTTGGCGTCGTAAAAGTTCGCCATGTCGAGGTAGAGATAAGCCGAATACAGCTCCTTGTTGATCTGGTCGTTCAGCAATTCGTGAACTTTCTTATCCATCGTAAAACTCCTTTCTCTATCAAACAAAACAACGGTAAAAAACACGGTGTTGGCGTTGGCAGAGGGTTTGGTTCCTCTTACCAAACTCATAGTATATCACTCGGAATTTGAATGTCAACCCCCGTTTATGTGATGTTGTTCCGCTTCCGCCGCCTGCCACAACCCCGTTTGGGGGCGGATTTTCACCCAGGCGTTGCCGCAAAAACCCCCTTCCTGCGCGGTTGCTGCCCGGCGGCCCAGGCGTTCGCACACCGCGCCGGCGGCGGAAAGCGCGGCGTGGTCCAAGGCATCGGCGCTGTCCAAAATCAGGGGCTCCTTCATGGCGGCGGGCCACTCCTCCGGCCGCAGGGCGCAGAGCTCGGGCAGGGGCAAAAACACCAGCGCCGCGCAGGCCCCCTGCAGGCACTCCCGCACGGTTTGGCAGTTTTTGCCCGGGCCGGACTTTACGTAAGGGTCGTAGCAGCGCACCTTGGCCCCCTCTTCGGCCAGGGCCTGCGCGCACAGCAGGCCGGGGGAGGCGCGGCAATCGTCGGTGCCCATTTTGTGCGCCAGGCCCAGCACGGCAATGGGCAGCCCCGCCGCCGAGCGGTAGTAGCGGTGCAGCGCCCCGAGCGGCCGGCGCAGGCGCAGGGCGTTGGCGCGCAGCGCGGCTTCGGCCACGGCCATGGGTGCAGCGCTGGCCAAAGCGGCGGTGTCTTTGGGCAGGCAGGAGCCGCCAAACCCGCCCAGCGCGTCCAAATACCGCCCCCCGATGCGCAAATCGGCCCCCACGGCAGCGGCCACGCGGGCGTAGTCTGCGCCCAGGGCGGCACAGCAGTCCGCCGCTTCGCCAAAAAAAGCCAGCCGCACCGCCAAATAAGCGTTGGCGCACAGCTTGGCGAGCGCCGCTTCCTCTGGGCTTAGGCAAAACACCGGGCCGGGCGGGCAGAGCGAAGAAAGCAGCGCAAACACCTCCTCGCTTTGCGCCCCCAGCACGCTGCGCGCGGGGTGCAGCGCACCGGCAAGCGCGCAGCCTTCGGCCAAAAACTCCGGCCACAGGACCAAAGGGTTTTTGCGCCCGGCGCGGCGCAGCGCCGCTTCCAGCAGCCGGGGCGTTTCGGGGTTTACGGTGGAGCGCACCACCACCGGCGCGCTTTGGGGCAAAGCGCATAAGGAAAGCGCGGCCTCTGCCACGCCCCCGCAGTCGAGCGCGCCGCCCGCCCCCGGCGGGGTGCCCACGCACACAAAGGCCGCCGCCGCTCCCTGCTGCTCCTCTTTAGCAATGCCTCCCGCCGCGCGGATGCGCCCGCCGCCCGGGCCGCCGCCTTCGCCAAAGTACCGGAAAAACAGCTCGGCCAGCCCCGGCTCCACCACCGGCAGCGCGCCCCGGCGCAGTGCTTCAAGCCGCCCTTCCTCCCGCTCTGCGAGCAGCACATCGTGCCCGTTTTGGGCAAACAGCGCGGCCGTGGCCAGCCCCACCAGGCCGCCGCCCAGTACCAACAGTTTCAAAAGCAGATCACCTCGGCAAAGTATATGCGGCTAGGTCTCTTTTTTTGCGGGGCGTTGAGCAGCCCCGGGGGCTTCTTTTTTGGTGATAGACAGAAGGGTGTCCTTCTGAAGAAACCCTTTGGATGCCGGGGCGGCCCCGGCGGGGGCGGTTTTTTTGCAGCCTGCACCCCTGCGGGTCATAAACGGGCCACGGGTTCTTTTTTTGTGGGGCGTTGAGCAGCCCCAGGGGCTTCTTTTTTGGTGATAGACAGAAGGGTGTCCTTCTGAAGAAACCCTTTGGATACCGGGGCGGCCCCGGCGGGGGCGGTTTTTTTGCGGCTGCGGCCGCGAGCTCTTTTTGGCGTGAGGTCCGCAGGCCAGGTTCGGCCCTCTGACCACTCCCGCGATTAGGTGCCAGATACCGCGCTTTGCGCGGTATCTGGCGCGCGGGGACCCCGTCTCCGAGCCGAAAAGGCCTGCGGACCTCAACGCCGGGCCACGCGCCCCTACAAACGGTCCTACAAACTCTTGGGCTGTGCCATCCGCCAGCCCGCCCCGGCGGGGGGTTTCGCAAGCCTGCGGGCTTGCGATGCCTAACATCGGCTCCGGGGCAGGGCACGACTCCGCCCACCCCAACATTTCCTCTGCGAGGAAATATTGGGGGCCCCGGGCCCGTTCTCTCGCTTCGTGAGCACAAAATCACGGCAGAGTAGGTAAGGGCTGTTTTCGCCGTACTCGAAAGC
>CALWSW010000079.1 GCA_944384305.1 uncultured Christensenellaceae bacterium
ATCATCCTCACCCGCCCGGCGGTGGAAGTGGGCGAAAAGCTGGGCTTTCTGCCCGGCGATCTGCAGAACAAGGTCGACCCTTACCTGCGCCCGCTCTACGACGCGCTCTACGACTTCCTGGGCATGGAGTCCTTTAAGTCGCTGAGCGACCGCGGCTGTATCGAGGTCGCGCCGCTGGCCTATATGCGCGGCCGCACCCTAAACGACGCCTTCATCATTTTGGACGAGGCGCAAAACTGCACCGTCGAGCAGATGAAAATGTTCCTCACCCGCTTCGGCGAGGGCAGCAAGGTCATCGTCACGGGCGACGTCACCCAGATCGACCTGCCGCCCGACAAGCGCTCCGGCCTCATCCACGCCGCCAACGTCTTAAAAGACGTCGAGGGCCTGGAGATCGTGCGGCTCACCCACAAGGACGTGGTGCGCCACGAAATGGTGCAGAAGATCATTCGCGCCTACGAAAAAGCCGAGGCGCAGGCGGCGGCCAGGCGCGCGGCCCGCACGGCGCACTGAAAGGAACACAGGGGCAGAAGATGAAAGACAACCGCACCCCACGCTCGAATCAAACCAAAGACGCCCGGCCGCGCAGGCTCAACAGCACCCGGCTGCGCATGTTTGCGGTGGTTTTAACGGTCTTTGTCGTGGCCGGGCTGATGATCGCGCTCTCCATCAGCGAACCGGCGCACGACCTCGAGATCGGCGCTTACTTGACCGAAGACGTTTACGCCACGCGCGATATTTACGACGAGGAAGCCACCAACCTCATGCGGCTCGAAGCCTCGGCCGAGGTCGACCGGGTCTACAATTTAGACACCGAGATCTACACCAGCCTCACCGCCGCCATGGACAATTTCTTCGACGCCCTAGAGCGGATGTACGCCGACGCCCACCAGCTGCGCGAAGAAAAGACCGCCGGCAGCGAGTTTTCCGAAGAAGCGGCCGGCAACCTCACCGCCAGCCAGTGGGAGGCGCTGCTCACCGAAGACGAGCTCGAGGCCTTAAAGCCCGACGTGCTCGACGCCCTGTCGGACGAAAACGTCTACTCCGTGCTCACCGTGAGCGAAAACGAGCTGCAGGAGTGGATGGCCGAAAGCGAGCTGCGCCTTTCCTCCATCCTGCGCCGCGGCGTCAAAGACAGCGACCTCCAGGCCACGCGCTCCTCCTTCTCGGCCGAAATGGAGCGCCTTTCGCCCCTGGCGCTGCGCGCGCTGTGCGGCACGCTCGCCAGGGAATTTATCAACCCCACGCTCATCTACAGCGAGACCGACACCCTCATCGCCATGGAAGAGGCCGAAGAGAGCGTGCCCAACCAGTACATCCGCCGGGGCGAGCTGCTCGCCGGGCGCGGCGCCAAGATCGACCAGACCCTCTACGAGCAGCTCCAGTCCATGGGCTACGCCCGCGACGGCGGCGACCAGGCCCTTTCCTTCATGCTCGACCTCTTCACGGTGGCGGCGCTCATCGTCGGCATCGTGGGGCTCATCCTCGCCTACCTGCCCCGCTATTTGAGCGAGGAAAAAAAGGCGGTGCTCACCGGCGTGCTTTTGTGCCTGGTCATCCTCATCGCCTTCTTCGCCTTCAAGCTGGAAGTCACCTGCAACCCCATCTTCCTGGCGGTCATCTTCCTCACCCTTCTGGTCTCGGGGCGGGTGTCCTCCCTCAGCGTGGTCTTCCTTTCGGTGGTGTTCGCCTTCATCGCCCTGGGCCCCGACCACTATTACGACGACTTCGCCCGCGTGCTGGTCTCCTCGCTCACCGGCGGGTTCGTGGGCATCCTCATGGTGCGCAAGTCCGTGCGGCGCTCCTCCATCTTCGTGGCATCCTTTACGGTCTCGCTCATCATGATCATCGTCAACTCCACCTTCGGCGTGCTGGCGGCCGACCCCTTTATGGAAGTCCTCATCGACGCGGCCTATTTGCTGGGCGCAAACCTGCTGTGCGCCATCGCCGGCATCGGCGTCATGCCGCTGTGGGAAAGCCTCTTCCGCGTGGCCACCCCCCAGCGCCTGGCCGAGCTCTCCAACACCGACCAGCCGCTGCTGCGCCGCCTCATGCTCGAAGCGCCCGGCACCTACCACCACTGCATCATGGTGGCCTCGCTGGCCGAAAGCTGCGCGGCGGCCATCGGCGCAAACGAGCTGCTCGCCCGCGTCGGCGCGCTCTACCACGACGTCGGCAAGCTCAAGCGCCCGCTCTACTTTACCGAAAACCAGTACACCAACGAAAACCCCCACGACGCGCTCGAGCCCGAGCGCAGCGCCGCCGTGCTGGCCGCCCACGTCAAAGACGGCGTTCTGATGCTCAAAAAGGCCAAGCTGCCCGACGAGGTGGTGCGCATCGCGCAGGAGCACCACGGCACCACGCTCACCTCTTTCTTCTACTATAAAGCCGTCAAGTACTACGACGACCCCGAGCTGCCCAAGGCGCCCTACCGCTACCCCGGCCCGCGGCCGCAAACCAGGGAGTCGGGCATCGTCATGATCTGCGATTCCTGCGAGGCCGCCGTAAAATCCCTGGACAACCCCACCGGCGACAAGGTGCAGGAAATGGTCAAAAAGATCATCCGCGGCAAAATGGACGAAAACCAGCTGGACTGCTGCCCGCTGACCATGAGCGACCTTTCAAAGATCGAAGCGGCCATCCTTTCGGCGCTTCGGGGCATCATGCACGAGCGCATCGAGTATCCCGAGCTCGACGAGGTCAAGTCCCTGCCCGAAAAATGACCGGAGCGGGAGGGGCAGGGAAGGATCAAGAAGCGAAAAAGAGTAAAAAGAACATGACAGACATCATCGACAAGCGCCCCGACGGCGCGGGAGCGCCCTTTTTCGGGCTCATCGAGCGCACCTGCGAGACCGCCATGCACATGTTCGGCGTGGCGCACGGGCTGGTGAGCGTGGCCGTGGTGGACGACGCCGCGATGCAGGACTTGAACCTGCGCTGCCGCGGGCTCGACCGCCCCACCGACGTGCTCTCCTTTGCCGCGCGCGAAGGCGCGGCCCTGGTTTCCCCAAAAAAGGGCGAGTATTTGGGCGACATCGCCGTCAATCTGGACGCCGCCCGCCGCCAGGGGCAAACCTACGGCCACGGCCTCACGCGCGAGCTCGCCTTTTTGTGCGCCCACGGCATGCTGCACCTTCTGGGCTACGACCACATGGAGCCTGTAGAGGAGCGCGAAATGCGCGCCTTGCAGAACGACATCATGAACCAACTGGGCCTTTCGGTAAAGGAAGCGCCCCAACAGGAATAAAAGCGGAGCCATCATGCACGACATCGAGATCAAAAACATGCTTTCCATGGCCGCCGACGCGCGCGACCGCGCTTACGCCCCTTACTCCAACTTCCGGGTGGGGGCTTGCCTCAAGGGCGAAAGCGGGGCCTTTTATTTGGGCTGCAACATAGAAAACGCCTCCTACGGCGCCGCCTGCTGCGCCGAGCGCACGGCGGTGTTCAAGGCGCTTTCAGAGTGCGAGCGCCGCTTCAGCGCGCTGGCCATCACCTCCACGGGCGACGAGCTGCCCGTGCCCTGCGGCATCTGCCGGCAGGTGCTTTCGGAATTCTGCGGCGATTCGCTGGAGATCGTCTGTTCCAACCGCTACGACGAGTACCGCGTGTTCACCCTGGGCGAGCTGCTGCCCCACCGCTTCGGGCCGGAACACCTGGAAGACTGAGGAGGCAGCTTTGCAGGCAAAGGGTTATCTTTCGGGCTTTGTTTCCATCGTCGGCAGCCCCAACGCCGGCAAGTCCACGCTCATGAACGCCTTCGTGGGGCAAAAGGTGGCCATCGTCACCAACCGCCCCCAAACCACCCGCAACCGCATCATGGGGGTCCTGACCCGGCCGGACTTTCAAATCGTGTTCACCGACACCCCCGGCATCCACACCCACAAAAACCGCCTGGGCGAGTACATGGTCAAAGTGGCTTACGAAGCCCTCAACGAAGTCGAGGCCGTGCTGTTCGTCACCGACGCCAGCATCGGCATCAAAGAGCGGGACGAAGGCATTTTAAAACAGCTCAAAAAGGCCAAAGCGCCGGTGGTGGCGCTCATCAACAAGACCGACATCGCCAGGCCCGAGCGCGTGCAGGCCATGGAAGAGCGCCTGGCAGCAGAGGGGTTTTTGCGCGCCGTGCTGAAGATCAGCGCAAAAAACGGCGACGGATTGCCCGAGCTCGAGGCCTTGCTTCGCACCTTCCTGGTCAAGGGCCCGCAGTATTTCCCCGACGATATGGTCACCGACCAGCCCGAGCGGGTGGTGTGCGCCGAAATGATCCGCGAGCAGGCGCTGCTCCTTTTAAAGGAAGAAGTGCCGCACGGCATCGGCGTCGACATCGAAAAAATGACCGTGCGCGAAGACGGCGTGACCGACGTGTGGGCCACCATCTACTGCGAGCGCGAGAGCCACAAGGGCATCGTCATCGGCCGGCGGGGCGCTATGCTCAAAGAGATCGGCACCCGCGCCCGCGCCGAAATGGAGTGGATGCTGGGCACGCGGGTCAATCTGCAGCTGTGGGTCAAGATCCGCGAAGACTGGCGCAACAGCGCCGGCGCGCTGCACATGCTGGGCTACGACGACAAAGAGTAGCAGACATTGCCGGCGGCAGTTCCCTTCTTTTTGGGCAAACTAAAAAGAGCACGAGAGAAGGAGGAACCATCATGCTGCATTTCTGCTGCCGTCCTTTCGGTTTGGATCCTGAAAAAGAACGCGAACTTTCGGCCTGCTGGGAACGCTTTTTTGCCACCGGCGCGCCGGAAGACTACCTGCACTGCTGCGAGCTGCGCCGCGGCGCAAAGGAAGGGGAAAACGCCCCCCGCGCCTGAAGCGCCGCGCCCGGCAGAAGGAGGGGGCATGCTCGAACGCAAGGTGAACGCCGTGGTCCTCAGAAGCGTGGACTACCGCGAAAGCGACCGCATCCTCACGCTGCTTTCGCCGGACTGCGGCAAGCTGACCGCCGCCGCGCGGGGCTGCCGGCGGCTCAAAAGCCCGCTTTTGAGCTGCAGCCAGCCCTTTTGCTACGCCGAGTTTGTGCTCGCCCCCCTCATGGGCAAGTGGACGGTGCGGCAGTGCGCCTTAAAAGAAAGCTTTTACGACCTGCGCCTGCACTACCCCCGCCTCACCGCGGCCGCCGCCGCACTGCGGGAGGCCGAAGCCGCCGCGCCCGAGGACCAGCCTGCCAAACAGCTCTTTTTGCTGGTCTATTGCGCCCTGAGCTTCTGGGCCTACGCCGAAAACCCCGCCACCGACCTGCTGCTCTGCTTTTTGCTCAAGCTGCTGGCCCTTTCGGGCTATTTGCCCGCCACCACGCGCTGCGGCGTGTGCGGCCAGTCCACCTATAAAAACGCCCGGTTCGACGCCGATCTGGGCGCGCTGTGCGCCTCCTGCGGCGCGCTGCGGGGCGGCATCCCCACAGCGCCTCTCACCCTCGAGGCCATGCGCCGCATGATCGCCCTGCCCGAGCAGGACATGAAAAAAGTGGCGCTGCCGGGCGCTGTGCGCCGCGAGCTCCTCGCCGTGCTGCCGGGGTACTACCTGCACCGCACCGGCCGGGGGAAGGAGTTGAAGGGCCTTTTGGAGGGCCTGGCCAACATGGAAGCGCGGCCGGAATAAAATAGGGAGCGCTGCCAGCAACGGGCATTTTTTGTAACAAAAATCTGACCCCACGCGGGAATTTTGTGAAAAACATTTTCCTGTATATGCATGTTAGGCCCAGCCGGGATAATTTTGCAGGGAAAATCAACATTTTATTTGCTACCCGGCCCAAAATTGTGTATAATTAGGACGTTTGAAAAAGGAAAGATTTCTTGTTTGATTTCTGTGATATCCACACCTAATGACAACAGGAGGAAAAACAATGGCTCACAAGTACGTTTACCTCTTCAAAGAGGGCAATGCCGAAATGCGCAACCTGCTTGGCGGCAAGGGCGCAAACCTGGCTGAGATGTCCCGCATCGGGCTTCCCGTGCCTTACGGCTTCACCATTTCCACCGAGGCCTGCACCCGTTACTACGAAGACGGCAAGACCATCGCGCCCGAGATCGTCGAGCAGATCGACGCTCACCTCGCCATGATCGAAGAGCAGAACGGCAAGAAGCTCGGCGACGTCAACGACCCGCTCCTCGTTTCGGTCCGTTCCGGCGCCCGCGCCTCCATGCCCGGCATGATGGACACCATCCTCAACCTCGGCCTCAACGACGAGTCCGTCAAGGGCCTCGCCGCCAAGACCGGCAACGAGCGCTTCGCTTACGACAGCTACCGCCGCTTCATCCAGATGTTCTCCGACGTCGTCATGGAAGTCGAAAAGTCCAAGTTCGAAGCCATCCTCGACGCTGTGAAGGAAGAGAACGGCGCCAAGTTCGACACCGACCTCACCGCCGACAACCTCAAAGAGGTCGTCAAGCGCTATAAGGAACTCTACCTGAAGGAAATGGGCGAAGAGTTCCCCCAGGATCCCAAGGTCCAGCTCATGGCCGCCATCAAGGCCGTGTTCCGCTCCTGGGACAACCCGCGCGCCATTGTTTACCGCCGCCTGAACGACATCCCCGGCGACTGGGGCACCGCCGTCAACGTGCAGTCCATGGTGTTCGGCAACACCGGCAACCGCTCCGGCACGGGCGTGGCCTTCACCCGTGACCCCGCCACCGGCGAAAAGAAGCTGTTCGGCGAATACCTCATCAACGCCCAGGGCGAAGACGTCGTGGCCGGTATCCGCACCCCCCAGCCCATCGCCAAGCTGCAGGAGGACATGCCCGAAGTCTACGACCAGTTCGTCGAGACCGCCCAGATCCTCGAAAAGCACTACCGCGATATGCAGGACATGGAGTACACCATCCAGGATGGCAAGCTCTTCATGCTCCAGACCCGCAACGGCAAGCGCACCGCTGCCGCCGCGCTGAAGATCGCCTGCGACCTCGTGGACGAGGGGATGCGCACCAAGGAAGAGGCCGTCTGCATGATCGACCCCAAGTCCCTGGATTCCCTGCTGCACCCCACCTTTGACCCCAAGGCCCTGAAGGCCGCCAAGGCTGTGGCCACCGGTCTGGCCGCTTCCCCCGGCGCTGCCTGCGGCCGCGTGTACTTCACCGCCGAAGACGCCGTCGCCGCTTCCGAGCGCGGCGAAAAGACCGTGCTCGTCCGCCTCGAAACCTCCCCTGAGGACATCGAAGGCATGCACTGCTCCGAGGGTATCCTCACCGCCCGCGGCGGCATGACCTCTCACGCTGCCGTCGTTGCCCGCGGCATGGGCACCTGCTGCGTCGCCGGCTGCGGCGATGTCCGCGTGGACGAAGAGAACCACGTCTGCACCATCGCCGGCACCACCGTGAAGGAAGGCGACTGGATCTCGCTCGACGGATCCACCGGCAACGTCTACATCGGCGCCATCGAGACCAAGCCCGCCGAGGTTTCCGGCAACTTCAAGCGCATCATGGACTGGGCCGACGAGCTGCGCGTGCTGCAGGTCCGCACCAATGCCGATACCCCCACCGACGCCGCCAAGGCTCTCGAGTTCGGCGCGCAGGGCGTGGGCCTCACCCGTACCGAGCACATGTTCTTCGATCCCGACCGCATCCCCGCCATGCGCGAGATGATCGTCTCCAAGACCGAAGAAGAGCGCCGCAAGGCTCTGGCCAAGCTGCTGCCCATGCAGAAGGAAGACTTCAAGGGCATCTACAAGGTCATGGCTGGCCGCCCGGTCACCATCCGCTTCCTGGATCCGCCTCTCCACGAGTTCCTGCCCACCGCCGAGGAAGACATCGTCGCCCTCGCCGCCGATATGGGCCTCGAAGTCGATGAGCTCAAGGCCACCATCGCCTCGCTGCACGAGTTCAACCCCATGATGGGTCACCGCGGCTGCCGTCTGGCCGTCACCTACCCCGAGATCGCCGAGATGCAGACCCGCGCCGTCATCGAGGCCGCCATCGAGGTCAAGGAAGAGACCGGCTTCGACATCCTGCCCGAGATCATGATCCCCCTGGTGGGCGAGATCAAGGAGCTCAAGTACGTCAAGGACGTCGTCGTCGCCACGGCCGAAAAGGTCATGGAAGAGAAGGGCGACAAGATCGACTACATGGTCGGCACCATGATCGAGATCCCGCGCGCTGCGCTGACCGCCGATGAGATCGCCAAGGAAGCCGAGTTCTTCTCCTTCGGCACCAACGACCTCACCCAGATGACCTTCGGCTTCAGCCGCGACGACGCCGGCAAGTTCCTCAACGAGTACTACACCAAGAAGATCTACGAGTCCGATCCCTTCGCCCGCGTCGACCAGATCGGCGTCGGCAAGCTCATGAAGATGGCTGTGGAACTCGGCCGCCAGACCCGTCCCGGCATGAAGATGGGCATCTGCGGCGAGCACGGCGGCGATCCGTCCTCGGTCGAGTTCTGCCACAAGATCGGCCTCAACTACGTCTCCTGCTCGCCCTTCCGCGTGCCGATCGCCCGCCTCGCCGCCGCGCAGGCTGCGGTCAACTTCCCCCGCGAGAAGTAAGCGGCAAGCTGCGCTGAGCGCGTTTTAGCGCTGCGCTCTCAAACGGGCCTGACGAACACTTCGTTCGTCAGGCCCGTTTTCTCTGTGTGCCGCCCTTTTTAAAGGGCAGGGGGCATTTTGCCCGCCCTTTGGCATTGACAAGCGCGCCAAGGGGAATTATAATGCCAGTGTAATCGAACAACACAGTGCGATGTGACGAGGAAGAGTAGCGTTTTACTCACTGCCGCAAAGAGAGGCCGCGCCCAGGCTGCAAGCGCGCCCGGCAGCAAAGCGCGAAGACCACCCTCCGATCGCAAGCCCTTGCGGCGGGGTTACAGCCAAAAAGCGGAGCAAGTTCGTTTGCTCAAGCGGGGTGGAACCGCGGATACCCAGTTATTCGTCCCTTCGGCGCGCCGGCCGGCGCGCCGAAGGGTTTTTTATTTGCAAACGTAAATTTGTGTTGATCATAACAAAAACGGAGGACATCATGCACATCAACCTCAACGGCAAGCCCATGGAATTTGCCCCCGGCACCCTTCCCATCGACATGGCGAAGGCCGCCGACCCCGAGCTTTACAAAGCGGCGCTTTCGGCCGAAGTCGACGGCAAGGTCGTCGGCCTTTACGCGCCGGTCGGCCACGACTGCGACGTCAGGATCCTCACCTTCGAAGACGACGGCGGCCGCCGCACCCTGCGCCACACCGCCAGCCACGTCATGGCCCAGGCCATCAAGCGCCTCTACCCCGACGCCAAGCTGGCCATCGGCCCGGCGGTGGACAACGGCTTCTATTACGACATCGATTCCGAGCACGTCTTCACCGCCGAAGACTTCCCGGCCATCGAAAAGGAAATGGCCAAGATCGTCAAGGAAAACTTCCGCCTGGAGCGCTTCGAACTCCCGCGCGACGAGGCGCTGAAGTTCATGGAAGAAAAGAACGAGCCCTACAAGGTCGAGCTCATCAACGACCTGCCCGAAGGCGAGCACATCTCCTTCTACAAGCAGGGCGAGTTTGTAGACCTTTGCGCCGGCCCCCACGTCGGCTCCACCGGCCGGGTCAAAAACTTCAAGCTCATGAGCGTGGCGGGCGCCTACTGGCGGGGCGACGAAAAGAACAAAATGCTCCAGCGCATCTACGCCACGGCCTTCACCAAA
>CALWSW010000080.1 GCA_944384305.1 uncultured Christensenellaceae bacterium
ACCATTTTTGCCGCCAAAGCAACAGGGGCAATACCGCTTTACATCATGGTTTGAACCACAACAATGCGTGGAAGACCACAACAAATCGTTTGTTATTTAATTTTCCTTTTCCCGCCAAAATACTGGACAATCGCTTTTTTTAGCCGTATAATTCAAAGCAGATACGTTTTTGTTCATTTCTCTGTCTAACTTTTTCAACCAGTTCCACAGCAATGCAGCAAAGGAGAACACTACCTTGAGCCGACTCGATATTCAAACTCCCAGCCGGTCCCAGACCGTTGTAGATCAGCTCTACCGAGATGTGGAACGGCGCATCGCTTCCAGCCCGCCGGGGCTTTGCCCCATCGACATGGCCTGGAATTTTTTGAACCTGTGCCACGCGCAGACCTGCGGCAAGTGCGTACCCTGCCGCATTGGCCTGGGGGCGCTTGCCCGCATGCTCGAGCAGGTGCTCGACGGCGACGCCGAGCTCGACACCATCCGCCTCATCGAAGAGACCGCGCAGACCATTGTGGACACGGCTGACTGCGCCATTGGCGTTCAAGCCGCGCAGCTCGTGGTGATGGGTGTCAAGGGCTTCCGGGACGATTACGAAGAGCATATTCTGCACCACCGCTGCCTGGGCAGCCTGAAAAACCCCGTGCCCTGCGTGGCGCTTTGCCCCGCCGGGGTAGACATTCCCGGCTACATCGCGCTCATCAACGAAGGGCGCTATGCCGACGCCGTCAAGCTCATCCGAAAGGACAACCCCTTCCCCACCGCCTGCGCCTACATCTGCGAGCACCCCTGCGAGGCCCGCTGCCGCCGCAGGATGATCGACGACGCCGTGAACATCCGCGCGCTCAAGCGCTTTGCGGTAGACAACGCCGGCGACGTGCCCAACCCGCCCTGTGCGGCTTCTACCGGCAAGTCGGTGGGCATCGTGGGCGGCGGCCCGGGCGGGCTTTCGGCCGCCTACTACCTCTCCTTAATGGGCCACAGCGTCACGGTGTACGAAAAGCGCAAACAGCTGGGCGGCATGCTGCGCTACGGCATTCCCGATTACCGCCTGCCCCGCGCCAAGCTCGACGCCGAGATCGCCTCCATCCTTTCTTTGGGCATCCAGGTGCAGACCGAGATCGACGTGGGCACCGGCATCAGCTTTGAAGCGCTGCGCGAGCGGCACGACTGTCTGTACCTCGCTATCGGCGCGCACACCGACAAAAAGACCGGCATAGAGGGCGAAGACAGCAAAAACGTCATGTCGGCCGTAGAGATGCTGCGCCGCATTGGCGACGGCGACCTGCCGGATTTTGCCGGCAAGCGCGTGGTCGTCATCGGCGGCGGCAACGTGGCCATGGACGTGACCCGAAGCTCCATTCGCCTGGGGGCCGAGCGGGTGTACTGCGTGTACCGCCGCCGCATCGAAGACATGACCGCCCTGCCCGAAGAGGTGGAGGGCGCCATTGCCGAAGGCGCTGAAGTCGTAACGCTGCAGGCGCCCGTGCGCATCGAAGCCGATGCCGAGGGCAACGCCGTTGCCCTTTGGACCCAGCCGCAGATCATCGGCCACTTTGACCGCGCCGGCCGCCCCGCCCCCCACGCCGCCGACCTGCCCGAACAGCGCATTGAAGCCGACATCATCGTCGTGGCCATTGGCCAGGGCGTGGAATCCCACGGGTTCGTGCAGTCCGGTGTGCAGGTGCAGCGCGGCGGCGCCATCCTCGCCGAATCCAGCAGCCGTTTGGCCAATATGGACGGCGTGTTCGCCGGCGGCGACTGCGTGACCGGCCCCGCCACCGTCATTCGCGCCATTGCGGCGGGCAAGGTGGCCGCGGCCAACATCGACGAATACCTCGGCTTCCACCACGCCATTCAGAGCGACGTTGCGGTGCCCACGCCCCGCTTCTCCGACATGGCGCAGCAGGGCCGGGTAAACACCACCGAGCGCGATGCAGCCGAGCGCAAACAGGACTTCCAGTGCATCGAATGCGGCATGACCCTGCAGGAAGCCATGCAGGAGTCCTCGCGGTGCCTGCGCTGCGACCACTTTGGCTACGGAATCTTTAAGGGAGGACGTGTGGAACGATGGTAAACCTGACGATTGACTCCAAGCCCGTGCAGGCGCCCGACGGCGCCACCATTCTGGAGGCCGCCCGGCTTGCCGGCATCCCCATTCCCCACCTGTGCTATCTCAAGGAGCTCAACGAGATCGCCGCCTGCCGCATTTGCGTGGTAGAGGTAGAGGGCCACGCCCGGCTCATGCCCGCCTGTGACAACCAGGTGACCGAGGGCATGGTCATTCACACCAACAGCCCCCGCGTAAGGAAGGCCCGCAAGACCAACCTGCAGCTCATTTTGAGCCAGCACGACAGCCAGTGCACCACCTGTGTGCGCAGCGGCAACTGCTCGCTGCAATCCATTGCGCGCGATTTGAACGTGCACCACCAGCCTTACGAAGTGCGCATCCCCAAAGGGTATTCCGATTTTTCCACGCCCCTTGTTCGCCAGCAGAGCAAGTGCATCAAGTGTATGCGCTGTATCCAGGTGTGCGACAAGGTGCAGAGCCTGGGGGTGTGGGATATTGCCGGCACCGGTTCGCGCACTTCGGTCGACGTTTCCTTCAACCGCACGCTGCAGGAATCGGACTGCTCCTTCTGCGGCCAGTGCGTAACCCATTGCCCCACCGGCGCGCTCACCGCCCGCGACGACACCAGCCTGGTGCTCGAAGCCCTGGCCGACCCCAACGTGACCACCGTGGTGCAGGTCGCCCCCGCCGTGCGCGTGGCCTGGGCAGAAGCCTTTGGGCTCTCGCCCGAGTTCGGCAGCACGGGGCGCATGGTCGCCGCCTTAAAGCGCCTTGGGTTCGACTACGTGTTCGACACCAACTTTGCGGCCGATTTGACCATTATGGAAGAAGGCAGCGAGTTCATTGAGCGTTTTTCGCACAAAAACCGCTACCGCTGGCCCATGTTCACTTCCTGCTGCCCGGGCTGGGTGCGCTTTATGAAGTCGCAGTTCCCCGCCTACACCGACTGCCTCTCTTCGGCAAAGTCCCCGCAGCAGATGTTCGGCGCCATTGCCAAGAGCTACTTTGCGCAGAAGGCCGGCATCGACCCGCACAAGATGTTCGTGGTCTCGGTGATGCCCTGCATCTCCAAAAAGAGCGAGTGCGCCCTGCCCACCATGCGCGACGCCTGCGGCGACCCCGACGTGGACGCCGTGCTGACCACGCGCGAAATGACCCGCCTGCTGCGCAGCGACTTTATTCTGCCCGAGGGCCTGGGCGAAGAGCCCTTTGACAGCCCGTTGGGCGAAAGCACGGGCGCGGCCGTCATCTTCGGCGCTACCGGCGGCGTGATGGACGCGGCCCTGCGCAGCGCCTACTTCCTGGTGACCGGCCACAACCCCGACCCCGACGCCTTTACGGCCGTGCGCGGCGACCGCGCCTGGAAGGAAGCGACCTTTGCCATTCCCGGCGTGGGCGACATTCGCGTGGCGGTGGTTTCTGGCTTGGGGAACACCCGCAAGCTGATGGAAGCCATCGACAAAGGCGCAGTGGAGTACGACTTTGTGGAAGTGATGGCCTGCCCCGGCGGGTGTGCCGGCGGCGGCGGCCAGCCCATCCACGACGGCGAGGAATGGGGCAGCCGGCGCGGCAACCGCCTGTGGGAGCTCGACGCCAACATGCCCGTGCGCTTCTCGCACGAAAACCCCGAGATCCTCGCGCTTTACCAAAACTATTTGGAAAAGCCCCTCAGCGAGCGGGCCCACCACCTGCTGCACACCGATCACTTCGGGTGGGAGATGCCCCCCGCACCGCCCCGCCCCAAATATTAAACCATCCTTTGTTCGGGGAGCGCCTTCGGGTGCTCCCTTCGTTTTTTAAACCTCCCTCTTTCCTTCGCTTTACGCCCTTTGCATTTCGTGTTACGCTGTGTAAAGCGCCAAGCGGCCCACGGCCCACGCTGCCCGCTTTCTTCATTTCGGGCAGGCGCAACGTTTCAACACGCTCCAAGCCTTTAAATAAGGAAGGCCATGCACGACAAGATCAGCGACATTTCCGCCATTGTGGGCATTTCCCCTCAGTCCGTCCGGCTGTACGAGACCCACGGCATCGTCGAAATGGAAAAGGACCCCGCAACCGGTTACCGCTACTTTTCCCGCCCGGCGCTCAACAATCTGTTGAGCGCCCGCCGCCTGCGCGCCTATGAATTCGACCTGCCGGAGATCGCCCACCTGCTGAACGACGCCGGACCCGAAGAGATCGGCCCGGCACTCGACGCGCGCATCGATGCTCTGTCGGCCGAGCTCGCCCGCCGCAAAGCCGTGCTCGCTCATTTAAAAGAGGAACGCCGGCGCTTTCGAAACGCCGCCCGCCGCAAAGGACGTTGCCGGGTGTGCACCTCGCCGGGGTTTTATTTTTTGCCCTACATGGAAAACGACGTGCTGTTAAAATCCCAGGAGCTGCGCGCCGCCTTAAAGGAGTGGAGCGCGGTTACGCCTTTTGTGGGCCGGCTTTCGCTGTTTACCGGCGAGGTTTTAAAAGGCCGTGCTCCCAACGCTCAAACCGGCTACTACCTGCACGAACGCTACGCCTCCTGCCTTTGTGCAGAGCGCCTTGCTGCCGCCCGCTATATTCCCCCGGCACGCAGCGTGTACTTTTCCTTCTTTATCGAGCGCGATTCGCCCACCGCCCCGCTCGCCGAAAGGTTTCGGCCGGTCGCTGCGTATTTTGCCGCGCACGGCCTGCGCCTGGCGGGCGAGATCCAATTTTACCCCTTGGTGCTGCTGCACCGCAGCACCAGCCAGCAGCTCTTGGGCGAAGCCTATTTCCCCTGTATTGCGCAGTGAAATCGTTTTATTTACAACAAATCGCTTGACTCTCATGCCGATGTAAGGTTTATGATGCTTTTATCCGCGGATACTCCCCTCCATAAAGCAAGGGCATTTTTCAGCTGAATCAATTTCAACTGCAACTTCAGGAAAGAGGAAGAAAACAAATGAAACGCACTTGGATCTCGCGTGCTGCAGCGCTTGCGCTCTGCCTCATGCTGCTGCTCGCCGGCTGCGCCGCTCCTGCGGAAAGCACGGATGACCCCACCCCCGCGCCCACCGAAAGCGCGGAGACCCCCGCCGAAGAAGGCGGGCTGCCCGCCGGCACATACACCGGCAGTGCCAATGGCTTTCACGGCCCCATTGAAGTGGAAGTAACGCTCGACGATTCCTCGATCGTCAGCGTGGAAGTCACCTCGCACACCGAGACCGAAAACGTCGGCACCGTCGCCATCGAACGCCTGCCCGAAGAGATCGTTTCTACCCAGAGCCTGGCCTTGGACGCCGTGGCCGGCTGCACCTTCACCAGCGAAGGCCTGCTCGAAGCGGTTAAAAACGCCTTGGAATCCGCCGGGGTCGACGTGAATCTCTTTATGACCGCGCCCGAAGAAGAAGCCCCCCAGGGCGAAGTGGAAAAGACCGCCGACGTCGTGGTCGTGGGCGGCGGCGGCGCCGGCCTGGCCGCAGCGCTTTCGGCTGCCGAAAACGGCGCTTCGGTCATCGTGCTGGAAAAAACCGGCATGCTGGGCGGCACCACCATTTTGGGCGGCGCGTACTACGCCACCGGCAACCAGGAAATTTCGGCCAAAGCTGAAATGAACGACAAAATGCGCGAAGACGTGGCCAACATTCTGGCTCTGGAGCCCGAAAACGACGACATGGCCCGCTGGCAGGACACCGTGCGCGAGCAGTACGACGCTTACCTCGCTTCCGGCGAGACCTACATGTTCGACTCCGAAGAGTACCACATGCTGCAGATCTACGCCGACGGCGGCTTCCTGGGCGACACCGCGCTGATCGAGCGCCTGTGCTCCATCAGCCGCGAGTGCTACGACTGGCTGGCCGGTTACGGCCTGCCCTGGAGCGACGAGGTCATCGGCGGCAAGGCATCCGACACCACCGCCGTGGTGCTGGATGCCCAGCGCGCCCGCCGCAACAAGAGCAACGGGGAAGAAAGTCACAGCGCCATGCTCATCCACGTGATGCAGAAGGGTCTGGAAGACTCCGGCGTGGAGCATGAGATCTTGCTGGAGACCGCCGGCACTGAGCTCATCGTGGAAAACGGCGCGGTCACCGGCGTGATCGCCACCGGCAGCGACGGCACGACCTACCGCGTCCACGCCAACAAGGGCGTCATCCTCGCCACCGGCGGCTTCAGCGCCAACGCCGAAATGTGCCAGGAATACAACACCCTCTACCCCGCCATTCCCGCCACTGCAAAAACCACCAACAGCTCCGCCGCCACGGGCGACGGCATCAAGATGGCCGAAGGCGCGGGCGCTGCGCTCATCGACATGGAGCTCATTCAGCTCTGGCCGCACCTCAACCCCTTTACCGGCTCCACCGACACCTACATCTGCGCCAAGAACAACCTCATGGTCAACCCCGAGGGCGTGCGCTTTGTGAACGAGTCCGGTTCCGAGACCGAGGTGACCTGCGGCATGTTCGAGCAGACCGACGGCCTGGCTTACCTCATCTCTGACGCCAACAACACCACGCTGGACGCCGAGGGCAAGAATTCCGCCGGCCTCAGCATCGACGACATGATCGCCGACGGCACGGTCGTAAAGGCAGATACCCTGGAAGACCTGGCCGCGCAGCTCAACATGGACCCCGAAGTCCTCAAGAGCACCGTGGATGCCTTTAACGCCGCCTGCGACAGCGGCGAAGACGCGGAGTTCGGCCGCACCGACCTGACCGCTGCTATGAAGATCACCACCGCGCCCTTCTACGCCACCGCTACCTCCGGCGGCCTGCACCACACCATGGGCGGTGTGCACATCGACACCAATGCCCGCGCGCTCGACGAAAACGGCGAGGTCATTCCCGGCCTGTACGCCGCGGGCGAAGTGGCGGGCGGCTTCCACGGCAACAACCGCGTGAGCGGCAACGCCATCCTCGAAGCCATTGGCGAAGGCAAGATCGCCGGCGCAGACGCCGCTTCCCGCTGAAGCATCCGTTCTGCCCCACCGGCAATTCCTTGCAAAAAGCGCTCCTGCGAATCCCTTGGGACTCGCAGGAGCGCTCTTTTTATTTTCTGGCGCTTTAAGCGCCCCAATATTCCGGCGCCTTGTCAAACGCCCAAATGTTTCGGATCTGGCCGCTGATCTCCTCATACGTCCACGCCCTTTCGCTGCGCTCGATGCTGTTGGGGTCGTTCACCACAAAGCCTTCCTCGGTAAGGCCGGTCAGCACAATGAAGTGCCCGGTCTCGGTAAAATCGCCCGGCCCCATGGCACAAATGACCGGACGCTCTGCTATGAGCGCCGCGCGCATGCGCTCTTCATCCAGCGGCAGCTCCTCGGCGATCAGCCCAAAGGCCCGGCAGCCCTCGCTCATCAGCGTCCACTGTGTGCCGTTGCCGGGGTCGCTGTAGCCGGCGCTTTCGGCGTAATCCGCCACCGTCACCGGGTCGTAGGAAGGGTCGCCCGTCAGGTACAGTGCCACCATGGAAAGGGCTGTTGGGCCGCAGCCGGTCGTGCCGATCACCCCTGCGCCGTAGATGTGGTAACCCCAGCGCTCGTCCCACTGCAGCAACAGCGGCACTTTGTCGGACGCGGCTTCTTCTGTAAGGTCGATCGTTCCCACCGTGCCCTTCTTTTCGGGGTAGTTCAGCACAAAGTCCCGCGCTTCGGGGCAGTTGACCGCCAAACGAACGAGCGCTTCGGTATATTCTTCGGGGTGCTCGCTGATGGTTTTTAAACGCGCGTCGCTCCCGGCAAGCGCTTCTGCTTCGTGCAGCGTTTCGCCATCCACCGGGGCGGCAGCCGAACCCTGCCCCAGCGGGCCAACGGAGCCGCGGTTTTCCGCCCAGCCGGCCAGGGCAAAAGCCGCCATCACCACAAACAAAAACATCAACAGCAGGGTAACGCCGCCTTTTTTAGAAAGCCTTCGGCGGGTCTTTTGTACTTTCATTTTTTAGGCACCTCTCGTGGGATATGAAAACGATCTGGCGTGCCGGGTATTTTCCGCCACACCCCAAATTTCCGCAAGGGGCGCTTTTTACCGGAAAACGCCGTGCCCCCGTGCGGCAATTTTACTCTACCACACGGGGGCACGGAATGCTTTACGGCAAGCTTACGTCTTCCTGACGATTTTGTAAATCCTCTGGTGATCGGTCAAAAACCGCGCCGTTCTTCTGTGCTGCTTCTTTCTTTTTTTCTTCGTTCTTTTCCCGTTCGCCCGCCGTTTGCCCGCCTTCTGCAGCCGTTAGGGGCGCTGCGGGCAAGCAGAGGCAAAACTCCGTCCACTCCGGCCCGCTCTTTGCGGTGAGCGACCCGCCGTGCAGCTGCGCGATCTGCCGGGCAATGGCCAGCCCCAGCCCCGCGCCGCCTGTGGCCGTGCGGCGCGCGCCGTCCAGGCGAAAGAACTTCTCAAAAATGCGTTCCAGCTTTTCCTGTGGGATCTGCGGCCCTTTGTTTTTGATCACCACCGAAACGTATTGTTCCCCCCGCCGGGCTTCCACGCGCAGCTCTGTGTTCCTTGCCCCGTAGGCAACGGCGTTGCGCAGCAGATTGTCGAACACGCGCTCCAATTTGTCGGCGTCGCCCACCACGTGCAGGTTTGGCCGCGCCTGCAGGCGCGGCACGATCCCCTTTTCTTCAAACAGGGGGTAAAATTCGTCCATGATCTGCCTGAGCAGCATTCCCAAGTCCACGTCGCTCTTTTCCAGCTCGATGCGCTGCAGGCTGAAACGGGTAATGTCGAAAAACTCGTTGATCAGTTCTTCCAGCCGCAGGGCCTTGTCGAGCGCGATCCCCGTGTACTGGGCGCGCTGTTCGGCCGGCATGTCCGGCGCTTCGTCGAGCAGCGTCAAGTAGCCGATCACCGAGGCGAGTGGGGTCTTCAGATCGTGCGCCAAATAGACCACCAGGTCGTTTTTGCGCTGCTCGGCCTCGGCGGCCAATCGTTCCTTTTCTTCTATTTTGCGGCGCACCTGCTGAAAGGTGACTTCGATACTGCGGATGTCGTCAGGGAAGCCCTCGGGCTCGCGGTCGTCTTCGGCCAGGGTCCGCAGGGCGTTTTGGGTAAAGGAAAGATAGCCCATCATGCGCCGCAGCTCGAGGTAGGTGATCAAAAAGGCGATCACAAGCAGCAGCGCGACCAGCACGATGATCTTGTTGTCTAAAATAAAAAGAATGACGCTTTCGTAAAACCCTACGCCAAAGAACTCTTTGAGCCCTCTTGCCACGGCGCCGTTGCGGTAGTCGTCCAAAAAATACCAAAACACCAGCAGAATACCGCCGTAGCACACCATTTTGAGGACCATGCGCAGCAGGATGTTGCGCAGCGAAAGCTTTTGCCGCCCGCGTTCAGAGTTTTTTATCAATGCGGTAGCCCACCCCCCACACGGTCTTGATGATGCGCGGCTGGCGCATGGGCTCGCCCAGCTTTTTGCGCAGCCGGCGGATGTGCACCATCACGGTGTTGTTGCTTTCGTAGTACTTTTCCTTCCACACCGTTTCAAAGATCTCTTCCGAAGGCACAGCCCGCCCCTGGTTTTTGCACAGCAGCCACAAAATGCTGAATTCTGTGGGGGTCAGGGCGATCTCTTTGCCGTAAAGCGTGCACTCGTGGG
>CALWSW010000081.1 GCA_944384305.1 uncultured Christensenellaceae bacterium
ATGCCCGGCGTGTTCAAGGTCATCACCGCCAAGGACGTGCCCGGCAAGAACCGCATCAACGGCCTGGTCATGCTGCCCTTGAACAACAAGTGCGACGGCTGGGACCGCCCCATCCTGTGCGATGAAAAGGTCTTCCAGTACGGCGACGCCATCGCCATCGTCGCGGCCGATACCGAAGAGCACGCCCGCGAAGCCGCCAAGGCCGTTAAGGTCGATCTCGAGGTGCTGCCCGCCTACATGAGCGCGCCCGAAGCGCTGGCTCCCGACGCCATCGAGATCCACCCCGGCACGCCCAACGCCTACTACGAGACCAACTGCATCAAGGGCCCGGACTTCGACTTCGATTCCGCCCCCAACGTCATCGAGATCGAGAGCTACTGCTCGCGCCAGCCCCACCTCTACCTCGAGCCCGACAACGGCTACGCCTACATCGACGAGGACGGCATGCTCACCGTGCACTCCAAGTCCATCGGTATCCACCTGCACATGCCCATGATCGCCGACGGCATCGGCGTGCCCATGGATAAGCTCCGCCTGGTGCAGAACCACACCGGCGGCACCTTCGGCTACAAGTTCTCGCCCACCAACGAAGCCATTTTGGGCGTGGCGGCGCTGGTGTGCCAGCGGCCGGTCTCTTTGAACTTCAACATGTACCAGTCCATCACCTACACCGGCAAGCGCAGCCCGGGCTTCATGCACATCAAGCTCGCGGCGGACGACAACGGCAAGGTGCTGGCGCTCTGGGGCGACAACTACATCGACCACGGCCCGTACTCCGAGTTCGGCGACCTGCTGACCCACCGCCTCAGCCAGTTCGTGGGCGCCGGGTTCGACATTCCCACCATCCGCAACAAGAGCACCACGGTGTTCACCAACCACGCCTGGGGCTCGGCCTTCCGCGCCTACGGTTCGCCGCAGTCCTTCATGGGCAGCGACATCGCCATGGACGTTATGGCCGCGAAGCTGGGGATCGACCCCTTTGAGTTCCGCGCCATGAACTGCTACAAGGAAAAGGACGATTCCCGCACCCCCAACGGCTGCCGTCCGGACGTGTACTGCGAAGAGGACCTCTTCGACCTGGCCCGCCCGCACTACGAAGCTGCCAAGAAGCGCGTGGCCGAAAAGAACGCCGCTTCCGATGGCCGCATCAAGTACGGCGTGGGCGTCTCGCTGGGCGTGTACGGCTGCGGCTTGGACAACTCCGACGCTTCGGAATGCTGGGCAGACCTGAACCCCGACGGCACGGTCACCCTTAGAAACTCCTGGGAAGACCACGGCCAGGGCGCCGACATCGCCACCCTTACCGCCGGCCACGAGACCCTGCGGCAGGCCGGGTTCACGCCCGAGCAGATCAAGCTCGAGCTGTGCGACACCAAGCTCACCCCCAACTCCGGCCCCGCCGGCGGCAGCCGCTCCACGGTCATGACCGGCTCGGCCACCCGCCTGGCCTGCGAGAACCTTTTGAAGGCCATGCGCAAGGAGGACGGCACCTACCGCACCTACGACGAAATGAAGGCCGAGGGCATCGACACCCACGCCGTGGGCATTTACACCTACACCGCCTCCGTCGCGCTCGACCAGGCCACCAGCCAGGGCGAACCCTTCCCGGCCTACATGTACACCATCTTCCTGCCCGAAGTGGCGGTGGACACCCAGACCGGCAAGGTCAAGGTGGAAAAATTCACGGCCGTGACCGACTGCGGCACCATCTTGAACAAGCTCGCTGTGGACGGCAACTTCTACGGCGGCCTGGTGCAGGGCATTGGCCTGGCGCTCACCGAGGACTTTGAAGACCTCAAGAAGCACACCACGCTCATGAAGTGCGGCATTCCTTACCCGGCCGACGTGCCGGATGACATCGAGGTCATCTACCAAGAGAACCATCCCCGCCCGAACGGCCCCTACGGCGCTTCCGGCTGCGGCGAGGCTCCGCTCGATGCGCCCCACCCGGCCATCCTCAACGCCATCTACAACGCTACGGGCGCGCGCATCACCCGCGTGCCGGCCCTGCCCGAAGTGGTGCTCGCCGCGCTGAACGAGCTCAAGTAAGCGCCCGCAGAGCGAACGCAGACTGGGCAGTTTGCGCAAACGACCGCCCCGCCGGGAACACTCCCGGCGGGGATTTCCATATCGAACAGCATCAAACGGTGGACGAAGCGGAACACGCATGTTATCATTTAAGAAACAACTCCGCCCGACCGATCTTTGCTTTTTGTGCCTTTCGACGAACCGCCTGATTGTGGCATTGTGAGGAGACCCATGGATTTTACCGAGCGCTCGACCCGCGTTTACCGCACCAAACAGCTGTTTACCAAAGAAGAGCTCGCCGCGCGCGAGGGCCTTTGCGTGCACGAAGAACCGCCTTTTTGCTCGGCCGCCTGCCCTTTGAAACTCGATGTGCGGGAGTTTGTGCGCCTGTGCGCCGCGGGCGATTTTACCGCTGCGCGCGCCATGCTCGAGCGCATCACTCCCTTTGCCCGCGTTCTGGCCGCAGGCTGCAGCGCGCCCTGTGCCGCCGCCTGCCGGTTGAACGAAGTGGGGGAAGGGATCGATATTGCCGCGCTGGAGCGCGCCGCCATGCGCTACGGCGCGCCCAAGAGCGGGCGGGGCATGCTGCGCTTCCGCAAAAAGAAGCGCGCGGCCGTGTTGGGGGCCGAGCTGTTTACCCTTTCTGCCGCGGCGGAGTTCGCGCAAAAAAGCTACCCCACCGAATTTTATGTGCCGCAGGCAGATGCCGCAGACTTGGTGCGCGCCTGCGCACCCTTTTTGAGCGAAGAGGACTGCGCGGCCGAGGCGGCGCGCCTCAAGGCCATGGACCTGAAGGTGCACTACGGCGCGCAGATCACCCGGGAGCTTTACGAAAGCTGCCGGCAGTCGGCCGATATCCTCTGCCTTTCCCGCGGGGCGGCTAAGGCGCTCGAGCCGGCGGCAGAGCCGGATGAAGTCACGCTGCTGTGCGAAGCGCTGGGGGCGCTGGTGCGCCCAGCGGGGGAAGAGGACGTGCTCACGGCGCTGACCGACGCGCGCCGGGCCGGCGTTTCGGCCGACCGCATCGCCCAGGGCATGGACCCTGCCACCCTGCGCGGGGAGGAGGGGGCGGTAACGAGCCGCCTTTACACCGACCTTTCGGGGGTGGCGCCCAGCAGGCGAAAGACCGCCGGCCACGCCCTCCCCACGGCCGAAGAAGCGCAAAGCGAGGCGGCGCGCTGTGTGCAGTGCAGCTGCACCGAGTGCCTCAAGGCCTGCCCGTATTTGCGGCACTACGCCAAGTCCCCCCGGCTGCTCACGCGCGAGATCTACAACAACGCCGGCATCATCATGGGAGACCACATGATGAACAAGGCCCTGAATTCCTGCGCGCTGTGCGGGCAGTGCAGCGTGGTTTGCCCCAACGGGTTCGACATGGCCGAGATCTGCCGCCGCGCGCGCGAAAACATGGTGGATACCGGCAAAATGAGTCTGGCCGTTCACGAGTTTGCGCTGTACGACCAGATCTTTTCCAATACCGAGGCGCTGCTCGCGCGCAGTCAGCCGGGGTTTGAACGCAGCGAGTGGGTGTTTTTCCCGGGGTGCCAGGCCGGCGCGGTCGCGCCCGAAGCGGTGGAGCGCGCGTACAGCGACCTGTGCGGGCGCCTGCCGGGCGGCGTGGGCATCTTTTTGGGCTGCTGCGGCGCGGTGGCCAAGTGGTCGGGCCGCACCGAGCTGTGGGAAGAGACCCGCGCGCTCCTTGCAAACGAGCTGGCCAAGCTGGGCGACCCTGTGGTGATCGCCGCCTGCCCCACCTGTGCGGGCGTGCTCAAGGAAGCGGGCATCCCCAAGGTGCGCGGGCTGTGGGAGGTGCTGTTGGAGATCGGCCTGCCCGATACCGCGCCCCAGGAGGGCGCGCGGGTGACGCTGCACGACGCCTGCGGCGCGCGGGGCGACCACGCGCTGCAGCAGGCGGTGCGAAAGATCCTGCACGGCCTGGGGTGCGAGGTGACCGAAAGCGAGCTTTCGGGCGACAAGACGCCCTGCTGCGGCTACGGCGGGCTGGTGAGCTGCGCGAACCCGAAGATGGCCAAGGAATTTGCCCAAAGCATCGCCCAAAGCGCCCAGGGCCTGCCCGTCGTTTCCTACTGCATGGCCTGCCGCGACCGCATCGCCCGCGAAGGCGTCAAGAGCCTGCACCTGTTGGAGCTGCTCTACGGCGCGGACGCCGGCAGCCCGCCCGGGCTGAGCGAAAAGCGCCGCAACCGTCTGAAACTCAAAGAACGCCTGCTCAAGGAGAAATGGGGGGAAGATTTGGCCAAACGACCGTTGGGATTCGGGCTGACCCTTACCGAAGAGGCCCGCGCGCTCATGGAAGAGCGCATGATCCTGGATACCGACGTCATCGCCGTGATGCAGCATTACCACGACACCGGCGAAGCCGTGGAGGACCTGGACGGCGGCCTGCTCGTCACGCGGATGCGCCTGGGCAACGTTACCTTCTGGGCAAAATTCACCGAGGACGCGCAGGGCTACACGGTGCACCGCGTGTACAGCCACCGAATGACGGTAGAAACGAGGTGACGCACATGGCAGGAGAACAGAAGACCTATTATACCATCGACCCCGAGGGCAGGTTGAAGTGCTGCAAGTGCGGCGTGCCGCTGGTGAAGGCCAACGCCGTGTTCGGCTACCTCGACAACGCCTTCCCCGTAGAGCTGCCGGTCTGCCCGGTGTGCGGGTTCGTATACGTGCCGGAAGAGCTGGCCATGGGCAAGGTGCTTTCGGTGGAAAAAGTGCTGGAAGACAAGTAAAAAACGCCCGCGCCGGCTGCGCTGTTTGCGCCCTGCGCGGCAGAAAGAGGGAACCATGGACCGTCACCCCGGCGGCAGCGAGCTCACAAAGCGCCTGCTTTCGCTTTCGCCGCTTGCGCCCTGCCGCATGGTCGACCTGGGCGCGGGCAAGGGCGAAAGCCTGGCCCTTTTGCGGCGCCTGGGCTGCGAGGCTGTGGGCATAGACCTTTGCCCCGGGCCGGGCGTGCTGGCCGGCGATTTTTTGCACCCGCCCTTTGCGCCGGGTTCGTTTGGAGCGGCGCTTTCCCAGTGCGCCTTTTACGTTTCGGGCGACCAGGCGGGGGCTTTTTGTTCGGCGCACCGGCTGCTCGCCCCGGGCGGAACGCTCTACGTGGCCGATGTATTCTTCGGCCCCGAGGAAGGGTTTGTGGACCTTGCCGCCCAAGCGGGGTTTCGGGTGCTCGCCTGCGAAGACCACACGGCGGCCTGGCGGGAATACTACCTGCGGCTGGTGTGGGAGGGCCGGGCCGGCGGTTTTTGCCGCCCCCACCCGCGCGGGGGGTGCGGGTACTTTTTGATGGCTTGCAAGAAGGAGTGACCATGGACGTTTTTGAACGGATGCTCGAACTTTCGAGGCAGGGGTTTGACTGCGCGCAGATCCTGCTTTCCATCGCCCTAGAGTTGGAAGGCAAGCAAAACCCCGATTTAGTGCGGGCCATGGGCGGGCTGACGGGCGGCGTGGGCAACGCCGGCCTCACCTGCGGGGCGCTCACCGGCGGGGCCTGTTTGCTCGCCTACTTTGCCGGGCGCGGCGAGCCGGACGAACTGCCCCACCCGGCGCTCGGCGAAATGCAGAAGGAGTTTGCCGCGTGGTTTGCGCAATACGCGCAGGAATACGGCGGCACAGACTGCAACAGCATTCTTGCCGGCGACCCCCGCAACAAAATGCAGCGCTGCCCGCTGGTGGTGCAGGCGGCGTTTGAGAACTGTATGGAACTGTTAGAAAGGCATGGTGTGCTGTGATCTATTTGAACAACGCCGCCACCAGCTGGCCCAAGCCTGCCTGCGTGGCGCAGGCCGTGTGTGCGGCCGTTGCCGAACCGCCGGGCGAATCCAGCCGCGGCGGCCTGCAGCGTTTCGACGTTTTTCAGGCGGTGCGGCAGGCGCTCTGCCCCGTGCTGGGGGTCAAAGAGCCCGAACAGATCGCCCTGGGCCCCAATGCCACCTGGGCGCTCAATTTGGCGCTTTACGGGCTGGACCTCAAACCGGGCGAATGGGTGCTGGCCACCGCTGCCGAGCACAACAGCGTGCTGCGCCCCTTAAACGACCTCGCCGCGCGGCTGGGGGTGCGGGTGGAGTTTTTGCCCTGCGGCCCGGAGGGCCGCGTGCCGCTGGCGGCCTGGCAGGAGGCGCTTTTGCGCCTGCGCCCGCGGCTGGCGGTGTTTACCCACGCCTCCAACGTCACCGGCGCGGCTCACGACGCTGCGGGCTTCTGCCGCGCGGCAAAGGCGGCGGGGGCGGCAGTGCTCGTCGACCTTTCGCAAACGTTGGGCTTTTTGCCCGTGGCGCTTGAGGAGTGGGGGGCGGACCTGGCGGCCTTTACCGGCCACAAGTACCTGCTCGGGCCGCAGGGCACGGGCGGGCTGTGGGTGCGGCCGGGACTTTCGCTGCGCCCCCATCTGGTGGGGGGCACGGGCGTGAGGAGCGAGCTTTCCTATATGCCGGGCGAAATGCCCCTGCGCCTGGAGGCCGGCACGGGCAACGAGCCGGGGTTTGCCGGCCTGCTGGCGGCGCTGGCGTGGGCTGCGGAGCATCCTTTGGACCGCGCCGCCGTTCATGCCAGCCTCTGCGCCCTGCGCCAAGGGCTGCGCGCGGCGGGCGCGCGGGTCATCGAGCCCGAAGGCGAGTGCACGCCGGTGGTCAGCTTCACCCTGCCCGGCCTGCCGGCGGCCGAACTGGCCTACGCCCTGTACGAAGGGGAGGGCGTCGTCTGCCGCACCGGGCTGCACTGCGCGCCCCGCATCTTCCCCTGCCTGGGGGTCAAAGAGACCGTGCGCTTCTCGCTCTCGCGCTTTACCACGGCGGAAGAGGTCCTGTGTGCCGTGCGGGCGGTGGAGGCGGCCAAAGGATGAAGTTTAACTGCCGGAAGATCGAAAACTGTTTTGCAGATTCCCTCACGTGGGAATACGCCCTGCCCCAGGCCGGCGAGGAGTTTTTGCGCGCGCTCGCCGGCTGGGAGGTGCGCAAAAATTTAAAGCTGCGCCGGCCGGTGTTTGTGGCCGAAAAGGACGGTGTGGTGTTAAAAGCGGCGCTCGCCGGGCAATTTGTGCGCGCCAGCTTCCCCGAAGACGAATGGCAAAAGAAGAAGGAGGAGTTTGAAGCATGGCTGAAGGCGCTGTAAAAAAACCGGCCTTTGCAAAGACCCAGAGCGTTTGCCCGGTCTGTTTGAAGGTGATCGAGGCCGAAAAGGTGGTGGGGGAGGACGGGTTCATCCATATGCAAAAGACCTGCCCGGAGCACGGCGGGTTCGATGTTTTGCTGTGGGAAGGCGATTTGGTGAGCTATTTGCTGTGGGACACCGCCGGCGAAGGCGACAACAGGCCGGAAGTGACCGTGCCGGCCCAAGAGGGCTGCCCGCACGACTGCGGCCTGTGTGAACACCACGAGAGCGCCGGCTGCTGCGTGCTGCTCGAGCTGACGGCGCGCTGCAACCTGCGCTGCCCGGTGTGCTTTGCTTCGGCCGGCGAAGGCGAAAGCGAGGACCCGGCGCTGGCAGAGATCGGCCGCCAGTACGACATGCTGATGGCGCGGGGCGGGCCCTTCAACATCCAGCTTTCGGGCGGCGAGCCCACCGTGCGCGACGACCTGCCCGAAATCGTCGCCCTGGGCAAAGAAAAGGGCTTTACTTACTTTCAGCTCAATACCAACGGCCTGCGCCTGGCTGAGGAGCCGGACTACGCGGCAAAACTGCGGCGCGCCGGGGTTTCCTGCGCCTTTTTGCAGTTCGACGGCCTGACCGACGATGTGTACGTGACCCTGCGCGGCAAGCCGCTGCTCAAGGAAAAGCTGCGCGCCATAGAAAACTGCAAACAAGGCGGCCTGCCCGTAGTGCTGGTGCCCACCGTGGCGCCGGGGGTGAACGACCAGCAGCTGGGCGGTATTCTGCGCTTTGCGGCCGAACAAATGCCGGCTGTGCGCGGGGTGCACCTGCAGCCCATCAGCTACTTTGGCCGCTGCGCGTTAAAAGCGCCGGCGCTGCGGCTGACCATTCCCCGCCTGCTTTCGGAGATCGAGCGCCAGACCGGGGGCGTTATGCGGCAGGAGGACTTCGGCGGCGGCGGGGCGGAAAGCGCCTATTGCTCCTTCCACGCCAGCTACCGGAAGAACGAAGAGGGAGTTCTTGCGGCCCTGCCCCGCCGGCGCAGCTCGTGCTGCTGCCAAAAAAGCAGCGAGGCGCGGGACTTTGTGGCCGATCGCTGGGGCATGCCCGAAGAAGAAGTTCAGGACGCCTTTGACGAGTTTTTGCTGGCCGCGCGGGAAAACACCTTTACGGTCTCGGGAATGCTCTTTCAGGACGCCATGAATTTGGATCTTGCGCGATTGCGCCGTTGTTACATCTGCGAAGTTGACGCCGCGCGCGGCATGGTGCCCTTTTGCGCCTACAATTTGACCGACACCCAGGGAAACGCCCTGTACCGAAAGGGGGCGAAGGCGTGAAGCGCGCCGCGCTGGACGGGTGGATCCAAAAAACCGAGGGCCTTGCGGTACTGGACAGAAAGACCCTTTTGGCCCTGCAGCTAAAAAAGCTGAACGCCCTGCTCGCGCGCGAAAGGGAGCGGGGCGGTTTTTATGCCGGCCTGCCCGCGCGCCTTGCCAGGTTAGAGGAACTTTCCAGCCTGCCCTTTACCACGCCCGAAGAACTGGCCCGCAGCCCGGGCGCCTTTTTGCTGTGTTCCCAGGGCGAGGCCGGCCGGGTGGTCACGGGCGCGACCAGCGGCACCACCGGTTTGCAAAAGCGCCTGTTCTACACCCAGGGCGATTTAGAGAACACCATTGGCTTTTTTGCCGCGGGCATCAGCGAGCTGGCCGGGGCGGGCGACGCGGTCATGATCGCCATGCCCTTTTCCGGCCCCTTTGGGCTGGGCGACCTCATCGCCCGCGCGGTGGAACGCCTGGGCGCGCGGCCGCTGCGCACCGGCGTGGGCCGCACCCTGGGGGAACTCAGAAAGGAGCTGCACACAGAGCGCCCGGCGGCCTACATCGGCATGCCCGTGCCGCTTCTGGGCTTGCTGCGCTATGCCGGGCCGGTGAGCCTGCGGCGCGCCCTGGTCTCGGCCGATGCAGTCCCGGCGTCTGTAGGCCAAAATATCGAGCGCCTGCTGGGCAGCCGGCTGTTTCCGCACTACGGCTCGCGCGAGCTGTGCATGGGCGGGGCGGTCACCTGCGCGGCGCACGGGGGGATGCACCTCAGGGAAAACCACGTCATTGCAGAGATCGTCGGCCCCGGCGGCCGGCCGCTGCCCGAGGGCGAATGGGGCGAGCTGGTGCTGACCACCATCGGGCTGCAGGCCATGCCGCTCATCCGCTACCGCACGGGGGACATCACCCGCATCCTCCCCGGCCGCTGCCCCTGCGGCAGTCCCACCCGGCGGCTTGCGCCGGTCCGCCGCCAATCGCCGGAAGACCTGCCCGAACGGCTGGACAGCCTGCTGTTTGCACAGAGCGGTTTGATCGACGCGCGCTACACCCTTCTGGAACGTGAACTGCGCATCCAGGCCGTTTGCCTGCCGGGCGCGCACATCGGCCTGCCCGAAGGGGTGCGGCAGCTCTTCCCCGGCAAAAA
>CALWSW010000082.1 GCA_944384305.1 uncultured Christensenellaceae bacterium
CCGAAGAGCTCTTCGCAGAACTTGTGCGCCACCGGCTGGTACTCGCCGGAAAAGTTGAGGTCGATATCCGGCACCTTGTCGCCCTCAAAGCCCAGGAAGGTCTCAAAGGGAATGCTGTAGCCGTCCTTTTTGTACTTGGCGCCGCACACCGGGCAGTTTTTGTCGGGCATATCTACGCCGATGGAGTACTGCGTGAGGTCGACGTCAAAATCGCTGTGCTGGCAGTTGGGGCACACGTAGTGGGGCTGCAGGGCGTTGACCTCGGTGATGCCGGCCATAAACGCCACCAGCGAAGAGCCGACCGAACCGCGCGAGCCCACCAGATACCCATCGGAATTGGATTTTTTGACCAGCTTTTCGGCGATGATGTACAGCACCGAGAAGCCGTACTTGGTAATGGACCCCAACTCGCGGTCCAGGCGCGCCTTGACGATCTCGGGCAGCGGGTCGCCGTAGAGCTCGCGCGCGCGGCGCATGGTGATGTCGATGAGCTCCTCTTCCGCCCCTTCGATTTCGGGTGCGCAGGTCTCAAAAGGAAAGGGCTTGAGCATTTCGCACTGCGCGGCGAGGGCGTTGGGCACCTCTACCACGATCTCGTGCGCTTTTTCTTTGCCCAGATAGGCAAACTCTTCTAGCATTTCATCGGTGGTTTTCAGGTACAAAGGCGCTTGTTCGTCGGCGTCGCTGAACCCCTGCGAAGCCATGATGATGCGGCGGTAGTACTCGTCGTGCGGGTCGAGAAAATGCACATCGCAGGTGGCGGCACAGGGCTTGCCCAACCGCTCTGCCAGTTCTACGATGGTGCGGTTGAGGACGCGCAGGCCTTCTTCATTTTCCACCCTGCCTTCGCGCACCAAAAAGGCGTTGTTGCCAATGGGCTGCACCTCGAGGTAATCGTAAAAGCTGGCGATCTCTTCCAGCCGCTCCTTGGGCAGACCGTTGAGCACGGCGCGGAACAATTCGCCCGCCTCGCAGGCGCTGCCGACGATGAGCCCTTCGCGGTGCATCATCAAAAGGCTGCGGGGAATACAAGGCCGCCCCGAGCGCCGGTCGAAGTGGTTGAGGTGGGAGTAAGTGACCAGCTTGTAGAGGTTTTTGAGCCCTACGGCGTCTTTGACCAAAAAGATGATGTGGTTCCGCCGGCGCTTGGAGGGTTTTTCGGCGGCGTGGCGGGGCGTGACGCCGGGCAGCGCCGCCGCCCCCGCCTCGCGGTAGAGCGCGGCGAGCTTTAAAAAGATCTCGGCCGTGGCGGCGGTGTCGCACATGGCGCGGTGGTGGGTATCGAGCGAGACGCTGAAGTACTCTGTTAAGTCGTCTAACTTGTGGTGTTTTAAAGAGCGCAGCAAATAGCGCGCGAGCATCAGCGTATCTACATAAGGGTTCAAAAACGCCACGCCGCAGCCTTTGCCGTGTTCGGTCAGAAACCCGACGTCGAATGAGGCGTTGTGCGCCACGAACACGCACCCGCGCGAGAACTCCTCAAAGCGCTTGAGCACCTCGTCACAGGGCGGGGCGTCCATGACCATATCGGTGGTGATACCCGTGAGCTTGGTGATCTTTTCGGGCACGGGGATGACGGGGTTGACGAAGCTTTCAAAGCGGTCGACGATCTGCCCTCCCACCACCTTGACGGCAGCGATCTCGATGATGCGGTCGAGATGCTTGTCGATGCCGGTGGTCTCAATATCCACCACCACAAAGTCCGAGTCGAAGGGCAAGGCAGAGCAGTCGTCCACAAGGTAGCCCTCCATGCCAAAAATGGCCTGAATGCCCTCTTTTTTTGCGGCAGAATAAAATTCCGGGAAAGCCTGCACCACGCCGTGGTCGGTCACGGCCATGGCGGTGTGGCCCCACCGCTTGGCACGCTTGACGGCGGAAGTGATATTCAGCACGCCGTCCTTGGTGGAAAGCTGGGTGTGCAGGTGCAGCTCCACCCGCTTTTCACCCTCTGCGGTGTCCATTCGCTCTGCGGGCGGGTCGATTTTTACCACCGACTTGGGCGCAATGACCAAATCGCGCACAAAACGGTCAAAGTCCGGCGCGCCTGCCACCCGCACCCAAGTGCCATTTTTGAGCTCGCCGCTGATGCGCTCGGCTTCCTTGGCTTCGAGCAGCAGCTTGCAGCTGACAGAATCCTCGTAATCGGTGATGTCGAAGGTAAGCGCGGCCTTGGCTCCGCCGAAGATGGGCTTTAACTCGCTTTCAAACACGCAGCCTTCCACCGTCACCTTCTTGAGCTGGTCGTTGAGGGCGGCAAGCGGAGTCAGCACGGGCTCCCCTTTGGGCTTTTGCCCAAAGATGACCGGGCCGGCAGGCTTCTTTTCGGCCGTTGTGTTCTTGCTTTCTTTGGAGATCACCGCAAACTTGGGCTTTTCGTGCGGGTTTTCTGCATCCAAAGCGTGGCGTTCCTCAACGGTAGTGTGCACCGCAAGAGGCACTCCGAAGTGCGCAGAAACAAACGCCGCGAGCCACTCGCTCACCTGCCGGCGCTTCCAGATGATCTCAGCTGCTTCCGAGGGCAGCACTGCCGTTAAGGCGCCGCCGTCAAGGTGCAGCGCGATCTCGTGGAGCATGGGCCGAAGGGCGCTGTGCGCCTCGCCCAGCGCGCGCAGCAGGTACTCTTCGGTCTGCGTCCCCTGCTGCAGCCACTTTTCCCCGCCGCAAAACACGAACTGCGCCTCTAGTTCCTCGGGGCGCTCAAAGGGCTTGCGCAGGCAATCTTCCACCAGCTGCAGTTCGCCGTATTCCAGCGGCGACTCACACTGAAACTGCGCAAAGATCTTGTTCTGGTGATTGGAATAAGCGGTTTTTACCAGTGTCATGCCGCTTTTTTGCAACAGCTCTTCGGGGATCAGCGCCCTCCACTGCATGTTTGTCTCTCCTTTGCCAGCGCTCTGGCTTCCTCCTTGAGCCGCTCGACGCCCGCAGCGCGATCGTGCGAACTGGCAAGCAGCTTGCCTTTTTTGAACAGCATGCACCCGCCGGGGGCAAAGGCAATGCCGATATCTGCTTCTTTTGCCTCGCCGGGGCCGTTGACCACACAGCCCATGACGGCAACGGTGAGGGGAGCTTCAATGCCCTTTAGGGCCTGTTTGACCTGCTGCACCACCGCTGCAAGGTCGACCCTGCACCGGCCGCAGGTGGGGCAGGAAACGATCTCTACCCCTGTTTTGCGCAGCCCCAGCGCGCACAAAATGGAAAGCCCGGCCGTCACCTCCTGCACGGGGTCGCCCGTGATGGAGACGCGGATGGTATCGCCGATGCCTTCTGAAAGCAGGGCGCCGATGCCCACCGCTGATTTGACCAGGGCCTCTTCTCCCAGCCCGGCTTCTGTGACGCCAAGGTGCAGGGGGTAACCGGTTTGAACACTGAGTATGCGGTTGGCAGCGATCATGGCAGGGGTGCTGGAGGCCTTGACGGAAAGCACGATGTCAAAAAACTTCGCTTCTTCCAGAATAGCCACGTGGCCCAGGGCGCTTTCGGCCAAAGCTTCTGGCGTGGGCGCGCCGTATTTTCGCAAAAGCTCTTTTTCCAGCGAACCGCCGTTGACGCCGATGCGGATGGGCGCGCCAACGTCCTTGGCGGCTGCCACCAGTTCCTGCACATGGGCCTTGGAACCGATGTTGCCGGGATTGATGCGCAGCTTGTCCGCGCCGTTTTGCAAAGCGGCAATGGCCAGGCGGTAGTCAAAATGCACATCGGCCACCAATGGGATGTGGATGCGGCGCTTGATCTCGCGCAAAGCGCGCGCACAGTCGGCGTCGTAGACCGACACGCGCACGATCTCGCACCCAGCGGCTTCCAGCCGCTCGATCTGCGCGATGGTCGACGCTGCATCGCGCGTGTCGGTGTTGCACATGGACTGCACGGTCACCGGCGCGCCGCCGCCCACCACGACCTTTCCGAAAGTGACGGGGCGGGTAGGTTTGCGCTCAAAATCCGGAAGGTTCATGTCAAAAGATCTCCCCTATGGTCAAGTAAAGGATCAGCAGCAGCAAAAGCCCCATGCCGATGAGGTGGATCAACCCCTCTTTGTCCCTAGGGACGGGCTTTTTAAAGATCATTTCAATGAGGATGAACACCAGCCGTCCGCCGTCCAGCCCCGGGAAAGGAATGAGGTTGAGCACGCCTAAGTTGATGCACATAAAGATACACAGCCGGAAGATGGACAGCCACCCGTAGCTGACCGCCTGCATGATGACACCCACCGTTCCCACCGGGCCGCTGAGCTGCTCGGATAGATTGGGCGCGGAGAAAATGGAAAACAGGAACTCGACCAGCGTGCGGATGAGATAGCCGAGGTAGTCAAAGGCGCTCGTCAGCGCTTCGCCGAAACCGAAGGAACGCCGTGCAGAATAATCGAGCGTAACGCCCATCATCAGCCGGCCGGTCTCAGCGTCTGCCGTAAGGCCGGAAACCGTAACGATCAGGCGCTCGCCGTTTCGCACCACCGTCAGCTCCACGCCTTCAGACGGGTCTGCCTGCTGTACGTTCTCAAGCGCTGCAAAGTCAAACGCCAGGTCTTCCCCCGCGACGGCTACGATCATATCGCCCGGCAGCAATCCGGCCTGCTGCGCGGGCGAGCCCGCATTGACCGCCGAGATCACGCAGGCTGTGTCGCCCCAGGCGAGCAGGCTGATGACTGCCAGCACAAAGGCGAGCAGAATGTTCATGAACGGGCCGGCCAGCGTGACCAAAAAGCGCTTCCAGGGCTTTTGAGCGGCGTAGTCGCCGTTTTCTTCTGTGCCGCCTTCCTCTTCCATATGAAAGCGGCAGAACCCGCCCAAGGGCAGCGCGCGCAGCGAATAGACCGTGTCCTTGCGGGCGCGGGCAAACACCTTGGGGCCAAAGCCCATGGAAAACTCGTCCACGCGAAAGCCCAGCGCTTTTGCCATGGCAAAGTGCCCCAGCTCGTGCACGAAGATCAGCACGCCTAAAATAATGAGCGCGCCGAGAAGCTGCAGTACAAACGACAAAATGGCACCTCACGCAGCGCCAAACGCGCCGCAAACGTAGTCCCTGGCTCGCCGGTCGGCCTCCAGCACCTCTTCCAGGGCGGCAGGCTGCACGGACGGCAGGCATTCTAAAGCGCCCGCAATGGCGCGGGGGATATCGAGGTAGGCGATCTTTTTCTGCAAAAACAGCGCCACCGCCGCCTCGTTCGCGGCGTTGTACACGGCCGTGGCCGTGCCGCCGGCGCGCAGCGCGTCGTAGGCCAGGCCGAGCGCCGGGAACCGTTCGGGGTCGGGCAGCTCAAACCGCATGGTCAAAAGCTCCGAAAGCTCCAGCCGCCGGACGGGTGAAGGCAGGCGGCACGGCCAGGTGAGCGCGTATTGGATGGGCAGGCGCATATCCGCCGTGCCCAGCTGCGCGAGCAGCGCACCGTCCACGGTCTCGATGAGGGAATGCATCAGGCTCTGCGGGTGGATGAGCACGTCGATATCGTCTGCCCCCAAGCCGAACAGGCAGCTGGCCTCAATGACCTCCAGGCCCTTGTTGGCAAGCGTCGCGCTGCCGATGGTCACGTTTTTGCCCATGTTCCAGGTGGGGTGGGCGAGCGCCTGTTCTACCGTAACATTTGCGAGCTGTTCCTTGGTAAAGGTGCGGAAAGGGCCTCCCGACGCCGTTAAAATGATGCGGCGCAGCTCGCGCTCGCGATCGATGCCCTGCAGGCATTGGAAGATGGCAGAGTGTTCGCTGTCCACCGGGAACACTTGCCTGCGGTGTTCCTGCAATTCCTTTGACAACAGTGCTCCGCCGCACACGATGGATTCCTTGTTGGCGAGCGCCACGCGCTTGTTGGCCATTAAGGCCGAACGAAGGGGCAAAATGGCCTGCATGCCCGTGAGGGCGATCACCACGGTATCGACGTTTGGCAGCGTGGCGGCAAGGGTGTTGACATCCTCTCCCGCTTGGCAGGGCAGGCCGTGTTCGCGCTCAAAGGCCAGCGCCCGGCCGGGATCCGAAAGCCCTAAAAAGGAAGCGCCGGTCTCCTTGGCCGCACAAAAGAGCCCTTCGCCGTCGGTGTGGGCGGTAAGGGCGGCTACTTCAAAAAGATCAGGGTGCAGCGATACGACCGACAGCGTTTGCCTGCCGATAGAACCGGTGCACCCCAAAATTGCCAATCTCTGTTTTTTAGACATGATCCCTTTCTCTTTCAAACCAGCCGAAACACCAGCATATAGATGATATATGCTGTCGGCACGGAAAAAAGTATACTGTCAAACCGGTCCATGACGCCGCCATGGCCGGGGAACACCCAGCCGTAGTCCTTAATGCCCATTTCCCGCTTGACGATGGAAGCGGCAAGGTCGCCGATCTGCCCGGCAATGGAACAGAACAGGCCGCAGAGCAGATAGAACCAAATGCTGCACACGCCCCCCCACAAAAACTGCAGAAAGTACACGGCCGGCGCGCCAATGGCCACGCTGCACACAAAGCCGCCCACGGCGCCTTCCACGGTCTTTTTGGGGCTGATCTCGGGGCAAAGCTTGTGCTTGCCGCAAAAGTACCCCGTAAAGTAAGCGCACACATCGGTGATGCAGGCGTAGGCAATGCCCGAAATGAGCACCGTGGAGCCGATGGGGTCGGGATTGGAAAGCGCCAGGCAGATCACCGCAAAAAAGGGCAGCGGGTAGGCATAAGGCACAAGCGAGGCAAGCATGTCCTTCGTGGTGCGGGTCTTGGAAAACACGCGGTCGACGAACACCGCCATGGCCCCTACCATCAAGAGCAGCATGGCAAAGTCGCCGCCTTTGTAGCAAGCGGGCGCCAACAGTGCGGCGCACAGGTAAGCGGGGATGCGGAAGGGGCGGTAACCGCCGGCCTTTAAGGCGTCGTACATTTCGTGGACCGCCACCACGGCCAGCAGCGCAAACACGGCGAGGCGAATGACGGGCGTGCACAAAAAGCACAGCGCCAACAGCGCAACGGCAATAACGGCCCCTACGATGATCCTCGTCTTCATGCTTTTGCCCTTCCTTCACTCAAGCGGGCGCAACGCCCCCGAACCTTCTGCTGCGCGTTTGAAATTCCGCGATGGCTTTCAGGTATTCTCTTTCGTCAAAATCCGGCCAATAGACCGGAGTAAACACGAGTTCGGCGTAAGCGCTTTCAAACGGAAAAAAGTTCGAAAGCCGGTATTCGCCGCTCGTTCGAATGATCAAATCAAAATCCGGCAGGCCGTTTGGGTTCAGCTCGGCTTCAAACAGCTCAGGTGTAAGGTCGGCCGCAGGCACCTCGCCCGAAACCGCCTTTGCTGCGAGCCGCAGGGCAGCCGCGGCAATGGCCTGCCTGCCGCCGTAGTTAAAGGCGATGTTCAGCACCGTGCCGGTATTGGGGGCGCTCGCTTGAGCTGCTGTGGCCATGGCTTCGCGCACCCTGGGGCCAATGTGCTCCTCTTCACCCGAAAACACGATGCGGATGTTGTTTGCGCACAGCTCTGCGAGCTCGCGGTGCAGATATTCAATCAAGAGCCGCATCAGGCCGCTGACCTCTTCCTGCGGGCGCTTCCAGTTTTCGGTGGAAAAGGCGTAGACCGTCAAATAAGGGATCTTGAGGTCACTGGTGGCGGCGACGATGTCGTGCAGCCGTTCGACCCCCGCGCGGTGCCCCCTTAGGCGGGAATACCCGCGCTCTTTTGCCCACCGGCCGTTGCCGTCCATGATGATGCCCACGTGATCGGGCAGGCGGGAAAGATCGACCATTTCCCCCGCGTGAGGGATCTTTTCAAATAAGCTCAACCAAACAGCTCCTGTTCAAACGGCGCATTTTGCAGGCGATACCACCAGCTCCACCACGCCGCGCTCGGTCTCCTTCTGGCGAACGACACGCGAGCAATCGCTTTGCGGCACGCCCTTTTTGCTCGAATACGGGCAAAGCACAACCGTGGCGCCCGCGTCGCGCAGGCGCCGTACGGCTTCTTCTGCAGTTTGCCCCAGAACGCAGGGCAGCATCAGACCTCCATGATCTCCTTTTCTTTTGCAGCGGAAAGCGAGTCGATCTCTTTGATAAAATCGTCGGTCATCTTCTGCACGTCGTCGTTGTAGGCCTTCAAATCGTCTTCGGTGATCTCAGAAGCCTTTTCAAGCTTCTTGAGCTGGTCGTTGGCGTCGCGGCGGATGGAGCGAATGGCTACCTTGCTGTCCTCGGCCTTTTTCTTGACGGTCTTGCACAGCTCCTTGCGGCGCTCCTGCGTCAGCTCGGGAAACACCAGGCGGATGTTCTTGCCATCGTTGGTAGGGTTGATGCCCAAATCAGACTTCTGAATGGCCTTTTCGACATCTTTGATGGCCTTCGTGTCCCAGATGGAGATCTGAAGGATGCGCGGCTCGGGCGTCGAAAGGTTGCCCAGCTGCTGGATGGGGGTGGGGGTGCCGTAGTAATCCACCAGAATGCGGTCCAGGCAATGGGGGTTGGCGCGGCCTGCACGGAGAGAAGCGAACTCGTCCTGCAGCACTTTGATGGTTTTGCCCATTTTTTCTTTTGCGGTTGCAATGACCTCTTGATCCATTGGTGGTACCTCCTTTGATATAGTCTTATTTTAATGGAGAATGCGTCGCCGCACAAGGGAATTTGTCTCAAAACCGCGGCGCAGGGGGCTTATTTGACAGCTTCTTTGCGCCGCGCAGAGATTCTGCGCAAACGGCGAATGGGAACGGCCGTTTTGCACTGTCAACGAATGATGGTCCCCGCCGCCCGGCCGCAGAGAGCGTCTTCCAGATTTTTTACGTTCGAAAGCTCGAACACGAACACCGGCAGCCCGCCGCCCGGCCGGTCGCGGCAGAGGACGATGGCGGTTTGGTCGAGCGCTTCCAACCGGTGCTCGATGATGTAATCGTAGGTCAGTTCGTCGAACTTCTTGGCGTCGGGGAACTTGCGGGGGTCCTTGTCGTAAATGCCGTCGCAGGCCTTGCCGCAAAGCAGTGCGTCGGCGTCGATCTCCAGCGCCCGCAGCGCCGCCGCGGTGTCGGTCGAAAAGTATGGCCTGCCGCTGCCGGCACCCAAAATAACGATCTCGCCCGCTTCCAGGCGGCGCACGGCGTCGCGCTTGGTAAAGAGCTCGCACACCTGGTTCATCTCAATGGCCGAGAGCACTGCGGCTTTGCCGCCGAGCGAACAGATGGCGTCCTTTAATGCCAGGCAGTTGATGACTGTGGCCAACATGCCCATGTGGTCGGCATCGGTACGGTCCATACCCGCAGCGGAGCGGCCGCGCATGATGTTGCCGCCCCCCACGACTACGCCCATCTGCAGCCCTTCTTCGGCAAAGCGCTTGAGCACAGCGGCTACTTCCAGTATTTTTTCGCGGTCCAACGTGCTCTCTTTGGAGGAGAGCATCTCGCCGCTGAGTTTGACCAAGACCCTCTTGTAATTCATTTGCATAATGATTCCCTTCCATGTGCACAATCAGGCAGAATTCAGCAAAATCATTATACACCGCAAGCCACCGTCCGTAAAGAAAGGGCTTTTTGCTGCGCCGGGCTTTTTCTTTCCCCCGAGCTATTTTGAATCAATGGAGACTCTGTTAACAGCATGTGCCAGCAAAAAACAAAAAACCCG